>CAZZGQ010000069.1:11576-13004 GCA_964653765.1 uncultured Elusimicrobia bacterium | reverse complement strand
GTTGTGCAGCATCACGGCGGCCTCGCCCGCCAGGATGTTGAGGAACTTCACCGCGTAGTCGTTGAAGGGCTCCGGGCTGCCGTCGGCGTGGAGGTTGAGCACGCCGATGGGCTTGGACTTCACGAGGAGGGGCAGCGAGATGAAGGGCTGGCTGTCGCCCGCCACGCCCTTGACGTAGCGCGGGTCCTTCTGCGGATCGGGGACGAAGATGGCCTGGGCGCTCTGGAACGCCTTGCCCGCCACGCCTTCGCCGGGCTTGAGGAAGAGCGTCTGGCTCTGCGCCGGGCCGGGCCCCTTGGCGGCGACGATCTTGAGCGTCCCCGCCGCTTCGTCGTAGAGCATGACGGAGCCGCGGCTGCACTTCATCAGCTGGCAGGCGCTCTGAAGCACGGCGCGGCCGAAATCCTCGCGCGAGACCGTGCCGGAATGCGAGACGCCCTTTTCCTGAAGGGAGAGGAGCATCGAGAGCAGCTCGTCGAGCTTCTGCCAGCCTTCAGGCAGCTCCGCGGCCGCCGGGGCCTCGGCGCGGACTTCGCTCTCGTACAGGCGGCTCAAGGACCACGCCAACGCGGCCGTCAAGCCGGCGCAAACGACCGCCAGCAGCCAGGAGATCCAGTGCATTCCTAATAGGTTAGCACTTTGAGCTCCCTTTGGGCGATATCGCGGTTATCCGCGTCCGGGTCGTTCTTGGCGGCCCATTCGAGGACAGCGCGATATTCGGCGGGCGGCAGCATGTCCTTGAGCTGCACGCGGGCGCCGGCCCGCACGTTGGGTTGGGGATCCTCCTTGGCGAATTTCGTCAGCAGCGGCACGGCCTGGGGGTCGCGGGAAGCGAACGCGGCCGCGGCATAGAGCCGCTTGAGATAGGGGTCCGAGGCCTCGTCGTAGGACTTGAGCAGTCCCGCCACCTCGTCGTGCATCGAGCAGAGGCCGACCTTGATCGCCAGCTTGTGGCGCAGCTCGGCGTCCTGCTTGGGGTCGGCGACGACCGCGAGCATCGCGGCGCGCGAGGGCCGCAGCACGGCGGCGGAGGTCGGCGCCTCCAGCGCCTCGATCGCGCGCTCCTTCTCGGCGGGCTCGCCCGCGTTCCAGCGCACGATCAGCGGCAGGGCGTCCGTCCACAGGTACTGGCCGATCAGGCGGGCCACTTGCGGGGCCTCGCGGGACTTCTTCTCCAGCACCGGCAGAGCGTTCTTGCCGTCGAGCTGCGCCAGGGCCGCCAGGGCCTCGAATTGGACCGACCAGGCGTTGCGGTCGCCCAGGGTGACGGCCTTCTCGAGCGTGGAATACTTGAACTTGGGCTTGACGATCTTGCGCAGGAAGGACAGCGCGTCCTTCGTGCCCAGCGCCTCCGCGCCCTTGATGCCGAAGAGGACCGTGGCCGCGTCCTCGTCCTCGAGGCAGCGCAGGATCAGCGGCTCGGCGCCG
>CAZZGQ010000069.1:9556-11476 GCA_964653765.1 uncultured Elusimicrobia bacterium | reverse complement strand
GACCGTGGCCGCGTCCTCGTCCTCGAGGCAGCGCAGGATCAGCGGCTCGGCGCCGGCGACGCCTGGGCGCAGGCGCTGCAGCGACTGCAGCGCGGGCCCGCGCACGCCCTCGATCGGGAAACGCATGAAGAGGTCGTAGAGCGCCTCCACGTCGGAGGCCGACACGGGCGGCGTGCGCGAGAGCTCGTCCAGCGCCCGGACCTTCGCCTTGTCGTCGATGGTCTCGATGAAGGTGGTCTTGAGGGCGCGGACGCTGGGGGAGGGCTGGGCCGCGGCCAGGCAAGCGCCGAGAACGAGCGGAAGGATCATGAGGACAGAACGGCGTCGAGCGCCGCCTCCAGTTGCGTCAGACGGTAGCCGCCGGGATCGACGGCCGTCATCGCCGGAGCGGCGAGATCGAGGTCCCAGGCGCTGCGGATCAGGCAGAGGACGGTCTTGTCGGCCGCGCGCTTGGACAGCAGCTCGAGCGCGGCCTTCTGGCCCGGAAAGCGGCGGGCCTCGAAGCAGAAGAAGAGCACCCGTTCCGCCTTGTCGACGCGGGCCGCCAGACCGGGGAGCTCGGGCTTCTCGACGGAGGCGCGGACGATCGTCGCCGGCCCCCAGCGGCGCAGCCGTTCCTTGAGCGCGCGCTCGGGCCCCAGCGGCCCGCCCTCGAAGGTGAAGCGCTGGGAGACCTGCGGAAAATCGGGCAGGACGACGAGCAGCGGCGACGACGAGGGGCGCAGGGGCAGGGCCTGCGAGCCGCGGCGCGCGGGCCGCACGGCGCGGCGCGCGATCTCGCGGGCCAGCCTTGCGCCCTCGCGGCGCGATGCGCGAGCCTTTCGGGCGCAAGGCAAATTCAATAAACGCCCTATGCGCCGGCATGCATCCTCGAAATCCTGCCTGTCGATCAGGCCGTCGGCCAGGGCCTGCTCCATGAGCTCGGCCGACTCGGCTTGAACGTCTCGGTCGTGGGCCAGGATCAGCAGGTCGTGCCCGGCGGCGAACGCCTGGACGGCGGCTTGCTGGATCGGCATGCGGCCGCTGACGGCGCCCATGCACAGATCGTCGGCCATCACGACGCCTTCGAAGCCGAGCTTGCCGCGCAGGATGTCGCGGGTGATCTTCTCCGAGAAGGTGGCGATCTTGGAGTCCAGGGCGGGATAGCGCACGTGCGACGTCATCACCGAGGAGACCCCGGCCTTGACGGCGTCGGCGAAGGGCCGCAGATGGCCGCGCTCGAAAGCCTTGGGAGCGATGTCGATGGTCGGCAGCGCCACGTGGGCGTCGACCGTGGCCGCGCCCTTGCCCGGGAAATGCTTGGCGCAGGCGGCCACGCCGTGATCCTGCATGCCGCGGATCATCGCCGCGCCCAGCTTGCCGACGAGCGCCGGCTCGTCGCCGAAGGAGCGGATGCCGATGCCCGGGTTGTAGGCCTTGGTGAGCACGTCGACGACGGGGGCGAGGTTGAGCCGGATGCCCAGGGGCCGCAGCTCCAGCGCCATCTGGCGGCCCACGGCGTAGGCGAGCTTCTCATCGCCGGCGCGGCCCAAGGCGTAGTTGCCGGGGAACGGCGTCACGCCGGCCTTGAAGCGCAGGACCCAGCCGCCCTCGTGGTCGATCGAGAAGATCAGCGGGCGGCCGACGCGCTGGACGAGCTCCTCGGTGAGGGCGCGGGTCTGCTCGGCCGTCTCGATGTTGCGCGCCAGCAGCAGCACGCCGCAGGCGCCGCTCCTCTTGAGCAGGGCGACGGTGTCGCGCGTCGCCTTGGCGCCGTAGATGCCGAAGAGGAACGGATAGCCCGCGCCGGTCACGGCGCAAGGATACTAAATCACACGGCCCACTGCGCCACGTTGATCCCGGCGAGGACGTCCGCCGGCCGGCGGCGCGACGCGTCGAGCCCCTTCCAGAAGGTCTCGATGGCGTCGAGCGCCTGGCGGC
>CAZZGQ010000069.1:1439-9456 GCA_964653765.1 uncultured Elusimicrobia bacterium | reverse complement strand
CGCGACGCGTCGAGCCCCTTCCAGAAGGTCTCGATGGCGTCGAGCGCCTGGCGGCCGCCGCGCAGGAAGCGCCGTGCGTCGAAGCCGGGCTGTCCGAACGTCTCCTCGAGCTCGCGCCAGACGTTGGCCCCGTGGCCGGACTCCGTCTCGAAGTGGAACTTGAAGAAGTGCAGGGGCACGGGCGTCGCGTCGGCGGCGAGGCGCCGCCGGTTGAAGGCCTCCAGGCCGCGGATCAGCTGCTTCCAAAAATTGCGCGCCTCGAGCTCGGGCCCGGCGCCGATGCCGAACGCCGCCCACGTCTCGATGGCGAAGCTGGCCCCGGCGCCGACCATGCCGTCGCGGGAGCCGTACGTCCGGTCGAGGCCGTCGAGGAAGCGATGGGTGGCGTCGCTGCCGCTCTCCCAGCGGCCGAGGGCGGCGGGCTCGAGGCCCAGCGCCGCGCCCGCCTCGCGCAGCCAGTTGAGGTGGGCGTTGCCGCTCGAGAAGCTGCGGCCCTCGGGCGAGCCGTCGCGACCCAGGGCCACGCCGCACTCGTTGACCAGGATGGCGCGGGCGCAGCGCTCGCCTTCCAGCGTCCCGGCGTTGACCATGCGCTTCACCTGCGCCACGAGGAAGTGGTTCGAGAAGACCGAGAACTGCAGGATCAGCTCGGCCACGTCCTGCTCGCTCGCCTCGCCTTCCGCGAACCAGGCGGTGAAGCGGTTGTCGGTGATCACGGGATGCTCGAAGAGCTCGCGGCGCAGGACCTGCTTGAAGGCGTTGAAATCGTTCATGCAGCCATTGTAGCGGCCGCATCTTTTTCAGTAAAGTAAATAAACCTACACAGGTCATTAACCATGGATTTATACCAGCTCCGCTATTTCCTCGAGGTGGCGCGCACCCTGAGCTTCACCCGCGCCGCCGAGAACCTGCACATCTCCCCGCCGGCCGTGAGCAAGAGCGTGGCGCTGCTCGAGCGCTCCGTCGGCCGCAAGCTGTTCACGCGCACGCGCCGCCAAGTGCAGCTCACCCTGGAGGGCGAGCGCCTGATGGCCCATGCCGAGCGCATCTTCGACCAGGTGGAGACGGCGCGCTTGGAGCTCAGCGGCCGCGGCGCCGATCCCGCCATGATCAAGATCGGCAGCCGCGAGATGATCACCAACTACCTGATCGGCCCCTCGCTGCTCGCCTTCCGCAAGAAGCACCCGAGCACGCGCTTCGGCGTCTACGAGCTGGGGCCCCGCGAGATGGCGGAGGCGCTCAAGAAGGACCTCATCGACTTCGGCTTCTACTACAGCGCGGAGATCCCGGATCCGGCGCTCGAGGTCAAGCCGCTCGGCCGCCTGCGCTCGCACGTCTACGCCGCCAAGAGCATGGCGGACGCCAAGCCCCTGCCTTTCATCGCGCCCCGTTACTTCGGCGCCGATCCGTCGGAGCCCAGCGTGGACGGCTATCCCGACCAAGAGCGGCCGCGCTACGTGCAATACGAGGGCGAGTTCCTGGAGACGCACCGCCGCTTCGTCCTCGACGGCATCGCCGCCGCCGTCCTCCCCGACTTCGTGCTGCGCAAGGAGTGGCGCGCGGGGCAGGTCGTCCAGCTGCCAAGCCCGCCGCTCGGCCGCGAGATCTACTTCTTCAAGCGCCGCGGCCGCCCATTGCCGCCGGCGGTGGACCTCTTCCTCGACGTGATGAAGGGGGCGATCAAGAAGATCGCGTACTGAGCGAACATCTCCCTGGGAGATGTTCGCGGCTAGCGCGCGAGAGGGACTCGGACGTCTTGACGTCGGCCGGTCCAACGTAGGACGGCCCGACGTAATTGGCCGACAGGGGCGTCGGGAGCATAGACGACGATCTCGACATGATCGAACCAGGGCTTGAACGAGCCTTCAGCCGGCTCCAGGGTGACAGTGACGGCGTCCGGCGCGACCGAGCACGTGAAACGCTGGCGCAAATAGACGCCGCGCTTGTAGGCGAAGGTCTCGCCGTCGTCTTGGTAGAGCTCGCCGCGGCAATCCGGGCCGGGGTAGACGCGCAGGCCGAGCGGGCCCTTCGGGGTCTCGCCCACGTGCTGGATCAGCGGCTGCTCCGGGATGATGGCGCCGGCTCGGACGTAGACGGGCAGCGTCTCCAGCGGCGGATCGAGCGAGATCGTGCCGCTGGAGACGCGGCCGGTCCAATAGTCGTACCAGTCGCCGGCCGGCAGCCGCGGATAATAGGGCTCGGCGAACTCGAAGGGCTTGGGCAGCACCAGCAGGTCTTCTCCGAAATAGAAGCGCTCGCTGGAAGAGACGGCGTCGTCGAGGTCGTCGGGATGCTCGAGGAATACCGGCCGCATGAGCGGGACGCCGGTGCGGGTCCCTTGCTCGAGCTGCGTGTAGATGTACGGCAGCAGCCGGTAGCGCGTCTCGATATAGCGGCGGCGGATCGCCTCGTGCCCGGGTCCGTCCACCCAGGGCTCGCGGTCGCGGCTGCCCTTGATGGCGTGGTTGCGGTAGACGGGGTTGAAGGCGCCCAGCTCCATCCAGCGCGTGAGCAGCTCGGGGCTGGGGCTGCCCCAGAAGCCGCCGATGTCGTCGCCCACCAGCGGCATGCCCGACAGCCCCAGGTTGATCAGCTGGGGCGTCGACAAGCGCATGTGGTTCCACGTCGCCGAGTTGTCGCCCGTCCACGTGGCGGCGTAGCGCTGGGCGCCGGCGAAGGCGGCGCGGGTGAGCACGAAGGGGCGCTGCTCGGGGCTCAGCTTCAGCAGGCCCTCGTAGGTGGCGCGAGCGTTCTCCATGCCGTAGACGTTGTGGGCCTCGCGGTGATCGGTGAGCCGGCCCTCGAAGCTGTGGACCGTGTCGAGCGGCATCGTCTTGTCGGCGCGCTCGAAGATGGCCGGCTCGTTCATGTCGTTCCAAAAGCCGCGCACGCCCATGCCGGCGAAGCCTTTGTACAGCGTGCCCCACCAGGCTCGCGCCGCCGCGCGCGTGAAGTCCGGGAAGACGGCGTCGCCCGGCCAGACTCTGCCGGCGTAGACGGTGCCGTCCGGGTTCTTGACCAGCAGCTCCGACGGCCATGAGGACGACGACTTGGCCAGGTGGAGATCCGTGATCGCCACGACCTTGAAGCCCTCGGACCCGAGGTCGCGGATCATGCCCTCGAAACGCGGGAAGCGCTCGCGGTCGATCGTGAACGGAGCGTTGTCCTTCTGGTAGTCGATGTCGAGGTAGAGGACGTCGGCGGGGATGCGCCGCTTGCGGAACTCCGAGGCCACCTCGCGCACGCGCGCCTCCGGATAGTAGCTGTAGCGGCACTGCTGATAGCCGAGGGCGAAGAGCGGCGGCAGCGGCGCGCGGCCGACGAGGGCGGTGAAGCGCTCGAGCACGGCCTTGGGAGCCGGTCCGAAGATGAAGTAGTAGTCGAGGGGCCCGCCTTCCGCGCCGAAGGACCAGACGCCGCGCTCGGCGGAGCCGAAGTCGAAACGGCTGCGGTAGGTGTCGTCGAGGAAGACGCCGTACGCCCGGCCGGCGCGCAGCGCCAGGACGAACGGCACGCTCTTGTAGAGCGGATCGCTCGACTCCTGCCACCCGAACTGGTCCGTGTTCCAGAGCGTGAACGAGCGGCCCAGGCGGTCGAGCGGCCCGGTCTTGTCGCCCAGGCCGAAGTAGTGCTCGTCCTCGGGCATCGCCTTGCGCACCGAGAACCGGGCGCCGTCGAAAGAGGGAGCGGCCTCGTCCGCGGAGACCCGGCGGCCCTGCGCGTCGACGAAAGCGGCGCGCAGCGTGGCGAGGTCGATGAGCGCCTTGCCGTCGCCGACGTCGAAGGTCAGCGTGGTCGAGGAGCGCTCGACGCGCTCGGGCGGCGGCGCGGCGGGCAGGACGGCGAAAGGATCCTCGGGCGGGAAGACGCCGTCGGGCGAATAGCGCAGGCGCGCCACCCCCGGCGCGGGAGAGGTCAGCCTGAGGCGGGCTCTTCCGGCGGACAGCTCGACGGCGCGGAGGGGAATCGGCGCGGAGAGCGTCAGAAGGAGGACGAGGCGGATCACCGCGTCTTGGCGTCGAGCGCGTCCAGCAGCGCCGCGATGAAGGCCGGGTCGGCCAGCATCTGCGCGCCGTGGCCGGACTTCGAGGGGATCACGGTGACGCTCGGCAGCTCCTTCTTGATCTCCTCGACCGTGGCATAGGAATATTGATCGCCCGGCGAGGCCGCGACGATGGCGCGGGCGGGGTCGAAGCGGGGCAGCTGGACGCCGCGGAAGTCGACGCCGGGCGAGAGCAGCACGAGCGCGCGCGCCTTGGGCAGCTTGGCCAGCGCGAGGGCGCAGAGGTTGGCGCCGATCGAGCCGCCGATCAGCACCAGGCGCCGCTCGCGGATGCCGCGCTGCTCGAGGTAACCGGCCGCCGCCAGGACGTCGTTGACGGCCTTGGGCCACTCGCCCGTGGCGTCGAAGCTCTCGAAGCCGCGGCGGCCGTCGGGGCCGAGCTTGCTGTCGCCGTGGCCGCGCAGGTCGATCGCCAGGCTGCCGTAGCCGCGGGCCTTCAGCGCCTTGACCAGCGGCTTCCACTCGCCCTTGCCGGCGCCCACGCCGTGCGCCAGGATGGCCAGCGGCTTGCCCTTGGCCGAGGGGGTGTAGTCGCCGACGAGGCTCCAGCCGTCGCCGGTGACGAAGCGGGCCACGGGATCGCCGGCGGCGGCTGCCACGGCGGGGAGCAGTACGAGGAGGCTAGCGGCTGCGCATCGCCAGTTCATAGCCGGCATTGTACACAGCAAAGACGGAGTCTTGCACGCGCACGATCGAGCGCAGCAGCGACTCGGTGCGCGCGCGGAAGTTCTTGTCGGCGGCCCAGGTGTTCTGGTAGACGATCTTTCGGTTCTCGACCGCGTCGAGATAGAGCGAGTTGAGCTTCAGCTGCAGTTGCTGCACCTGGCCGAGCACGAGCAGCGTGGCTTGGTACATCTCCTGGTCGGGCAGCGCCTGCGAGGAAGCCATGCGGCAGCGCGCCGTCAGGAAATACAGGTTGTTGCGGACCTGGTCCGCGCCCTTGGAGAGCGTGTCGAAGTTGGAGCCGATAGTGGTGAGGCTCGGCGCGGGATCGTCCTGGCCGAAGGCGTAGCGCAGGTTGTCCTGCTGCGCCTTCACGTACACGCCGATCTGCTGGAGGTTGGCCACCTGCTGGGCGACCTGTCCCGCGATGGCCTTGAGCGTGGGGATCATCGCCGGGTCGCTCTGGCTGCGCGTGACGCGGTCGCGGGCTTGGAGCAGGCCGTCCCAATAGTAGCGCTCCTGCCACAGCGACGTGGAGTCGTTCCAGGCCGCGCGGACGGGCGCGGCCGCGGCCAGGAGAAGGCCCAGGGCGCAGGCGATCCTCATTGCGAGAGTATACCAAGCTTTGATATCCTGCCTCCGTGGGGCTCGACGACGTCGCCGCTCTCGCCGGCCGCTTGCTGCTCGCGCTGCTCTTCCTGGCGTTCGCGTTCGGGACGATCACCAATTTCGGCGGGACGGTGGCTTATATGGAAGCGCATGGGGTGCCGATGGCGCCTCTCATCTGCGCGGCGGCGGCGGCGATCGAGGCCCTAGGCGGTCTGTCGCTGATGCTGGGCCTGCACTCGCGGTGGGGCGCCGGCGTCCTCGCCGGTTTCGTCGTCGCGCAGACGCTGGTATTCCACAGCAGCCCGGATCAACGCATCCACATGCTCCAGAACATCGCCATCATCGGCGGCTTGATGCAGGTCGTGGCTTTCGGCCCCGGGGCCATGAGCCTCGAGGGCCGGCGCTCGTGAGCAAGGAAAAAGCCCAGCCGCACGCTGTCCTCGCGCGCAAGTACCGCCCGCAGGGCTTCGACGAGGTCCTGGGCCAGCCGGCCGTCTCGGTCACGCTCAAGAACGCCCTGGCCTCCAAGCGCCTGCACCACGCCTATCTCTTCACCGGCCTGCGCGGCGTCGGCAAGACGACGATGGCGCGCCTGCTCGCCAAGGCGTTGAACTGCAAGAACGGCCCCACGCCCGAGCCTTGCGGCCAATGCGATCCTTGCCGCGAGATCGCCACGTCTTCGTGCCTCGACGTCCTTGAAATGGACGCCGCCTCCAACACGGGCGTCGACGACGTGCGGCAGATGATCATCGAGACGGTGGCGCTGGCCCCCAGCCGCGACCGCTACAAGGTCTTCATCATCGACGAGGCGCACATGCTCTCCACGGCGGCGTTCAACGCCCTGCTCAAGACGCTGGAGGAGCCGCCCGCCCACGTCGTCTTCATCCTCGCCACCACCGAGCTGACGAAGGTCCCGGCGACGATCGCCTCGCGCTGCCAGCGCTTCAAGTTCCGCCCCGTCGCCGTCGAGATGCTGACGCAGCATCTGCAGAACCTGGCGAAGAAGGAAGGGCTCAATGCCGAGCCCGCCGCTCTCGAGTTGCTGGCCCGCAACGCCGAGGGCTCGCTGCGCGACGCCGTCAGCCTCCTCGACCAGTGCCGCTCCGCCGGCGGCAGCGAGGTCACCGAGAGCCTGGTGCGCGACATGTTCGGCCTCGTCGCCGCCGACGCCCTGGCCGCCATCGCCAAGGCCGTGCTGGCGCGCGACGCCGCCGGCCTGGCCAAGACCCTCAAGGAGCTGCAGGCCGAAGGCGTGGAACCGGCGCAGCTGCTGCGCGACCTGCGCGGCGCTTTCGAGACGCTCTACCTCGACAAGCTGGGCCTGGAGCCCGTCTCCGACGCCGCCCTCAAGCCGTTGGCCGCCCTGGGCACGGCCGAGCAGTTCTCTTTCTTGCTGCGCCGCATGAACAAGACGCTGGAGGAGCTGCGCTTCGGCGACTCCCCGCGCCTGATCCTGGAGCTGGGCCTGTTCAGCTGCCTGGAGGCGGCGGCGGACCTGGAGGCGTGGGTTCGAAGGCTCGAGGCTTTGGAGCAGCGCCTGAGCTCGGGGATGGGGGCGCCCACAGCGCCGGCGGCGCCGGCGGCTTCCGCCCCGCGACGTATGGAAACCGTTGCCGGCAACAGTCTTCCCGAGGCTCCCTCGGCCGAGCCGGCCCAGACTGCCGTGGGCGGCTCCGACGGCCAGATCTGGCAGGCGGTGATCGCCGCCATCCGGCAGGAAAAAGCCGGCCTCGCCACCACCTTGGAGAACGCGCGCCTCGTCTCCGGCGCCGGGGTCTGGAAGATCGTCTTCGGCAAAGCCTTCGACTGCGACGGAGCAAAACGCAGCCAAGCGCTGATTGAGGCCAAATTGGCCACAGCCGCCGGCCGCCCCATCAAGGTGCAGCTGGAATTGGGCCAAACCGGCCCCGCCGGCCCGCAGGAGCTGAGCGCGCCCTCGGTGAGCTCGGCGCCCGCCGGCGAGATGGGGGCCTGGAAGGACGCCTCCGAGTCCGGCCAGTCCGCCCCGCAGGCCCCGGCCGGCCTGTCCAAGGCCCAGCAGATCCTGGGCGGCAAGGTCCGCGTCGTCAAGAAGCCCAACCCGTGAAAAGTTTTCAGAAGCTCGTCGCCGCCTTGAAGCGCCTGCCCGGCATCGGCCCCAAGCAGGCCGAGCGGCTGTCGCTCTACCTCCTGCGCGCCCCCGATTTCGAGACGGAGAACCTGATCGTGGCGTTGCGCCAGGCCAAGGCCGCCCTGCATCCCTGCGAGGTCTGCTGCGACTACTCGGAGGGGCGGGTCTGCCGCATCTGCGACGACCCGGGGCGCGACCGCTCCGTCCTCTGCGTCGTGGAGGAGCCGCAGGACGTGGCCGCCATCGAGCGCAGTCGCTCCTTCAAGGGCCTCTATCACGTCCTCCACGGCTCGCTGTCGCCGCTGGAGGGGATCGGCCCCGACATGATCCGGGTGAAGGAACTGCTGGCTCGTCTGAAGCCCGCTGTGGGGGGCGTTGTGTCTGAAGGCGCCTCGGTCACTTCAGTGACCGAGGTCATTTTGGCCACAGACCCCGACACCGAAGGCGAAGCTACGGCCCTCTACCTCTCGCAACTGCTCAAGCCGCTGGGCATCAAGACCAGCCGCATCGCCCACGGCGTCCCTCTGGGCGGCGACCTCGACTACATCGACGAGGGCACGCTGGCCCACGCC
>CAZZGQ010000069.1:0-1339 GCA_964653765.1 uncultured Elusimicrobia bacterium | reverse complement strand
GAAAACGTGCTCGAGGCGATGGGCCACACGCCGCTCATCCGGCTCAACAAGGTCACCAAGGGGCTCAAGCCCAAGATCTACGCCAAGTGCGAGTACTTCAACCCGGGCGGCTCCGTGAAGGACCGCATCGGCGTCTTCATGATCGACGAAGCCGAGCGCAAGGGCTGGCTCAAGCCGGGCGGCACGATCATCGAGGGCACCTCCGGCAACACCGGCATCGGGCTGGCTCTCGTCGCCGCCCTCCGCGGCTATAAGTTGATCTTCACCATCACGGATAAGCAGAGCCGGGAGAAGATCAACCTCCTCAAGGCGCTGGGGGCCGAGGTCATCGTCTGCCCCACCGCCGTGGAGCCCGAGGATCCGCGCAGCTATTATTCCGTCGCCAAGAAGCTCGCCGCCGAGATCCCCAACGCCTACTACCCGAACCAGTACGAGAACCCGATGAATCCGGAGGCCCATTACCGCACCACGGGCCCGGAGATCTGGAAGGATACCGAGGGCAAGATCACGCACTTCGTGGCCGGCATGGGCACGGGCGGGACCATCTCGGGCGTGGGCAAGTACCTCAAGGAGCAGAACCCCAAGATCAAGATCATCGGCGGCGACCCCATCGGCTCGCTCTATTACGAGAAGATCAAGTTCAACCGAGTGGGAAAGGCCCACTCCTACGTCGTGGAGGGCATCGGCGAGGACATTTTTCCGGGCACGATGAACCTTAAGATCGTCGACGACGTCATCCAGACGCCCGACAAGGACTGCTTCCTGGTCACGCGCCGCCTGGCGCGCGAAGAGGGCGTCCTCACCGGCGGCTCCGGCGGCTCCGCCGTCTTCGCCTGCCTCGAGTACGCCAAGAAGCTTTCCGAGAAGGACTTCATGGTCGTCCTGCTGCCGGACACCGGCATGCGCTATCTTTCCAAGATCTACAACGACGAGTGGATGCGCGAGCACCAGTACGTCGAGAGCGACATCGGCCTCTGCGCCAAGGACGTCGTGGCGCTCAAGCACCGCGGCGGGCGCACGAAGAGCCTGCTGCAGAGCCAGCCCAAGGAGACGCTGATCGCCGCCCTCAAGCGCATGCGCGACGGCGACATCTCGCAGCTGCCTGTTTTCGAAGGCAGTAAGCTGGTGGGGGCCGTTTATGAGGATGATATCCTGGGCCTCATGCTGAAGGGCAGAGAGATCAAGAAGATGATCGTGCGCGAGGTCATGACCGAGGCGCCGCCGGTGATCAAGCCCGACGCCCGCATCGAATCCATAATGAGGCTGGTGACGCCGCAGAAGCCCGCCGTGCTCGTGCAGACGGGCAAGGCGAGCTACGACATCATCACCAAGTACGACA
>CAZZGQ010000068.1:8022-13188 GCA_964653765.1 uncultured Elusimicrobia bacterium | reverse complement strand
GATTTCCCGGTCGACGACGTCTTCAAGTACGTCAACCCGATCATGCTCTACGGCAAGCACCTAGGCCTCAAGGGCAGCCCGGAGCGCCTGTTGCGCGAGGGCCATCCCAAGGCGGTGGAGCTGCACCGGCAGGTCGGCGAGCTGCAGGCGGAGATCCTGGGCAAGAAACTCATGCGCGCGCGCGCCGTCTACCGCTTCTTCCCGGCCCAGGCCGAGGGCGACTCGGTGCTGATCTACGCGGACCCGAGCGGCCGCCAAGTGCTCGAGCGCTTCGACCTTCCGCGCCAATCGGGCGGCGAGCACCTCTGCCTCGCGGACTACCTCGCCCCCAAGTCCTCCAGCCGCATGGACTACCTGGCTTTCTTCGTCGTGACCTGCGGCGCGGGCGTGCGCGAGCTCTCCGACCGCTATCGCGACGCCGGCGAATATTTCCGCTCGCACGCGCTCCAGGCCATCGCCATCGAGAGCGCCGAAGGCTTCGCCGAGCTGCTGCACGAGAAGATCCGCGCCATGTGGGGCTTCGCCGACCCGGCGACGATGACGCTGCGCGACAAGTTCCAGGCGCGCTACCGCGGCATCCGCGTCAGCTTCGGCTACCCCGCCTGCCCCAACCTCGAGGACCAGGCCAAGCTCTTCCGCCTGCTCGAGCCCGAGAAGAACGCCGGCGTCACTCTCACCGAGGGCTTCATGATGGAGCCCGAGGCCAGCGTTTCGGCCCTCGTCTTCCACCACCCGCAGGCCAAGTACTTCTCGGTGGGCGCCCCCGTGGCGCTGCCGGAATGAGCGCGCCGGCGCTGCTCTTCATCGCCCAGCTCGCCGCTCTCGTCGGCCAGCAGCAGGGCAAGGACGCCCGCGAGGTGCGCGACCTCGACCGCCGCATCGAGACCCTCTCCTCGCAGGCGTCGGCCCTGGGCTATCAGGCCGCCGCGCCGCTCGCGCGCGCCGCGGCCGACCCGTCCCAGCCGCTGAAGCTGCGGCTGTGGCTGGTCGCCAGCCTCGAGTCGCTGCGCGATCCCGCCGCCTTCGGCCCGCTGTCGGACCTCGCCCTCGACCCGTCCTCTCCCGATCTCCTGCGCGAGGCCGCGCTGCGAGCCGTCGCCGCGTCGGACGTCTCGGCGCGCGCGCGTCGACAGACGCTCTGCGCTACCCTAGACGCACGGCCCGGCTCAGCCTCGCTCGCCGAGGCGCTCTTCGAGCTGCGCTCCCTCGGCTGCGAGGAGGTCGCGACCCTCGAGGTCCAGGCCGCGCCGGGCCACGCCCACCCCGACTGGGCGATCGCCGCCCTGGCCAGCTCGCACGCCCCCGCCGCTGTCGACGCCCTCGACGAGACGTTCCGCCGCCACGCCAGCGGCTCGCCGGGACGGCTGGCGGCGCTCGAGGCGCTGCGCGCCCGGGCGCGCGAGCTGACTCCGCGCCGGCATTGGGCCGACCGCGCCGCCTCGATGGCGCAAGAGGAGGACGGCGCCCCCGCCAACGCCGTCGCCGCCCTCAGGCTGGTCGCCGCCCTCGGCGAGCCTTCCGCCGCGCGCGCGGCAATCAAGCTCTTGGGCAGCCGCGACGGGGCCGTCGTCGTCGCCGCCGCCGAGACGCTGGCCGCGCTCCACGACGGCGCCGCCGCCCCCGAAGTCCAAAAGATCTACGCCGGCTACCTGCAGGACCCGCGCTTCGCCGCGGGCGCCGGCCGCGATCCCGTGGGCTGGTACGACCGCCTCGGCGCCGCTTTGAAGGCCCTGCCCAAGGCTCCGTAAGGCCCAGACGGCGTCTGCGCCCTTCGCCTCAGGCGCTCCCCTAGGACGCTTTGTTAGAGTCCTCGCTCCAAACCAACTCCGGAGGAGAACATGAACAAAGCCGCTTCCGTCGTCTTGGCCGTCTTGCTGATGGCCCCCGCCGCCTTCGCCGCCGAGCGCACGATCGCCGTCACGGGCGTCGGCCAGGTCCAGGCGGTGCCCAACGTCGCCTCGGTCAGCCTCACGTTCACGGGCAACACGATGACCGAGAACCAGGGCGTGACCAACACGGTGTCCGTCGCCCAGGTGACCGAGCAGGTCAACGCGCGCGTGGCTCCCGCCGTCGAGCAGATCAAGAGCATCGTCGGCAGCAACGGCAACGTGTCGGTGACCTCCTCCGTGCAGCCGCGCTACGAGTACGACCGCCAGAAGCAGGAGAACGTCTTCAAGGGCCACACGCTCACCACGCTCGTCAGCGTGACGCTGCGCGGCCAGGAAGCCGTGGAGAAGCGCCTGGGCCAGCTCTTCGACAGCTCGAAGATCCAGGCCGACTCCGTGTCCTCGCCCGTCCTCGGCCTCTCCGACCGCAGCCGCGCCGCCGCCAAGCGCCGCGCCTATGCGAAGGCCGTCGCCGACGCGCAGAACGAGGCCAACGCCCAGCTGCTGCCGGGCGAGACCCTCGGCAAGGCGATCCACCGCGGCAACACGGCCGCCCCGGCCCGCGCCGGCGGCGCCCGCATGATGGCGATGGCCGCGGCCGCTCCCGAGTCCGCGATGGGCGGCAGCCAGGCCGCCACCGAGGTGGGCAAGATCACCGTCTCCGCCTCCTCGAGCTTCCTGTTCCAGGTCAAGTAATCCCGGTCCAGTAGGCAAGTCGATAAGCAGACGCAACAACCGGGGCGGCGTCCCGTCTGGACGCCGTCCCGGTTCTTTGTTACCCTTGGGTTCATGAGCCGTATCGCCGTCTATCCCGGCAGCTTCGATCCGCTCACCAAGGGCCACCTCGACATCATCCACCGGGCCTCGCGGATCTTCGACCACCTGATCGTGGCCGTCTCCAACAACCCCTCGAAGAAACACACGTTCAGTGTCTCCGAGCGCATCGACATGGTGGAGAAGTCGATCCGCGACCTGCCCAACGCCGACGTGGACACGTTCTCCGGCCTGCTCGTCGACTACATGAAGGTGAAGAAGGCCCGCGTGCTCATCCGCGGCATGCGCGTGGTCTCGGACATGGACTACGAGTTCCAGCTGGCGGCCTTCAACCGGCGGCTCTACAAAGAGGTCGAGACCGTTTTCCTCATGCCCGACGATCAATACACCTATTTGGCCGCCTCGATGGTCAAGGAAGTGGCCCGTCTGGGCGCGTCGGTCGATCATTTCGTCACGCCGTACGTCGCGCGCAAGCTCAAGCTCCGCTTCTCGGGCAAATAACGAACCCGGGGCCTTCTCCGGTGTCCTTAAAGACAATGAACTGCGGCCAATACCAAGAGCTCCTTTCCCCGCACCTGGACAACGAGCTGCCCGCGGCCCAGGCCGCCGACGTCTCCGCCCATCTGCTCTCCTGCGCCTTCTGCGGCGCCCGCTTCGACGAGCTCAAGCGCTCGAGCCGCCTCGTGCGCGACCTGCCGCTGGCGCCGCTGCCCGCGGGCTTCTTGAGCCGCCTCGAGCAGCGCCGTCGCGCCGGGCCCGTCCGCGAGGAACGCGCCTCTCCCGCCTGGCTCGGCCCCGGCGGCCTCGCCTTCGCCGCCGTCGCCGTCGTCTGCGGCTTGGTCGTCGTCGGGCCGTGGCGCTCGCGCGGCCTGATGCGCGCCCCCGGCTACGCCCTGCCCCAGACGAGCGCCGCCGCCCCGCCCTCGCTCAAGCTCGCCGCCGAGCCGCCGCCGCCGGCCGCTCCCGCGCCCGCCCAATCCCCGCTGCCCCTGCCGCCTTCCGACAAGGCCGAGCCGCGGGAGTCCGTCAACATGGAGACCGTGGCCATGCTGCAGCGGGCCGCGGCCGCCCAAGCCCGCGACGGCGGCGGGCCCGTCGGGCAGGACTCGGCCCCGCGCTACACCAACGAGCAACTGCACGAGATGATGAAGGAAGAGAGCTCGCGCGAGGGCATGGAGGTCGCCACCGAGGAGGTCGAGCCCAAGCACGAGCCCTTCATGGGCGAGCATCTGGGCACGCCGGAGGCGCACGCCAAGTCCGAGCGCTCGATCCGGCAGCTGGCCGCGATGCGCAAGGCCGTCGAGGCCGCCTCGGGCAAGGCTTCCGACGTGCCGATCGAGGGCTCGCTGGCGCCGGTCCTGGGCAGCTCCGCCGGCGGCGGCTCCGCCGTCGAGGACAAGCCCCTCACCGACGGCTTCTGGAGCGGCGACTACGCCGGCGGCAACGAGGGCACGCGCACCATCGAGGACGCCAAGTCCTGGGCCGCCCTGTGGCGCACGCTCTCCACCGCCCCCAGGCCCGCCGTCGATTTCACGCGCTCGCGCGTCGTCGCCGTGTTCCTGGGCGCGCGCCCGACCGGCGGCTACGCCGTGGAGTTCGCCGACGTGCTGCCCACGCCGCGCCGCGTCGTCGTGCGCTGGCGAGAGCAGGTCCCCGAGCCCGGCCAGAGCCCCTCCGACGGCGCCACCTCGCCCTACGCGCTGAAGGTCATCCCGCGCAGCGACCTGCCGGTGCGCTTCGAGAAGGTGCGGTAGCTTGGTCGCCGCGATCCTGACCCTGCTCTTCGCCGCGCCGTCCCGCGCCGTCCAGGTCGAGCCCTTCGGCGCGACGCCGCCCAACCTCCATTTCCAGCGCCCGGAGCCGGAGTGGGAGCCGCTCCTAGACGATCTGCAGCTCTCTCCGCTCGCGCGCGCGCCGCAGGATCAGCAGCTCCTCGCGCGCATGGTCTTGTCGCAGCAGCTCGACCGCCAGCAGGCGCTGGTGCGCCTGCGGCTCGGCTCCTCCCTCTGGGACGTGGGCGTCGCCGGCGACGCCGCCTTCAAGCGCGCCTACCTCACCTTCGCGCGCGACGGCCGGCTGCGCGTCGCTCCCCTCGGCAACCTCAATCGCCTGCGCGGAGACGGCATCGAGGTGCAGATCGAGCCCGGCGTGGTCTACCGCTTCTCGCTGTCGATCAGCTGGACCAACCCCGTGCGCGGCAGCACGCTGAACGTGCGTCCCGTCCGCGGCACGAAGGGCCCCTCGCATGCGCTCGGCACCGGCTCGCTCATCGACGCCGTGAAGGCGCGCTCCTTCGTCTTCCAGGCCGACGGCGAGGAGTACTGGGCGTTCTACGGCACCGACATCGAGGCCGCCACCGGCCTGCCGGGCGGCACGCGCTCGCTGCTCTTCATCCGCTTCGACGGCCTGTCCAGCAAGGCCTGGCCGCTCGCCGAATCCGCGCTCCCCGCGGGCCGGCCCACGCGCGCCACGCTGCTCTCGCCCGTCACGCTGACGCGCGACGAGC
>CAZZGQ010000068.1:0-7922 GCA_964653765.1 uncultured Elusimicrobia bacterium | reverse complement strand
TTCCAGCGCTACGTCGCCGTCTCCTCCGCGACGCGCGACGCCGGCACCGACTGCCAGGCGCTCGTGCGGCAGTTCGACGTGGAGGCTTACGCGCGGCCGGATCTGTACCGCGCCGTCTCGGACTACGCGGCCAAGAAGCCCATGCTCGCCGGCGAGGACGCCCGCCTGCTCGAGAAGGAGCTGCTCGACTTCCGCCGCAGCGGCGCCGGCCTGCCCGCCAAGAAGCGCGAGCGGCTCAAGCGCCTGCGCCGCTGGATCGTCGAGCTGGAGGGCGACTTCGTGCGCAACGTGGAGGCGGACACGCCCTCCATCCTCGTCTCGAGCGCGGAGCTCGCCGGCCTGCCCGACGACTGGGTCTCGCGCCTCAAGCGCGAGGGCCCGCTCTACCGAGTCACGGTCGCCCCGCCGGACTACGGGACCTTCATGAGCAACGCGCGGGATGAAAAGTCTCGCCTGCGCCTGCAGCTCGCCGCCTCCAACCGCGCCTCCGTCGACAACTTGCCGCTGCTCAAGCGCCTGCTCGACATGCGCCGCGAGGCCGCGCAGCTGCTGGGCTATCCCAGCCACGCCGCCTACGTCCTGGACGACCGCATGGCCAAGGACCCCAAGGCCGTGGACCGCTTCCTGGACCGCCTCATCGGCGAGCTGCAGCCCGCCGGCCGCCGCGAGCTGGCGGAGCTGTCGCGCCTCAACGGCGGCCGCCCGGTGCGCGACTGGGACTTCCGCTACCTGGACGCCCGGCAGCTGGAGCGGCACGAGGTCGACGAGCAGGAGGTCCGCGAATACTTCCCGCTCGATATGGTCATGCCCGGCATGCTCTCGGTCTACGAGAAGATGCTGGGCGTGCGCTTCAAGAAGCTGGACGCCCCCGCCCCGCAGGCGGCCTGGGATCCCGACGCGTCGCTCTACGAGGTCGACGACGCCGCCGACGGCCGCGTCCTCGCCTACTTCTACACGGACCTCTACGCGCGCGAAGGGAAATACTCCACCCCTCAATCGGAGGACCTCATCGACGGCCGCCGCCTCTCGGACGGCAGCTATCAGAAGCCCGTGGCCGTGCTGATGGCCGACCTGCCCAAGCCTCAGCCCGGCCGCCCGGTCCTGCTGCGCCACCACGACGTCTGGACGCTCTTCCACGAGTTCGGCCACGTCATGCACATGACGCTGACCAAAGCCGCGTACGGTCGCTTCTCGGGCGTGAACGTGGCTCAGGACTTCGTCGAGACGCCGTCGCAGATGCTCGAGAACTGGGTCTGGAACCCGGCCGTCCTCAAATCGATCTCGGGTCGCTACGACGACCCCTCGAAGAAGCTGCCCGACGCCCTGCTCCAGAAGATGCTCGCCGCCCGCGACGTCGACGCCGCGCTCAAGACGCTGCAGAAGCTGCGGCTGTCGGCGATCGACATGGCGTACCACGGCCCCGACCGCGTGAAGGACACGACCAAGGTCTGGCGCCGCCTCCAGGAGCGCGTCTCGCTCATCCCGCTGATCCCCGGCGGCCATCCCGAGGCCAGCTTCGATCATCTCCAGGACGGCTACGACGCCGGCTACTACGGCTACCTCTGGTCCGAGGTCTACGCCGACGACATGTTCGCCCGCTTCAAGGCCGCCGGCCTCAAGGATCCGATCCTGGGCCGCCGTTTCCGCGAGCAGATCCTCGAGCCCGGCGGCGGCCGCGACGAGGCGGAGTCGCTGCGGCGCTTCCTCGGGCGCGAGCCGTCGGATGCGGCGTTCCTGGAAAGGTTGGGCTTGGCCGGGACCCGCAAATGAGAGCCGCCGCCGTCGAGCTCGCCTTCGCGCTGATGCTCGCCGCCGGAGCGGCCGCGGCCAAGAGCGCTCCGGAACTCGACTACCGGGCGCCGGGTTTCTGGACGAAGAGCTACAGCATCCCCGAGACCTACCGGGCTTTCGTCGTGCGCGTGACGGTGCCGCCCGAAAAGGGTGAAGGCCTGCTCCGACGCCTCGAAGACCGGGGCTGGAAGGCGACCACGCCGAACCCGGTCTTCGGCCTCGGCTCCGACGAGTGGCTCGTGCCCGGCGCGAACGCCGCGCGCATCGCCTCCGACCTGGGACCCGCGGCGACGATCGACTCGCTCGAGGACAAGACGGCCGCAGGCGGCATCCCGGAATATCCCGATCTCTATTACAAACGGCGAGTCTTGAGCCGCGAGCGCTCCCGGCTCGGGTCGAAGCGCTCGGCGGTCCCGGCGGTCGACGGGCTGCTCGAAGCCCAGCTCGCCACGGTCGACAAGCTGATCGGTTTGCATGAGCGCGCCAAAGCCTCCACCGCCGTGATCCTGCTCATCAACGTCCGGCCGATCGACGCGGGCAAGTGGATCGGCGTCGCCCTCGACCGCCGCCGCATGGCGATGCCCGCCGCGCCGCCGGCGCCGTCTCTCTGGCAGCGCGGCGTCTCCGATACCGACTGCCTGCGGCCGCCGGCCCTGGCCACGGCGACGATCGCGGTGACCCCCGACCAGTTCGCCTCGGCCCACGCGAAGCTCGACGCCATCATGGACGGCTATCAGCGGCTCGGCGCGCGCCGGCCCTGCGAGGACGGCCTGACCGGCTACTTCCTCGTGCCGCAAGACCGCGAGCCCGACCTGCGCGCCCAGCTCAAGAACATCGGCGACTTGGTGGGCTGGGACCGCTGGGGAGACGCCTCCCGCGACGAGGGCCCTCCCGCCTGGCACAAGACGCAGTTACTGCGCGCCGACCTTTCCGCCCATCGCCGGGAGCTCGAGAAGACGCCCCACCTGTTGTCCTTGGTCGAGGCGGAGCTGTCCCGCTTGCAGCCGGCCAGCGACGCCTACGAGCGCACGCGCGCCTCGACGGCGGTCAAGGTGCGCTTCGTCGACGCTCCCTGAGCGTCTTCAGCGCGTCGTCTCGGCGGCGGCGTCCTTCGGCTCGAGCAGCGTCACCGTCACGTTGGCCTGCTTGAGGCCCGTGTCGTAGGCCTCCTTGGACTGGTTCAGGCGCGCCAGCTGCGTGTTGAGGAAGTACGAGGCGATCGGCATCTTCTTCAGCGCCTCAGCGTTGGCCGACAGCTCGCCCTGAAGCTGCTTGATCTTGGCCTTGATCTCGTCGTACTGCGTGTCGGCGTTGGGGCGCTGGTTGTTGTACTGGACGAGCTCCCCCAGGTCGAAGAGCGCTTTGGCCGCGGGCTCCGCCTTCGCCGCGTCCAGGGAATAGACGAAGGTCTTCGAAGCCTGCGCCGTCGGCATGTTGTAGTTGTAGTAGTTCTGGCCGGCGTTCATGTTGCGCATGGTGCCGCCGAACTTGGATATCAGCCGGTCCACCGCTTCCTCGGCCTTGGGCAGGCTTTTCACCTTCAAGGTCAGCATGAAATTGTTGACGTTCACGTTCCCCGTCGCGTAGCCGCGGTCCCAATATCCCGGCGGGAACGGCGTCTCCGCGGCGAGGACGCTCCCCCCCAGACCCAGCACGACCGCCGCCGCGATGATCGCCTTCATGAAGCCTCCTAGTGGACCGCCCGTAAGTCTAGATCGGCTCCTCGCTTACCGCAAGAGGAAATCGTCAACCAGTCCGACTGTCCGGCTCAGGAACTCAGCGCTGTGTTTCGGTGAACAGATTTCGCCGATATACTCGCCATGCCCTCCGGGCAGAATAGCCAACCTTGCATGAGGCAGCGTTCGGAAGAGCTCCAGGGCATGCTCCGGGCGGACCAAATCCTGGTCGCCGTTGACGATTAAAACGGGTGCCTGGATCGCCTTCAGCTCCTCGTCCGGTATGTCTTTGAACCCGCTCATCCGTGCCACGTCCCGGTCGAACATTTCCTGCAAGCCCTTCTTGCTCGGATTCACCTTCAGATAAGCCTCTTTCAAGCACGGCGGCATGCTCTTTTCGAGCGATGCGCCACGAAAGCCGTCGAAGAACCCGGGAGGCATTCCATCCCGCTTAGCGAGCGTAGAGAGCAGAATGAGCTTGCGGACGACTTTCGGATGGCGGATCGCGATTTGAAGAGCCGTAGTGCCGCCGTTGCTGAAGCCCATGATGTCCGCGCTTGAGATCTTGAGCTGACTCATCAGCGCAGCCACGTCATCGGCATCTTGCTCGAAGCTCAATGGTCTATCCATGTCGAGAGTCCGGCCGTGAGCCTGAAGCTCGACCGCAATCACGCGATGCGTACGCGCAAATACTTGCAGGACATGGCCGTAGGTAGAGTCGATCGTCGAGCCTCCGCCGTGGATCAAGACCAGCGGTCCGCCGTGCCCGGAGATCTCGTAATACATCCTGAGGCCGTCCACGTCCGCGTAGTTTCCCTTGGCCGCGGCGCTAACCGGCGAGAAGGCCGCCGCGACAATGAGCGCGATGGCCGTCATCGCGCGTCGCAACGTGACGTTCATGGTCGTCCTCCGGCTACGAAGGCGGTCAATTGATCGAGGGTCATGTTCCAGCCCTGGTTGGCTCCCGACGTCGGCCCGCGATTGATGTCGGTGAGCTTGAAGAACATCTGGTGCACGTTGATCTTGGTCCTGCCGCCGACCTCCGTGAAGTCGACCTCCGTGCGGATGTTGTCCGTCGGGTCGCCCGGGAACTGGCCCCTCCAGACGATCCGTTTCTGCGGAATCACCTCGACGTAGGCCCCGCCGAAGTCGTGGCGCTGCTTACCGTCGGGCCAGACCATGGACATCTCGAAGGTCCCGCCGCCGCGCATCTCCAACTTCTTGACCTCAAGAGAGAGCGGCGCCGGCGCGAACCACTTCGCGATCTGATCGGGCTTGGCCCAGGCTTCGAAGACGCGCGCTACCGGCGCGTCGATGACGCGCTCGAGCTTGAGCTCCCACTCGGGCTTCTGGACGCGCGCCGCGAGCTTGCCGAGCGTCTGCTTGCCTCCTTCGATCGCCCCGAAGCGGTGCACGACCATGTCGCGGTCCTCTTTGTTCTCGAAGACGTGGTGGATCCTCATCTCGGTCTTAGAAGGCCCCAACGCTTTGAGGGAGAACGTCATGCGGAAACTGATGCCCTTCTCGCCTTTTTTGCCGCCGGCGTTAGCGTAGACGATATGGTCGTTCTCGACGATCTCGACAAATTTAGTCGCGTTCGGGAACTCGGAGCCGTCGGGCCCGATCATGACGTGCTTCCACATCCCCCCGACTCTAAAGTCCCATTCCTTGGTGACGTTGCGGAAGCCGTCGGGCCCCCACCATTGATCGAGCTCCTTCGGGTCGGTGAGCGCGCGCCAAATGCGCTCGCGCGAGGCTTCGATCACGCGTACGATCTTGATCTCGGTGTCGGACGGCATTTCTTTCATTTGGGATTCTCCTTAAGAAAGCGCTCGAGGCGGTCGAGCCGCTGGTTCCACATCGCGCGCTGCTCTTCGATCCAGCGCACGGCGTCCTTCATCCTCTGCTCCTCGAGCTTGCAGTGGTGCTCGCGGCCTTGCTTGCGGCGAGAAAGAAGCCCGGCATCCTCAAGGATGTGCAGGTGCTTGGTGATGGCGGGCGCGGAGACCTTGTAAGGCTTCGCAAGCTCTGCGACCGTTGCTTCCCCCGTCGCCAGCCGGGCGAGGATTCCGCGGCGGATCGGGTGTGAGAGCGCATTGAAAGCGAGGTCGAGGCCGCGCTGATTATAGTAAACCATCTGGTTAACTATATCAGGGCGCCGACAATTTGTCAACCCCCAGGGCCGCTCCCAAGATCGCGCTGGGAGGAGATCGACGAGTCGGCTCTCGGCGGCAATCGAACCCTATCCTGTCCCCTCAATCTGCGGCATAGCTTAGTCGCCTAATCCGTTGACACTCTGCCCCTCTTCTCCCGTCGGCGCCCTTAACCGTCTTTTTACCTAAAGACCCATGGCGCCCCGCGCGCCGCGGGACTACACTGCGGGAAACCGGCCCGGGGCCCGAGACCCGGGCCGGTTCTCTTTTGCCAGACGGGCACATAGCTTTGACGCGGCGGTGATGTGATGGGAACGGCCCCTCCCTTACAATGATCGGGTTGGCGGGGGATGACAGTGACTCCAGGAGGGGCTCATGATCATTGCCGCGCATCAACCGAATTATCTGCCGTGGCTGGGCTTCATCGACAAGATCCGGCGGGCCGATAAGTTCCTCGTGCTGGATCACGTCCAGTTCGAGCGTCAGAACTACCAGAACCGCACGCGCGTGCGCATGGGCCAGACGTGGAAGTGGCTGACGGTGCCCGTGATCCAGAAGAGCCGCGACGAGCTGATCCTCGACAAGGAGATCTCCAACGACCGCGACGGCAAGCTGCGTTGGGGCCGCAAGCAGTTCGCGACCCTGGAGCAGTCTTACCGCGGCGCGCCGCACTTCAAGCTCTACGCGCCGCGGCTGCGCGAGATCTTCGACGCGGAGTGGACCAAGCTCATCGACCTGAACCTCACGCTGCTGCGCTTCTGTCTCGAGGCGCTCGAGATCCGCACGCCGCTGCAGCGCACCTCCGAGCTGGGCGAGATCCCGGGGCAGAAGTCCGAGCTGGTCCTCAATATGTGCAAGAAGGCGGGCGCCACCGTCTATCTCTCCGGCGAAGGCGCGTCCCGCGATTACTTGGACGTCGAGGCGTTCAAGGCGGCGGGCGTCGAGATCCGCTGGCAGGGCTTCAAGCACCCGGAGTACCCGCAGACGCCGCTGGGCGCCCCGTTCGTGCCGGGCCTGACCGTGCTCGACCTGATCTTCCACTGCGGGCCGGCGGCCAAGGACGTGCTGGCCGGCACGCATCCCGGAGACGGAGTGGCTTTGCCCAAGTCGCCCACGGGCTTCCTCCCCGTCCCGCCGCCGCCGACGCCGCGTCCGTCGATCCAGCCGCACGCATGAGTACTTCCGCGCTCTCGCGCTACGCCGGACGCTCCGTGCTCGCCGTCGGCGCCCACCCAGACGATCTGGAGGTGGGCGCCGGCGGCACCCTGGCGCGGCTGGCCGCCGAGGGCGCGCGCGTGACGATGGCCGTGCTCTCCGCGCCCAGGCAGCCGGACGCGCGCGTGATCGAGGCGCGCAATGCCGCCAAGCGGCTTGGCTGCGACGTGCGCTTGGTGACGAGCGACGGCCGGCACGTCGAAGACGTGAAGACCTACGACTTGGTGGCCGCGCTGGACGCCATCTTCCTCGAGGTCCGCCCCGACCTCATGATCGCCCACGCCCTCTGCGACCACCACCGCGACCACGTCATCGCGGGCGAGGCCGCCGCCGCCCTCCATCGCCACGGCCGCTTCGACTGCTGGCTCTACGCCACGAGCTCCCAGGCCACGCGCGTGGCGCCCTTCAACCCCACCCTCTTCATCGACATCCGCTCGAGCCTCGAGACCAAGATCGCCGCGCTCGAGGAGCACCGCAGCCAGTTCGAGAAGCGCGGCCGCGACGGCTCCTTCGCGCGCCAGCGCGCGCGGGAGGCGGGCCGGATGGCGGGGATGGACTACGCGGAGGCCTTCGAGGTGGCGCGGCTGCTGTATTCTTGAGGACCTATCCTCCGACTGGGCATATGCCCAGTTTGTGGATAACTATGTCTTGAGCCGCCGGGTGACGAGCGGCAGCACGAACCAAAGCCCGTAGAAGAGCGCCAGCAGAAAGCCGGCCGCCGCCGCCGACAGCCCCACCGACCCCGTGATCTGCCGCGCCACGACGTAATAGTCGCCCACGATGCCCAGGGCGAGCACGACCATGGCGGCGAGCAGGTACTTCGAGGCGCACTGGTGGAAGCGCTCGGTCTCCTCGCCTCCTTCGACGATGCGGTGGTAGGCGGCGGGGGTCATGAGCCAGATCGCGCTGATCGCCGTGGCGGTCAGGGCCGCCAGATGGACGCGTTGCGACGACTGGGGCAGCTTGTCCCAGCCGTCCATGAGCAGCACGATCAGCTGAAACCCGAGCAGCGCCTGCGTGCCGGGCAGCACCACGCGCGTCTCGGTGAGGACGTGGCGGATCTTGTCGCTAAGCTCGGCCACGATGC
>CAZZGQ010000067.1:0-13206 GCA_964653765.1 uncultured Elusimicrobia bacterium | reverse complement strand
ACGCCCTCATGTCGAAGGCCGCCCCGGGCGCGTTGACGATCGCCGTCGGCGGCCAGGCGGACCCGCGCGTCGACAACGTCTTCGTCTGGCCGACCAAGGGCGGACAGGCCTCCGCCGAGATCCTCGGCGCGCTGGCCAAGCCGTCGTCCACGTCCATCGACAAGAAGACCTTCGCCGGCCTCTTCACGCAACGCACGATCGGCATGATCGCCTTCATGGGCATGGTCATCGCCTTGCCCTTCGCGGCCGTGCCCGTCATCGGCTGGTCCGGCTACGGCGTGATCATGGCGTTCGGTCCCATGGCGGGCATCGCGGCCGCCGCCGTCACGGGCGGCTGGATCGACAAGCTCGGCTCGCGGGACTCGTTCGCGCTCAACACGCTGCTGCGCGGCCTGGTCATCCTGGCCGTGCCGGCGTTCGCGCACTTCGGCATCCTCAACTTCTGGACGCTGATGCTCGCCGCCGTCGGCGAGGGCTGGATGATCTCGACGATCATGACGACGGAAGGCGCCATGGTGCGCCGCCTGTTCCCGGTCAAGCACCTCGGCTGGATCAACGCCGTCCTCTTCCAGAACTACCTCGGCCTGCAGGTGCTGCTGGGCCTGATCATGGGCTTCGGCCAGATCGTCGATAAGCTGGATCCGTACACGGTCCTCCTCGGCGCGGCCGTCATCAATCTGGGCGTCGTGCTGCCGATCATCTGGGCGACGATCCCCAACACCAAGTCGACGGCTCCGGCCGCCAAGCCGGGCGAGGCGAGAACGCCGTTCCTGAAGCGGTACTGGAAGGAAGCCGGCTTGTTCGCCGCCGCCTTGGCCGCGGCGCCTCTGCTCCAGGTCTTCCCGGCGGTGACGGCGGCTCTCGGCATTTCGCCCGTCGTCGTCGCGGCCCTGCTCATCGCCTCGGCGCTCGTCTACTGGATCAGCCGCACCGACGGCGCCGCCAAGATGAGCGCCGGCGAGTTCACCAAGCCGGCCGCCGACGGGACGAAGGCCCCTCTGATGCGCGCCGTGGGTCTCATGGCGCTCTCGGCGCTGATGATGTACCCGCTGCAGTATTTCATCCTGCCCAACGTGGCCGAGGCCCTGGCCGGCGCCGCCGGCAAGGGCCAGCTCCTGGGCGAGTTCCTGGGCGCGCTCTTCCTCGGCAACCTGATCGCCACGGCGGCGCAGGCGCGGCTGCCGGAGATGCGCTTGCCGTTCGTCGGCCGCTTCGGTCCCGAGTTCTTCATCCAGGCGGCCGTCGTCGGCCTCACCTTCACGTGGCTGGCCGTGACGATGGGCGCCGGCTTGCTCGCCGCCTTCGGCGGCGCGGCCGTCGCGGCGGCGGCGATGTACCTCGGCCGGCGCCTGAGCGACCGCGGTTGGCTCCAGCTCATGGGCCTGGGCTTCGCATCGCTCTGGCTGCCCTACCTTACGTGGCTGGGCTTCGTGCCTTTCCTCTCCCTGCCCATGGCCTGGCTGGCGTCCATGGTCGCCGTCGGTCTGGCCTACGGCCCGATCTACGTCAAGCTCATCAGCTACATCATGGGCCACACGGCGCAGGAGCACTCCGGCAAGGTGCAGGGCGTGGTCGGCGGCTACTTCAACGGCGCGATCTCGATCGGCTACGGCCTGACGACGCTGGCGGCCGGCTTCCTGCACCCGGTGTTCCCGGCGCTTCTGGCCGCCTTCGGGATCTTCTACCTGCTCGGCGGCGGCGCCTTCTTCCGCTCTCCGAGCTGGCTGCCCGGCCTGCCGAAGCGCATCGTCAACGACGCCACCGCCGCCAAGCTCGACAGCTGGAAGCGCCGGCTCAAGGCGTGGTGGGAGACGTCGGCGGGCTGACCGCCGGCTGAAGGAAGACGTCCATCGTCATCCGTTCCCGGACGCGCCGAGACCGCAGGTAGCGGCTGATCTTCGCGCGCAGCTCGAGGCTGATCTGTCCGGCCGGACCGTACACCTCCCGGCCCGCGGAGTCGGACAGCTGCCGCAGATCGGCGGCGATCGGACGGGTGTCGGCGTCGGGCGAGCCCTCGAGGAGCAGCGCGGCGTACTCCAGGGCCGAGGGTAGATTGACGGTGAGCCGGTCCGTCCGGTCGCCGTGAGCCCCCATCGTCCACCGCGGTTCGAAGCGGCGGAAGACCTTCAAGCGGCCGTGCCGTCGGGCCAGCTCTCCGGCCAGCGCCTGCCAGCGCAGGCCGGTCTCGATGTCGGGATAGAAGCGCAGCTCGAGGTTGTCGGTCAGGTGGGGCGTTTCCCATTCGCCGAAGCGGAGATTGATCAGGCCGCGGGCGTCGTCGACCCGGTCGTACGCCGACGTGGTCAAGGTCGAATACCGGTAGATCTGCTCCGCCAAGTGAGAAGGGTTGGCCGAGGCCAGCTCGAGGATCATCAGGGTCTCGACGGCCCGCGCGACGGCGACGGTGGCGTCCTTGCCGATCGCGGACGGAAGGCCGATGTGAAGGTGCGTGTTCGGCTCGGAGAGCACGCCGTGAAAATGCCTGATCAGCGAGCCGAAGCGACGGGGGATATCCTCCCAGGACGCATGCGCCAGCTCGAGGTCGGACGACGTCGCGCTGCCGACGAGAGGAACGGGGCCCTCGCCGGGGCTTTCGTCGCCGGCCTTGCGTGGAAGCCCGACGCGGGAGACCGCTTGAGCGGTGATCCGCTTCATCGTGCCGACCGTGAGACGGCCCGAGAGAACGTTGTAATAAGCGGATTCCACCGCCGCGCCGAAGTAGGAAGGCCTCAGGTCGGAATAGCGATACGCCTCCGCTCCGCGCGCGACGCCCGGCTTTAGCGCGAAGCGCTCCAGCTGCTTGACGTCCAGGTCGAGGATCGCAGCCAGCTTGGCCGGCGCGACCGGGGGTCCAAGGGTCTGGTCGAGCTCCGCCAACGAGACGGGATCGCGCTCGATGATGCGGAACGCGTCGCCGCCGCCGAGCTCCGAGTCGAGAGAATACGTGAGCGGGAAGGACTTGCGGCCGACATGGACGCGCGCCCGGCGAGCGCCGTTCCAGAAGGCGGCCAGGCGGCCCTTTTCTTGGCGCGCGCGCTGGACCAGCTCCTGAAGCCTGGCGCGGCTCGGCGCCGGCGCGGAAGGCTCGGGCGGCACAGGCGCGGGCTCTGCCGCGGGTTGCGCGTCGGGGCTCGCCGCGGGCGGCTCGCCGTACCAGCTGCTGAAGGCGCCGGGCATGCGGTGGTAGTAGTCCGGCCGCGTCGGCGGCTGATGGCCGAGCTCGTGGGCGACGGTTTCAGCGGAGGGGGAAGAGTCCGAAATGTCCATGATGCCGAACCGGCTGTGAAGGAGCTCACGGAGGGCGGGGCTCGAGCGCTGGATCCGGTTGATCTCGTCGGCCGGAGAGTCGGCGATCGGGTTCATCGTGTCCGTCATGAGCAGGCGGCGCGCCTCCGCGCGCGCCGCTTCCCGCTCGGGCGCGTCCTGAGCCTGAGCGGCCTCGGCGGCGGCCGAGGCCGGGAGATCGACCGACGGAAGCGGCTCGACGGCCGCGGGGGGCGCGTAGCCGACGTAGCCGTCCGGGCTGCCGGTGAGCGGTTCGGCGCGGGCGCGGACGGTGCGCTCAGGGGCCGGCTCGCCCTCGAACATGCCCGTGATGGCGAAGGCGGGCGCGGCGCAGACGCCGAGCGCCAGCGCGGACGCCGCCGCGAGGGCGAGGCGTCGGCTCATGAGGCCCTCCGGCCCGAGGCCTTCGGCATGAGGAAGGCGTTCGTCGTCATCCGCTCCTTGACGGCGTGGGAGCGGAGGTGCTCGGCGATCTGCTCGCGCAGCTCCATCGGCAGGCCCATATGCTGCGCGTCGCTGCTCGCCAAAAAGTCCTCGACCCTTCGGGAGAGCAGCCGCAGGTCGGCAGCGACCCGGCGGTCGTCGGCCTCGCCCGAGTCGCCCAGCAGGAGGGACGCGTATTTGAGCGCGCCGGCCAGGTTCACGGTCAGCGCATCGGGGGCGGCGTAGCGGACCTTGTCCTTGACGTCGAACTCGGGATACACGCGCAGCCGCTTGTGATTGCGGGCCAGCTCAGCCGCCATGGCAAGCCAACGTAAGCCGGTCTCGATATCGGGATAGTAGCGCAGCTCCAGGTTGTCGGTCTCGTGCGGGGTGGTCCACTCCACGTACGTGAAATTCACCAAGCCGCGGTTATCCCCGGAGCGCTCGTAGACGCCGTGGACCAAGACCGTCGCGTCGAAGCTTTGATTGGCCAGGCTCGACGGCGCGGAAGAGGCCAGATCGAGGATCATGAGCGTTTCCATCGCGCGCGCCACGGCCACGTTGGCGTCCTTGCCGTTGGCGGAGGGCAGGCCGATGTGCAGATGCGTCTGCGGCGCGGCGAGGGCCTCGTGGAGCCGCCGGATTAGGGCGGCGAAGAGCGAGGGGATCTCCTCCCAGGACTTGTGGGAGAGCTCGATGTCCCAGCTCTCGTGATTGGCCACGAGCGGGGCGGTCTTCTGGAGCGAGTCGAGCGAAGCGACGACCGGCAGCCCGAGCGCCGCGGCGGCCCGGCCCGCCATGCTCTTCATCGCGGCGTCGTTGGGACGGTCCATATACCCGGCGACGCGCGCATAGACGTCGGGACGGAGATCGCTGAGATTATAGGCGCCCCGGCCTCTCTCGACGCCCGGGCGCAGGGCGAAGGGCTCGAATTGTTTGAGGCTCAGGCCCGCCGCCTGGGCCAGTCTATCCTTGGGAGCGGGGCCGCCGTACCACGCGTCGAGGCGGGCCCTCTCGTCGTCGTTCGCGATGATCGTGCGGAAGGCGTCGGCGATGCCGAGCTCGGTATCGAGGGAGAAAGTGAGGGGGAATTCGTCGCCGGCCGCCTTCACCAAGACCCCCGTCCGGCGCTTCCAGAACGCCATCAGGCGGTCGCGGTCGGCGCGGAAGGCGACGCGGATGGCCTTGAGCCGCTCGGCGCCGGGGACCGGCGCCTCGGGCTGGCGCTCTCCGAACGGCAGGTCGGGCGTGAGCGTGTCGGGGGCCGGCAGCGATTGCGCGCTCAGCGGCGCGGGGTGGGGCCATGTGATGTTGCGCGAGCGCGTCTCGCCGCCTTCCAGCACAAGAGGGATCTGGGAGTAGCCGGGATTCGGCCGGTTGTACCCGGCCGGGTAGCGGGACCGGAGCATGCGCTCCTCGCCGTACCAACTGCCGAACATTTGGCGCTCGGGATAGCTCTCCGCCAAGCGGCGCGAGCGCAGGAGCGCCTGGTCCAAATCCGCGAGGCGGTTGATCTCGTCGAGCCCGAAGTCCCGGATCTCCCTCATCGTCCGCCGCACCAGGGAGGGCGCCCCATCCTCGTTGGGGCGTGGCTCGCCGTCGGTCATGATGATCGTGTGCCGAGGCAACTCGTGCTCGGCGACGGAGCCGGATTCGTCGAGCGCTGTGACGGCGGCGGGTTGCGCCGCCGGGGCCGCGGCCGCGTCGGCCTGCGCCGGCGCGGCTTCCGCCAGCGGGAGCGTCGAGGCGGGGAGCTCGGTCGATTGGGAGGCGTAGCCCACGTAGCCGCTCGGGCTGCCAAGCACGGAGCCGCCCGCGCCGGCGCCCTCGGGGCGCGCGGCGGTCCGCTCGGGGACCGGCTCGCCGCCCATGACGTCGCCCGTGATGGCGAAGGCGGGCGAAGCGCCGAGGAGCAGGGCCAGGAACGCCGCCGGCAGCCTCCTTCCTTCGAGCATGCCGCCAGGATAACCGGGGGCTCGGGGCCGCGGGAGGGCCGTTGGGCCCCGGCGGAAATAGGCCCGGCCTACCTGTTATAATGCCGGCCCATGGGCGCTTCTTCTTCCCGTCTGCTCGTGATCGACGACGACCAAGGCCTGTGCGAGATCTTCGACTTGTTCATGACCAAGCAGGGCTTCACCGTCGCCTCCGCCGGCGACGGCGCCCTGGGCCTGGCCAAGATCCCGGTCTACAAGCCGCACCTGATCGTCCTCGACCTGATGATGCCCAACCTCAACGGCTTCGAGGTGCTGCATCGCCTGCGCGAGACGGAGCATTCGAAGATCCCCGTCATCGTCATCACGGGCTTCAGCGACGAGGCCAACGAGGAGATCGTGCGCCGCGAGCCGCAGGTCGTGGATTTCCTCAAGAAGCCCGTCGACTACGGCGACCTGGCCCGGCGCATCAAGGACCTGCTCGAGGGCAGGCCGGGCTCCTGACCGGGTCGTTTGGCGCCGCCCCTCTAGGCCTCTTGCCTCATCGGCGCGCCGGGGAGCCCTTGCTACCATGAAGGCGTGCTGCGCGCGCTGCTCGCCGTCGCCCTGGGCCTGCCCATGACGGCCGCCGCCGCGCCCAAGGTCGCCCTCGTCACGGGAGCGACCGGAGGCCTGGGCTTCGAGACGTCCGTGCAGCTCGCCCAGCAGGGCTATACCGTCGTGATGGCGGCGCGCGACCCCGAGGCGGGCCGAGCCGCCGCGGCGCGCGCGAGCGAGCTGTCGGGCGGCCGCTGCGAGTTCCTGCGCCTCGATCTCGGCTCGACCGAGTCGGTCCGCCGCGCCGCCGCCGAGCTGGAGAGCCGCTATCCGGCCTTGAACGTCCTGATCAACAACGCCGGCGTGCTGAGCCGCAAGCGCGAGGTCACGGCCGACGGCGTGGAGGCGGCCTTCGGCGTCAGCCACCTCGGCCATTTCGAGCTGACGCGCCGCCTGCGGGGCGCGCTCGAGGCCGGCGCGCCCAGCCGCGTCGTCAACGTCAGCTCCCTCATGCACCGCAAGGCGCGCTGGGACTGGGCGGACCCGCAGCTCGAGAAGTCCTGGAACCCGCTGCGCTCGTACGCCAACTCCAAGCTCGCCGTGATCTGGTTCACGCGCGAGCTGGCGCGCCGCCTGCCGGCGGGCGTCACGGCCGTCGCCGTCCATCCGGGAGGCGCGGCCACCGGCATCTTCCGCGGCCTGCCTCGCCCGGTCCGCTGGCTGCTCGGGAAATGGCTGCCCGGGCCGGCCGAGGTCGCCAAGCCGATCGTGCGGGCGGCGACCGCCCCTTCGATCCCGTCGGGCCGCTACTACGAGGGCTTCGCCGAGGCCGAGCCGTCCTCGGCCGCGCGCGACGACGCCTCCGCGCGGCGGCTGTGGGACTACAGCGAGTCTTTGGTACGATAGCGGCATGCGATCGATCGCTGTCCTCGCCGTCCTGGCGCTGGCGGGCTGCTCCCGCCCCACCGCGGACGTGCGCAAGGAGAACGGCTACAACCTGGCCTATTACAGGAAGGTGGCCGTGCCCTCCTTCATCGACCGCAAGGGCCAAGGCGCCGCCGTGGCCGGCAGCCTGCGCGCGCGGCTCGAGGCGCTGCCGCAGGGCGTCTGCGATCCCAAGGCCGTCCAGGCCGTGTTGGGCGAGGCGGCGAAGGCCGACAGCGGCCGCCTGGGCCTCGAGCAGCTGGAGCGCCTGCGCGCGGAAGCGGGCGCCGACGCCATCGTCCTGGGCAGCATGGCGCCGGACTGGAGCTCGGCCACCGTCTTCGTCTACGAGACCGACCTCGGCGACCAGATGCTGCGCGCCGTGGTGCATCCGGCGGACAAGACCCACAAGGCCTTCGCCACCCCCGACGAGGCGGCCGGCGAGGTCGTCTACGCCCTGACCGGCAAGCGCTGAGCGATCCCCGACGGGAATCCATGTCGCCGCCGACATGCTTCTTTGCGCGCGACGGATTGCATGTCCGATCGGACATATCCTGAGCTAGCCAAGAGGCCTAAGTTTCGGGGACTGTAGTGCCCATGCGGATCGGCCGGGCCCAGGCTATCTTATTGGGGATGCCGAAGCCGGCCCGCTTGAAAGCCGTCGCCGCCGCCGTCCTGAGCGCGCTGTTGGTCGCGCCCTCCGCCGCTCTCGCCCAGCCCGCCAAGGAAGCGCTCGTTCCTCGCATCGACGCCGCGGTAACGCCGCTGGCCGGGACGGGCCCAGTCGAGGCCGCTCTCCCGGCCGGCCTCGAGGCGGTGCCGGAGTTGCCCATGGCGACGACCCTGCCGCAGGCCGAGACGGGCGCCGCCGCGGCGAAGGGCGAGACCGGCCGAGCCGTGGAGGCCGCGGGCCAAGCCGAACGGTCCTCCGCCTCCGACGACGCCGCTTCCGCCGCCGAGGCCTCGCGCGAGTTCGACCACGGCTACGCCGCCCGCGCCGCCGCGCTGCGCGAGAGCGAAGCGGCCAAGTACTCGGCGGCGAACAGCCGCCTGGGCCTCTTCCCGGCCCGCATGCCTCTTTCGCTGGGCGACTACTTCTTCCACTGGACGGCCAAGAGCAAGGACCTGCAGCGCCTGGGCCGCAAGACGATGCTGCGGCCGACGGTGGAGCTCATGGCCGCCACGACACTGCCGCCGTTCAACTCCTATTGGCGCAAGATGAAGGGCGTGCTCGACTTCATCGACCGCGTGGAGGCGAACCGGCCGGAGTGGGCGACGGCCAACAAGGTCGTCTTGGATAAGCCGAGCTTCGCGCTGCGCGACTTCAGCACGGGCGCCAAGAACTCTCTCGATCCGGGCAAGACGCCGGTCCTGATCGTCCCGCCGAACTCCGGCCACCTCTCCACCATCGCCGATTATGAGGACGGCAAGAGCATCGTTCAGACGATGTTGGGCAAGGGCCGCCGGACCCTCGCCGTCGACTGGAAGAGCGCCTCGCCGGAGAACATCCAGCTCATCACCGACATGGTGCACGACGTGGTCAAGAGCATCGACGCCGCGGGCGGCAAGGTCCAGCTCGTGGGCCTGTGCCAGGGCGGCTGGGTGGCCGCCATCGTCAACGCCCTCTATCCCGAGAAGGTCGAGGCGCTCTATCTCGCCGGGACGCCGCTCGACGCCACGCGCGGCGACAACCAGATCACGCGGATCTCCAAGGACAAGCCGATGGAGTTCTTCAACTGGATGGTGCACGGCATCGGCCTGCCCAACGTCCAGGACGGCGAGAACCAGCTCGAGGGCTTCATGAACCTCGGCCCGGACAACGGGCGCGCCAAGAAGATCGATTTTTGGACCGAGCTCTTCAACAACATCGAGGACCCGGCGTACGTGACTCGCGCCGAGCGCTTCGCGCGCTGGTTCTACCACGTCAATCATCTCTCGCTCTGGTATTTGGAAGCCATCGAGAAGCTGTTCAAGGGCAACGAGCTTTATAAGGGGAAGCTGCGGATCCAGGTGGGAGACCATCTGGAGACCGTCGACCTCTCGCGCATCAAGAACCCCATCGTGATGTTCGAGGGCACCAAGGACGACATCACGCCTCCGGCCACGCTGGAAAAGGCGAGCCTGCGCGGCGTCGTGAAGGACGTCGACGCCGCCTGGGCGTTCCTCAACAAGGAAGGCTTCATCGCCGACACCGGAGAGGAGCTGATCAACCGCAAGCCGGGCGAGCTGGCCGTCGTCGAGCCCAAGCTCTTCGACGCGAGCTTCGAGCGCTTCTCGAAGCTGGACCGCCAAGCCTCGCGCGCCCTCTTCGACCTGCTGCATTCGCGCCAGGGACAGAGCTTCGCTCTCGAGAACGTGGCGGGCGCGCCCGCGGACGCCGTCTACAAGCGCACGCTCAACGTCGGCCACATCGGCCTCTACAACAGCGGCAAGGCTCAGGAGCAGTGGGCGGCGGCGCTGGACTGGGCCACTCGCCGCGCCGCCCGCGAGAAGGCGGCGCCGGGCTTCGAGGCCACCGACACGGGCGTGGTCCGCGTCCCGAACGTGGACGAGGCGCTGAAGGCGCTGCGCGCCGGCTCTTATCCGCGCGACGCGCACAGCGACGGCCTCATCGCGCGCATCGCCCGCAAGCACCGGGGCCTGCCTCTCGCCGCCGAGCGCGTCTTCGTGATCAAAGACGAGGCGCTCCTCGCCGCCTTCGAGCTGCCCGACGCCGCCGGCGGCGCGGCGCGCCTGCTGACGGACGGCCGCCGGACCGTGCCGGTCGTGCTGCTCGCGGCGCCGCGCGGCATCGAGCTCGACGACTACATCGAGCACTCGATCCACGAGGCCGTGCACCTCGCCGACAAGGGCATCCTACGCGTTCCGCACGACCGGATCCTAGAGCACTGGCTCGCCGAAGGCTACACGCAGCACCGCGCGCACGGCATGGCCAACGTCAGCCGCATCGACATGGGTCTGGCCCCCCGCTCCAACAAGAGCTACCGCCTGGAGACCGCTCTCGCCGTCGAGATGATCGGGATGTTCGGCGAGGAGCCGTTCCGCCTCCTGGTGGAGAAGGGCGACGCCTCCGCCCTGCGCAAGGCGCTGGGCGCGCGCTGGGACGGCCTGCAGGGCCTGATCGACGGCCACCGCGCGGCTATCCTGCGCGACCGCAAGCTCTTCCTGATGATCCTGCGCACGGTCGTGGAGCATCCCGAGTTCGGCCCGGCCGACTTCGCGCGCGCCGCCGAGAGCCTCGAAGGCAAGGATCGCGAGATCAAGGAATAGGGCCGTCGCGGCCCCCTTGTCACGCGCCGATTACCCGCCAGCATCGCGCAGCGCATAGCGCGCTTTCGCGCGCCGACTAAAATACGCGCATGAAAAGACGCGCGTTGGCGCTGCATGGGTTGCGATTCATCGGGCTGCTGGTCTCCATGGCCGGCATCTCGCTCGCGGAAGCGGTCTCCAAGCCCAAGGCGCCGCTCGCGCCGGCGGGCGCCGCGATCCGCCAGAAGTTCTTCTCGGGAGCCTGGGCGAAAGCGGAGCTACCCGAGACCGCGGTCCCGGAGGCTCCGGTCTTTCGGGCCGCGCACGACTACGGCCCGCACCTGTCGCTGACGCAGCAGGCCTATCGCCTCTACGCGGCGCGCTACGAGGGCGGGGAGCTGGCCCTCTACCTCGGCGGCGCGTCGGGAGAGGCGCCGGCCTCGGACACGCCGGACAACGTCAGCGCCGGCGCCTACGACGAGGACATGCCCGACATGAACCCCTGGGACGACCGCATCCCGGAGCTGCGGCATTTCTGGGATTGCCGGGCGAGCCCGACCCGCGGCTTGGCGGGGTACGACAGCGCCGTGAACCGCGCGCAGAAATACTTCACCGGGGGCTACGGCCTGGACGGCAAATACGACTACGGTTGGGGCGTGAAGGGGACGCAGGGCCGCGGCATCCTCGCCCTCTATGAGGCCGGCGACAAGCCGAGGGCGTACTGGTACCTTGGCCACGCCGCGCACCTGCTCCAGGACCTGACCGTTCCAGCCCATGCCCTGCTCTGGCCGCATCCGGTCAGCGGGAGCGACGCCTACGAGCGCTACGCCGAGCGGGTCTACCGGGAACGAGAAGCGCTGGCGCCCGCGCCGATCGAGTCCTTCGCCAGCCTCTACGACCTCTATTACCGCACGGCCGACGCCGCCGGGGACTACGACGCCGGCTTCGGACCGGGCTCGCTGCGCGGCGTGGACGGCCGGCGCGACCGCGGCGCGCGCCGCGCCCGAGGCTTCACCGAGGAGGAGCTACGACAAGAGGCCGACGCGCTGCTGCCCTTGGCGGCCCGCCGCGTGGCGGCGCTGTACCTGCACTTCTTCAGGCAGGTGGACCGGACTCCGCCGCGCGTCGTCATCGCCGTGCGGAGATCAGAGGACGGAAGCCGCGTCGCGCTGACGGCCGCGGCGAGCGACGCGCAAAGCGGCGTCGACCGGACGAGCTACCGCTTCGAGTACGCGCTCAGGACGCGCACCGGCTGGTCCACATGGCGGAAGGCGCCCGGTAAAATCGGGGGTCAGACCCTCGATTTTACCGTCGAGCCCGGGCGAGCGTATCGCTTGCGGGCCGGCGCCGCCGACGCGGTGGGCAACCGCGGGTTCTCTCCAGTTTGGGAGCTCATCGGAGGGCTGGCCGTCGCCGCGCGCTAGCGGATGCGCGGGCCGTCATCCTCGCCGCATTGATAGGCGTCGTTGCTGACGCGCACGGGCTTGAGGCCGTCGCAGCAGCCGAGGCGATGGCCTTCGTATTCGCCCAAGCCGGAGCAGTAGGTGTCGCTCTTGCGGCTGAGACCGTGCTGCGTGAAGGCGGCGAGGGCGGCGTCGAGCTCGGCGGCGGCTTGATCGGCGGACAGCGGCTGCTCCGCGGCTTGGCGCTTCTGGCTGACCGCCTTGACCAGGCGGCCCTGCGCGTCCGTCTGGAAGCGGCGGTACTCGGGGCGCAAGCCCTGCCGGTCCATGGGACCGACGTTGCGCGTGAGCTCGAGCCTGTCGAGCGTGCGGCCGTCGGAGCCGAAGTAGATCCAGGCGTACCAGTCCGAGAACTCGATGAAGCAGAGGCGGCGCCGCGGGAAGGACGGCAAGCCGCAGACCGTCTCGTCGCCCAGCGTCTGGGCAACTCGCGCGCCGGCGGCCCACTCCGCGGGCTGGGGCGCGTCGGCGAGAACGGGAGCGGCGGCGGCGGCCAGCAGGAGCGTCATCATCAGCGAGCGCATGTCATTCCTCCGGGAACGGGATGACTGACTTTAGGAAACTCGGCGTCGAGGCCCCATGAGACCAACGGCCTAGTCGGGGCTCGCCGAGCGGCCCAGGGGTTCTTGGGCCGGTTACCGGCTCAGCCGCGCCTTGAGCCAACGCCAAGCGCTGGCGCCGCCCATCCAGACGCCGGCGAGGAACAGGCCCCAGCTGACCACGGCGACGACGGCGGCGAGCGCCAGCTTCACGGTCACGGAGGCGTCGAGCCAGGCGATGAGCGGGTAGACGGCGTAATGGAAGTAGGAGCCGAGCATCAGCGCCAGGCCCCAGGCGCCGGCGCGGGTGAGCTTGGGTTTCTCCGGCGCGATCGGCTCGCGGGGCGGAGGATCCGGCGCGAAAGCGGGAGCCAACTGGGCGCGGGCGGCCTCGAGCTCTCGCGCCTGACGGGCGGCGTCCCAGCCGAGCGCCTCGCCCATGAGCGCCGCCACGCGGGGGAGGGCGGCCAGCTCGGCGCGGCGGTCGAGGAAGCCTAGGCGCAGGCGGCGCTCCACCACGTCGGCGACGGAGCGGGCCGACTCCACCTGGACAGCGTAGAGCACCTCGGCCTCGATGTAGGGATGGCCGGGGGCGAGCCTGGCGCCGCGCGCGGCGGCGAGCTTGGCCACATTGGGCGCGCGCGAGCCGTAGGTCTCGGCCAGGTGCGCGGCCACGTCGGCCTCGAGACCGTGCTCCCGGCCCAGGCTCTGCGCGAGACCCGGTCCGTAACCCTCGGCGCCGGCGACGGGAAGGTCCTTGGTCCGGCTGCGCGCGAAGGGAGGCTGCAGGCCGGCCGGCAGCAGGGCGCGGTCCACCACGTCCTCGGCGATGCGGCGGTAGGTGGTCCACTTGCC
>CAZZGQ010000066.1:1951-13282 GCA_964653765.1 uncultured Elusimicrobia bacterium | reverse complement strand
AGCGCCAGGCGACCAGCGCCGCCATGTAGGCCAGCAGCAGCCACAGCAGCGGCCGGCGCAGGGCGCGATCGCTCATCCATGGGGATACGTCCGACTCCCCAAAAAAGTTCCCTACGGCTTCGTTTGCGCGGAGAGCCGGCGCGCGTGCTCACGCGCGAAAGCCTGGGTGCGCGGCAGCATGTGTTCGAGCGAGTTCTTGCTGCCGGTAAGCGTCTTGATCCGCAGCTTCAGCCTGTCCGCCTGGGAGCCGCTACGGGCGTCGTCGTCGTCGACGAGCAGCCGGCCTTGCGCCGCCGGCCCGACCAAATAAATGCCGTCCTTCCACCGCAAGGCGACGCGCCGGTCGCGCAGGATCTGAGGGACCGGCCGGTAAGCGCCATCGAAGAGGCTGTTGGCCAGCGTGACATCGCCGGTGACGGACGAGAACCCATAAGGCAGGTTGTGGTAAGAGACGCCCCGGCGGGACAAGTCGGGCATGCCGGGGAAAAGCTCGTGTATCCTGGTCCTGTATCCAGCGGCGACAATGACGTGGTCGACTCGCCGCTCACGTCCCTTTTCGTCGGCGATCACGTAGCCGTCGCCCTCTTTGCGGACTCGGATGGCCCACGCAGCGACCGGCTGGAGCCCCTTCCGGCGCGCCAGCCATGGCCTACGGCCGCTGGTGCGCGGGAAATAGTGCATCAGGCCGCCATCGTAACTGTAGCGCCCCTTGTTGTTGAAGAAGAATTCGTTCTCGTCGCGCGCCTCTTGGCCGAACCAGAGGACGCGACGGGCCTTGAAGCCTCTCTTGTGGAATCGATACGGACCGTTGCCCCCAGGCATACTGGCACCGAGCAACATCTCCACGACGTTGTTGCCGGAGTCGCCGCTACCGATGACGGCCACCGTCTTGCCGTCGTATTTCCGCGCGTTCTTGCCCGCCCGGCCGAAGTGCCGGATGGCGTCCTCGAAGTACTCGATGCCCAACGCCTCGAAGCCCGAGGCGACGACGCGCGCCCGCTCGCTCTCGACGAGGCGGACCGATGCCGCGTCGGTGAAGCCGGGCTCGGGCACGCCGGGGCCCGTGGCCACCACCAGCTCGCGCGCGCCGAGATCCGTCGGCAAGCCTTCGACGCGCCAGCCCTCACGGGTCGGCCGCGCCGCCTCCGGGCGCGCGTCGAGCATGACGTCCACGCCGGAAAGATAGAGCTGTGAGGCGGCCAAGGCCTGAGCGTGCTCGAAGGTAGGGAACTCCCGCTGCATCAGGTCCTTGAAGTCGTCCATCCGCAAGGGATGCTCGGGAAAACGGTTGGCATCGGCGCCCGTCGGCTTGACCGTCGGGCTATTGAGAGCCATCGCGTCGCCCAGGGCGGCGAACAGGGCGGCGGGCGTCTCGCCGCTTTCGACGACGAGCACCTTCAGGGCGGGGTTGGACCGGCGCAGGGTCATCGCATAGACGGCGGCATGCGCGCCGCCGCCGAGGACGACGACGTCGTAGCGCAGAGAGGGCCGCCGTTTGAGCTCGTCGGAGCGCCTACGCAACTGGTCCACCATGGCGTCGATCGTGCGCCTGCGGGAGCGAGCGGTCCCCACGAAGGACCGTAGACGCCAGATCGGCTGCCGATCGTCGTCGAAGAGCACTGACGGATCGGCGCGCATCCGGCGCAGCTCGCCGTCGAAGGAGGCCTCGGCGGCCGCCGTCTCGGGAGCCGCGGCTACCGTCCGGAGGGTCGCGCCGGCGGTCGGCGCGGCGGCCGGCTCGGCGGTCGGAGCGAGGGCGGCCTCGAACTGGAGACCGGTCTCGACTCCTGGCGCCGCGGCCCTGGCCGGCTCGGGCAGAGACGGGATCGTTGCCGGCCCGGCCTCTTCCACCGAGGCGGCGGAGGCGGCCCCGGCGAAGAGGATGAGGACGGCCAAAGACCGGCGCCAAGCTCGCATCGGAGGGATAATATAAGCGCCGCCCCCTCGCGCCGATAGAGCCCTTTGGCCCGTGCTGAAGGCCGAAGGTCCCAGCGGATTGGCTATAATCGCCGCATGGCGTCGACACTGGCGGTCGGGCTCATGTCGGGCACCTCCGCCGATGGCATCACCGCCGTCTTGGTCCGCTTCGAGGGCAAGCGCGTGCAGGTGCTGTTCGAGCGCACAACGCCGTATCCTCCCGCCCTCAAGCGCCTGGTGCTGGGGGCCGCGTCGCTACGGACGCCCGAGTTGTCCCTTCTCAACGCCGCGCTGGGCGAGGCCTTCGCCGCCGCCGCGCGCCGCGTGATCGGCGGCGAGAGGCCGGAAGTCGTCGGCTCGCACGGCCAGACCGTCTGGCATGGCCCGGCCGCGTCCCCCGCCAACACGCTGCAGCTGGGAGAGCCTTCCGTCATCGCCGAGCGGCTCGGCCTACCCGTCGTGGCGGACTTCCGGCCGCGCGACATGGCCGCCGGCGGACAGGGCGCGCCTTTGGTCCCCGCTTTCGACGAGTTCCTCTTCGCCGACGGCCCGCTGCGGGCCGTTCAGAACGTCGGCGGCATCGGCAACGTCTCGCTCGTCGGCCGCGGGCGGCTCTGGACCGCCTTCGATACGGGCCCCGGCAACGGCCTGATGGACCTGGCCGTGAGGTCGGCCACGAAGGGACGGAAGGAGTACGACAAGAACGGCGCGCTGGCGCGGCGCGGGAAGGCGGATGAACGGCTGATCGGGGCGATGCTGAAGCACCCCTACTTCAAGAAACGAGCCCCAAAATCCCTCGACAAGGACGATTTCGGCAAGGAGTTCCTCAAAAAATATTTCGGGTCGCTGCGCCAAAGCGAACTGCCGGACATCATCGCGACCCTCAATGCCTTCACCGCCGCTTCGATCGCCGCCGCCTACAAGACCTTCCCGCAGCGCGAGAAGCTCTCCGAGGTCGTCGTCTCCGGCGGCGGAGCGCTCAATCCGGTCCTGATGGCGAACCTCCAGCGCCTGCTGGCCCCCGTCCCCGTCGTGAAGTCGGATGCCCACGGGATCCCCGTCATGGCCAAGGAAGCCGCCTGCTTCGCCTGGCTGGCCATGCGCGCCTGGCGCGGCGAGCCCAACAACTGCCCCCAGGCCACGGGCGCGCGCGGGCCGCGCGTGCTCGGCAAGATCGTCCCGGCTTGAGCCTGTCCCACACGGACCGCGCGCTCTGTCCCTGGCCCCGGCGCGCGCTTTGTTCTATGTTTATTCCATGAAGTTCCAGTTCGTGCGGGCTCCGGCGATGAAGCGCCTCCTGTCGAAGCAGGACGGCCTGGCGGATTGGGCCGAGTTCGCGGCGAGCTGGAACCGCCTGCGCCTGGATCGCTACATGGCCGACGGCGGGCGCTACCGGCGCCGGCGCCACGCCGTCTTCTCCGTCAGCGCGGGCCGCGTCCGGCGCTTGGCTCACCGCCCGCATTACCAAGGCCTCGACTATAACCCCCTCAACGGCGGCGTGAAGCGCTGGTTCGAGCCGATCGAGCCCGCGATCGGCCGCGGCAAGACGCTGCGCTCGATCCTCGCCTTCGCCGCGCGCCGCTTCGGCGCCGGCCCGTGGCGGGTCGAGGTCCACCAGTTCCGCATCGAGGCGCGCGCGGGCCGCGCCGGCCGGCCCACGCCCGAGGGCGCGCACCGCGACGGCGTCGACCGCGTCCTGGCTCTGCTGGTCGAGCGCCGCAACGTCCGCCGCGGCCGCACCACGATCGCGGACGTCGCGGGCCGCTCCCTCGGCGCCTTCACGTTGCGCGAGCCCCTCGACGCCGCCCTCCTCGATGACCGCAAGGTGTACCACGGCGTGACCCCGATAGAGCCGCTCGACCGCTCGAAACCGGGCTATCGCGACGTCCTCGTCGTGACCTTCCGGAGGCGGTCGTGATCCGCACGCCGTTCGTCTCGCTGCGTTTCGATCTGGGACGGGGGAAGCGCGTCGCCCGCGCTTGCGATCTCGTCGCCGCCGTCGAGGCGCAGGCCGCCGCGGGCGAGCTGCCCGCCGGCGTCAGGATCCCGCCGGTCCGCGTGATCGGCCACCAGCTCGGCCTCTCGAAGAACACCGTGCAGGCGGCCATGGACGAGCTCGTGGCGCGCGGCGTCCTCGAGAACCGCCCGCGCCAGGGGCTCTTCGCCGCCGCGGCGCTGCCGCGGCCCGCGACGCCGGCCCGCGCGCACGAGCCCGCCGCGCCGCGGCTGATGAAGATGCCCTTGACTCCCGCGGGAGCGGCTCCGACCGATCCCAAGACGATCCCGCTGAGCGCCGTCTTCATCGATCCCGAGCTGCTGCCGCGCTCGCGCATGGAGGCCTGCCTGCGCGCCGTGCTCAAGCGCGGCATGCCGGCCTTCTACGACCCGCGGGGCTTTCCGCCGCTACGCGAGGCGATCGCCGCCAGGCTGCGCCGCCTCGGCATGGAGGCGCACGCCGACCACATCCTGACCACGAACGGCTCGCAGCAGGCGCTCGACGTGGTCTCGCGGGCGCTGGCCGTGAAGTCGCTGGCCACGGAGAGCCCGGCCTATCTCGTGGGCAAGCAGCTCTTCGCCGCCAACGGCCTGACGGTGACGGGCCTGCCGCTCGACCCGTTCCGCCCCGTCGACCTGGACCTCTGGGAGCGGACGCTGGCCAAGGCGCGCCCGTCGCTGCTCTATCTCATCAGCCGCTTCCAGAATCCGACCGGCCACTCCTATACGACGGCCGAGCTGCGGCGGCTGCTGGCGCTCTCGCGCAAGTACGGCTTCGGCCTCTTCGAGGACGACTGGGGCTCGGACATGCTGTCCTACACGGACTTCCGGCCCTCGCTGCGCGCGCTGGGCGGCCGCCGAGTGCTCTACGCCAATTCCTTCACGAAGAAGGTGCTCCCGTCGCTGCGCCTGGGCTACCTGCTCGCCGACGAGGACTCGATGCCGGCGCTGCAGGCGTCCAAGCGAGTCGCCTCTTTGGGCAGCCCCACGCTGATCGAGGCCGCCCTCTTCGAGTTCCTCGACCGCGGCTACTATGACCGCCACCTCCGGCAAGTCCAGCCGGAGCTCGACCGCAGGTACCGGCTCTGCCTCGCCGCTCTGTCGGCGCTGATGCCCGAGGGCGTGCGCTGGACGACGCCGGGCGGCGGTCCCGTGCTGTGGCTGGAAGTCCCCCGGCGCGTCGATCTGCCGAAGCTGCGCGAGCGTCTTCTCGGGCGCGGCGTCTCGATGGAGCTGTCGCACGGCGCCTTCACGGGCCCGCGCCACCTCAACGGCTTCAGGGTCGGCTACGCGTTCCTGCCGCCGAGCCGCCTGCGCCGGGCGCTGGAGATACTGGCCGAAGAGCTGCGCCGTTGACGCCTTGACCGGGACGCGCCTCCGTTCCGTCGAGCAGCCTGCGGAAGTTCTCCCGATGCCGGAATACGATCACGGCCGCGACGCCTAAAGCGAAGAAGCCGACCTCTCGCGGCTGGGTCCACAAGATCAGGGCGAGAGCGGTGGGAACCGCGGCCATGTCGCCGACCGAGCCGAAGCCGCTCAGGCGCGCGACCACGGCGAAGACCCCCAAGGCGATCAAGGCGGCCTTGGGAGCCAGGACCAGGAATACGCCGAACGACGTCGCCACGCCCTTGCCTCCGCGAAAGCGCAGCCACACGGGCAGCAGATGGCCGACGATCGCAAGCCCGGCGCAGAGAAGCCAGCGCGACGGTTCGGAAGGATAGTGATGCCGAGCGATCCAGGTAGGGCCGAAGCCCTTGAGGGCGTCGACCAGGCCCGTGAAGATGCCGGCGGCGGGGCCCAGGCAGACGAACACGTTCGAGGCGCCGGGATTGCCCGAGCCGTACTCTCGGATATCGATGCCCTTCGCCCGGCCGACCAGGTACGCCGTCGGGAAAGACCCGGAAAGATAGCTCAGCGCCTCGAGGATCATGGGGAGGGCAGCGCGCCGCTCGTCATCGCCGACTGGAGCGATTGCACGTCGGCCAAGTAGGGTCCGGCGGCCGGATTGCCGCGCATGGCGTCGACGATCTTCGGATCGTTGATCGCCGCGGAAAGCTGGCTGTTGGACAGGAGCGTGACGTACAACGCCTTCGGATCGCTCTTGAGCTGCGAGAGCGAGGGGCAATCCTGCAGGAACGCCGTCGTCATGGCGCTGTTCGCTATCGTCTGCGTCGCTCCGGGATACTGAGTCGAGGCGCTGAACATGTCGAGCGTGCGCCCGACGCCGTCGTTGCTGCGGCCGTCGCTCAAATACGCGCGCATCGACGCGGGGTTCTGGCAATGCTCGCGCACGGCGGGCTGGCTCATGATGCCCGCCACCAGGAACCTGTTGTTGAGGAAAAAGCCCAGCACCTTCGGATGCGCCAGGAGCGCCATCGCCAGGCGCGGCGTCAGGCTCTTGGTCGCGCCGATCTTGCGCGCCGAGGCGGAATCGAAGGGGCCCACCGCCTTGCGCATGATATCGGAGTCGCTCTCCGCCGTCGGCTTGGCGGCGAGGGGCGCCGGCGGGGCGCTCGCTGTGATCGGGGCGACGGCCGCGGGAGCCGACGCCGCGGGCGCCGCGACGCTCGGCGCCGGCGTCGGCGCGGGCGCCGCGATCGGAGGCGACGCGGGAGCGTCGATGTGAGACAGGTCGAAGCCGGCGGCCGTGATCGCCGGCGCCGGCTGGCTCGCCCAATGGAAGAGCACGCCTCCGATCACGACCAAGGCGGCCAAGACCGCCGCGGCGATCTGGCCGGTGCGTCGCGTCTCCAGCTCCTCCTCCCCCGCCGTCATCGCGCAATATATGACAGCCGCGCGACGGAAATTCAAGGCGGGGTTTGGTAAAATCTCGTTATGATCCCGGCCGATATCCGCGAGAAGATGAAGGCGTACTCCGCCTTTTACCAGGCCGTCTGGAAGGCCTGCGCCGAGATCCCCGCCGGCCAGGTCCGCACCTACGGCTGGATCGCGCGCCGCATCGGCAGGCCCAACGCCGCGCGCGCCGTCGGCCAGGCGCTGGGGAAGAATCCCTTCGCGCCCACGATCCCCTGCCACCGCGTCGTCGGCGCCGACGGGCGCATGACGGGCTACTCCGGGACGGGCGGGATCGAGACGAAGAAGAAGCTGCTGCGCCGCGAAGGCGCCCTCGCCTGAAAGACGCCGAGATCGACTCCGTCGTCAAGGTCCTCAAGAAGGAGATCGAGGCCTTCAAGGTGCCGGTCGTCGGCGTCTTCGCCGAGAGCCGCGATCCGTTCATCGTCCTCGTTTCCTGCATCCTGAGCCTGCGCACGCGCGACAAGGTCACCTACGAGGCCAGCGAGCGCCTGTTCGCCTTCGCGAGCACGCCCGCGAAACTGGCCGCGGCGAGCGTGCCCGCGATCGAGAAGGCGATCTACCCGGTCAGTTTCTACCGCGTGAAGGCGCGCTCGCTCAAGAAGCTCGCGCAAGACCTGCTCGATCGCTTCGGCGGACGCGTGCCCGATACGATGGAGGACCTGCTCTCGCTGAAGGGCGTGGGCCGCAAGACGGCGAACCTGACGCTGACGCTCGGCCACCGCAAGCCCGGGATCTGCGTGGACATCCATGTCCATCGCATCTCGAACCGGCTCGGTTATGTGAGGACCGAGAGCCCCGAAGAGACGGAGACGGCGCTGCGCGGCAAGCTACCGCGGCGATACTGGATGATCTACAATGACTTGCTCGTGCCTTATGGCCAGAACCTCTGCACTCCGATCTCTCCGCACTGCAGCCGGTGCAAGCTCTCGCGCTACTGCGCGCGCCGCGGCGTGACGACGACGCGATGAGGCGGCTGCTCCCCCTCGCTTTCGCCTGCGCCGCGCTTTCCGGCTGCCTCGCCTATCCCCGGCCGTATCTCACCACGATCAAAGGCCAGGCCGACCTCAACGGCGGCCCGCCCATCAAGATCCAGGCCGGCATCGAGAAGGACTGCGAGACCTACGACGGCGACACCGAGAACGTCAGCTTCCTGCGCGAGACGACGACGGACAAGGACGGCCGCTATTCGCTGACCGTGTTCGGCGCGGTCTGGAACTTCAAGAACTTCATCTCGCTGACGGAGTGCACGAGCCACATCCAGCGCTTCGTCTGCCGGCCTTACTGCAAGAAGGCCGACGCCGTCGACATCGACCTCCTCGGCAAATGATGCTCGCTCCGGCGCTGCTCGCCTGGCTGGCCGGCAGCGCCGCCGCCGTCGACGTGCTGCACCCGCCCAGCTCCGTCGACGTCAGCACCGTCACGGCCCACGATCGCCGGCGCATCAACGAGCAGATCCCGCCCAACGAGCAGCCGGCGCTGACGGATAAGTCGCTCCAAAAGTCGGCGGTGGGCCCGGGATATACGGTGATCCCGCTGCCGGCCTTCAGCTACAACCGCAACGAGGGGGCGTGGGAAGGCGTCTTGGTGCCGCTCTTCCGGGCCAATCAGAAGGGGCAGGTCGAGGACATCTACGCGCCGCTCTACTTGCACAACGACCTGATCGGCGAGACCTTCACGTTCAATTACTTCGGCTATCGCGAGGGGACCAGGCAGTGGCACGCCATCGTCTCCCATGCCACGAAGGTCGAGCGCATGATCGACGTCGCCTACACGGATCTCGACGCCGGCGGCGGACGTTACATCTTCTCCTTGCAGGCCAACGCCGGCAGGAGCGCCTTCAACCGTTTCTACGGATTCGGCAACAGGTCCAGCGTCAACGCCGAGAGCAACTACGAGATGAACGACGCCAACGCCAAGCTCGCGGGAGGACTCCGCTTGCCCTATGCGCTTTCCGTGACGTTCCAGGAGCGCTACCGCGACGTCTCGCTCGAGAACGGCGTGGTTTCCACGCTGCCGCAGACCCTGGACGTCTTTCCCGCCGCGCCCGGCGTCCAAGGCGCCAAGATCTGGGGCCAGAGCCTGACCTTCTCTTATGACACGCGCGATAACCCTTTGACGCCGATCCACGGCACCTACGCGACGACGATGGCCGAGTACAACGGCGATTATCTGACCCACGACCACTACCAATGGTGGCGCACGACGACCGATGTCCGGCACTATTGGCCTCACGCCGACGATCGCGCGGTCTTGGTTTCACGCGTTCTGATCGATGCCCTGCCCAAAAACAACAGGCGCTTCGAGTTCGACGGCGTGCCGTTCTACGAGCGGCCGACCCTCGGCGGCGAGACGACGCTGCGCGGCTACGGCCGCGGCCGGTTCGTGAGCGATTTCGCCCTGCTCTTCAACGTGGAGGAGCGGATCAGCGTCGTCCGGCGCTCCATCATGGGCAACGTCATCGAGCTCTCGGTCGCTCCGTTCCTCGACTTCGGGCGCGTCGGCAAGAGCTTCACGTCGCAGCATATCGTCAAGAACATGCAGTTCAACCCCGGCTGCGGCCTGCGCCTTCTCGCGCGCCCGAACATCGCCAGCCGCTTGGACGTGGCGTATGGCCACGACGGCACGACCGTTTTCGTCGGCCTCGACTATCCGTTCTAGGTCCAATGCCGGGGCGGGGTTGCCCCATCGTCCTCACGCCGGCGCGCTTCTAGACGAGTAGAGTCTCCTCCGATGTTCAGGACCCTTCTCTCGGCTCTGCTGCTGCTCCAGGCCCCCGGTCTGCCCGCTTGGGCCGCGCTGGCGCGCCTGCCGGAAGAGCCCGGCGCCCTCGCCGCGCCGCGGCTGCCGGCGCTCGACCTGCCCGCTGTCCCCGCGCTGACGCCGCCCGTCGAAGGCCTGGCGCCGGCGCCGGCCTCGGCCGCCCCTCCGGGCTTCGCCGCGCCCGCCGCGCTCCCAGCCGAGTCCGCCGCGAGCGGCGCCGCGCCTCCCGAGGCGGAAGCGGCCGTCGAGGAGGGCCGGCGGCGCTTCGACCGCGCGGCGCCCGACGAGGCACCGCCTTCCGATCCCGTCCCGGAGCCTCCGCGGCGCTCGAAGCTGCCGCGCTCCGTGCTCGGCGCCTATCTCGGCCACGGCGTCTTCACCGTGCTGGGCATGGAGTATCACATCCTGTCCCAGCCTTTCCTCGTCAAGGACACGCTCGGCCTCGGGCCGGGCATGATGGGCTTGGCGCGCAACATCCACATGAGCGCCATGGCGCTCGTGAACTTTCTGCCCGTGGGCGCGCTGCTCGACCGCACGGACTACCGCGTCGTCTTCATCAGCACGACGCTCGTGCGCGCGGCGCTGATGGCGGCGATCCCGGCGCTCTATTTCGCCGGGCATCTCCACTTCCCCATCCTGGCCGCCATCATCGCCGTCAACCCGATCTTCCAGTCCGTGATGGTCGTGGCCGACGGCGCGGCGATCAAGACCTTCCTCGGCAAGGACGAGAAGCTCAACAAGGACGCCACGGCCACGCTCTCGAAGTGGGAGGCGATCGCCGGCGCCGTGATGCCTCTTTTCGTCGGCTGGACGCTGGGCATGGTCGTCTCCGGCATCGGCCTGGGCGGCTATGCCCTGGCGTACGGGATCTATTCCGGCCTGCTGCTGGCGTCGATCCCGATCTACTGGCGCATGATGCGCGATCCGCGCTTCCCGCAGAACGACCGGATGTCCGTGGCGTCGCTGCTGCGCCAATCGGCGAGCTTTATCGCCTCGCTGCTGAGCGGCTTCGCCGCCCCGTTCCGAAAGCGCGCGTCGAAGAAAGAGGGCTCGTTCCTCGAGCGGCACGAGTTCCTCCAAGGCTTCGCCTTCATCCTACGCAGCCGCGTGCTCACCGTGCTGGCCATCATGACGGCCGTCGAGATGTTCATGCTGGACGCGCTGCCCTTCGTCGTCCTGCCGAGCCTGATCACCGAGGCGCTGCACCCCTCGCCTGAAGCCTTGGGCTGGCTGGCGAGCTGGCCCGCCGTGATCACCAGCCAAGTCGCCACCGCCGGCGGCCTGCTGGGCCTGCTCTCCGCGGCCGAGTACCTGGGCAGGTACATCCCGGCTTCCCGGCTCGAGGGCGAGCACGGCGACGCCCTCATCGAGAAGGTGGGCCGCAAGCGCTTCTACCGGCGCGCCGCCGTGGCCTCGCTTCTGTTCTGGGCGCTACTCGCGCCGATCTACCTCACGCCCGGGATGTTCTGGGTCAACATCGCCGTCGTCGGCGGCGTGCTCTTCACCGTGCAGCTCTTCCATGCCGCCGTGCCGATCGTCATCGCTCCGCTCAAGCGCAACGAGCTCGACGACGAGCAGATCGCGCGCGTGGAGAGCGCCTTCTTCATGATCGACGTGGCCTTCGAGGCGGCCGGCGCCCTGCTCGTGGGCCTCGTCATCGACTTCTACGGCATCACCGCCGGTCTGATCGTCCTCGCGGCGTTCTTCACGCTCACCGGCGTGTTCCAGTGGTTCGCGCCCCGCTGGCTCGACACGCCTTCCAAGAAGTAGCGGAACTTTTTCGAGCCCTCGAACGTATAAACGTCAGCCGAGGCCCAGGCCCCCGCCCCAACGCTCAGCGCC
>CAZZGQ010000066.1:0-1851 GCA_964653765.1 uncultured Elusimicrobia bacterium | reverse complement strand
CTCGAACGTATAAACGTCAGCCGAGGCCCAGGCCCCCGCCCCAACGCTCAGCGCCAAGCGGGACGCGCGTGGGCCTCGGCCGTTTTCAATCCGCCAGGTGCATCCGGCGCAGCTCCGTGGAGCCCAGGCCGACGAAGGCCACGGTCAGCATCGTCACGATGCCGCCGAAGAGCACAGAGGGCACCACGCCCAGCAGCGAGGCGGCGAGCCCCGACTCAAAGGCGCCCAGCTCGTTGGAGACGCTGATGAAGACGGAATTCACCGCCGAGATCCGGCCGCGCATGTGGTTCGGCGACGACATCTGGACGATGACGACGCGGATGACCATGCTCACGCTGTCGAAGGCGCCGCCGAGAGCCAGCAGCGCCGCCGATAGGACGAAGCTGCGCGAGACCGCGAAGCCCAGGATCGTCGCCCCGAAGCCGGCGACCACCCAGAGCAGGATCTTCCCGGCGTGGCGGCGCACCGGCCGGCGGATCAGCCAGCCGCTGGCCAGGAGCGCGCCCGCGGCCGGCGCCGCGCGCAGCAGGCCTAGCCCTACTGGACCGACGAGCAGGATGTCCTTGGCGAACACCGGCAAGAGGGCGGTGACTCCGCCGAAGAGGACGGCGAACATGTCGAGGGCGATCGCCGGCAGCAGCACGGGATGAGAGAAGACGTAGCGCAGCCCGGAGGTGGCCGCGGCCAAGCCCCCCTCGCTCTGCATGGGGGCCGCCGGGACCGGCGGCGGCACGACGAAGGCCAGCAGCGCCAGGCCGGCCAGCAGCAGGGCCGCGTCCACCGCGTGCGGGGCGCGCGCGCCCAGCCAGGCGAAGAGGGCCCCTCCCGCCGCAGGGCCGACCACGTTGGCGATGTGGTAGGCCGAGACGGTCCAGGCCGAGGTCTCGTGCAGCTCCTGGCGCGTGACCAGGCGCGGGACCAGCGCGTCGCGCGCCGGCATCGAGAAGCCGGAGGCCACGCCCGTCACGAACGCGGCGAGATACATGCCCGCCAGGCGCGCGCTCACCGGCAGGCCGAAGCCGCGGCCCGAGACGGCGACGAGCAGCAACGCGGAGGCGACGCTCAGCCGCAGCACGTTCTTGTAGACGCCCAGCGGCTCCGCGCGGTCGACGACGTGCCCGGCGAAGAGCGCCAGGGTGATGGCCGGCACGGCCTGCACGAGGCCGATGAGGCCCAAAGCCAGCGCCGAGTTGGTGAGGCCGTAGACCTGCCAGCCCACGACCAGAGCCTGGACCTGCGCGGCGAACTCGAGCAGCGCCGCCGCCTGCGTGAACAGGGCGAATGAGCGCCGGGCGACGGGATCGGCGATCGCTATAGGCTGGCGGTGATCGCCCGATCGAGGTCCTCGATCAGGTCCTGCACGTCCTCGATGCCCACCGACAGCCGGATCAGGCCGTCGACGAGCCCCGACTTGAGGCGCTCCTCGCGCGGGATCGAGCCGTGCGTCATCGACGCCGGGTGTCCGGCCAGCGACTCCACGCCGCCGAGCGACTCGGCCAACGAGAAGACCTTCAGGGAGCTGAGCATCTTCTTGGCGCGTTCCATGTCGCCCTTGAGCTCGAAGCTGATCATCCCGCCGAAGCCGCTCATCTGCGCCTTCGCCACGTCGTGGCCAGGATGATGCGGCAGGCCCGGATAATGGACCTTCGCCACCTCGGGGTGGGCGAGCAGGTGCTTGGCCACCGCCATGGCGTTCTGGCAGTGCCGCTCCATGCGCAGCGGGAGGGTCTTGGTGCCGCGCAGCAGCAGGAAGCAGTCCATCGGGCCGGGCACCGCGCCCACGGCGTTCTGCAGGAACTTCAGCTTCTCGTAGAGCTCCTTGTCGCTGGTGATCACGGCGCCGCCCACGAC
>CAZZGQ010000065.1:8091-13502 GCA_964653765.1 uncultured Elusimicrobia bacterium | reverse complement strand
AAGTACGAGCTGCTCTGCGGCTTCCCTCTCCAGGCGATCGCTCCCGTGCTCGAGCCGCTCTCGTTGGTCGAGCGCCGCCGCTTCGTCACGCTGCCGCGCGAGTTCTACGAGCGCATGTTCAGGCTGCTGGTGGCCGAGCAGGCGGCTCCCCGGTGATCGTCAACGCCTGGGGCGTCGTGCTTGCGCGCCGTCCGCACGGGGAGGCGGACCGGCTCTGCACGATCTACACCGAGACCCTGGGCAAGCTGCTCGTCCGCTTCGTGGGCGTGAACAAGCCGGGACGCAAGCTCAAGGCGCTCTCGGAGCCGCTCTGCTGGGGCGAGTACCGCCTCTACGTCAGCGCCAAGAGCGACGTCGCCAAGGCCGTGGGCGGGCGCATCATCGGCACCTTCCCCGCGATCCGAGCCGACCTGCAGCGCACGGTGGCGGCCTTGTCCTGCTGCGAGCTGCTCTCCGCCTTGTCGCCCGATCGCGCGCCCAATCCCGACGAGTACGCGCTGCTCTGCGCCGCCCTGCAGTCCTTGGAGGAAGGGCCTTCGCCGTGGCTCGAGGGCGCCTTCGGCCTGCGGCTGCTGGACGTGGCCGGCTACGGCCTGACCGAGCGCCACGCCGCAGGCGACGTCGCGCTCTGGGCCACGCTGCGCGCGGCGTCCTGGAGCGAGCTGGCCGCGCTGCCTTGGGAGCCGGGCGCGGCCCGCCGCCTTCGCCATGCCGTGCTCGACCACGCCGAGGCCCAGGCCGGCCGGCCGCTCAAGACGCGCGCGTTCCAGGACGGCCTCGAGCCGCTGGCCGCGGCGTTATAGTAGAATAGCGCCGTGCCGAAAGCGACCAAGCGCCCGTTGACCTTCCAGGAGCTCGTGCTGGGCCTGCAGACGTTCTGGTCCGAGCACGGCTGCCTGCTCGTCCAGCCTTACGACCTCGAGAAGGGCGCGGGGACCTTCAATCCCGCCACCTTCTTCGGCGCGCTCGGCCCGCGGCCCACGGCCGTCGCCTATCCGGAGCCGTGCCGCCGGCCCGCCGACGGACGCTACGGCGACAACCCCAACCGCCTCGGCAAGTACTTCCAGTTCCAGGTGCTGATGAAGCCCGTGCCGCCGGACGTCACGGGCCTCTATCTGCAGTCGCTGCGCGCCATCGGCCTCGATCCCCGCGAGCACGACCTGCGCTGGATCGAGGACGATTGGGAGTCGCCCACCTTGGGCGCTTCCGGCGTGGGCTGGGAGATCTGGCTCGACGGCATGGAGATCACGCAGTTCACCTACTTCCAGCAGATGGGATCGCTAACGCTCAATCCCATTAGTGTGGAGATCACTTACGGCCTCGAGCGCATCGCCATGTACCTGCAGAAGAAGGACAACGTCTTCTCCCTCCAGTACAACGAGAAGACGACGTACGGCGACCTCCATCTGCCGCAGGAGAAGCAGTTCTCGGCCTACAACTTCGAGAAGGCCGACGTGGCGCTGCTGACGCGCCACTTCAACGAATGGGAGAAGGACGGCGAGCGCTTGGTGGCCGAGCGCCTTCCCCTTCCCGCCTACGACTGCGTGCTGCGCATCTCCCACCTCTTCAACACGCTCGAGGCGCGCGGCGCCGTCTCGGTGACCGAGCGCGCCCAGTACATCGCGCGCGTGCGCGGCCTGGCGAAGAAGGTCATGCAGCTCTACTTGGAGCTCGAGACGCCCGCGCCGGCCGCCGTCGTCGCCGCCTAGCCGCTATTTCGTCGGCGACGCCGTGGTGCCGGTGCTGGAGCCACGGTGAGGGGTGGTGGTGCCGGGCGTCGGAGAGGACCCGGACCCTGAGCCGGACCCGGAGCCCGAGCCGTTGTTGATCGGGCCGCCGCCGTCCATGCTGTAGCCGGAGTTGAGCTCGGCGTTCACGGCGTTGGCCACCGTCGTGGAGTTGGCCTGGACGCCGGTGTCGTGGCTGCCCTGGCAGCTGTCGCTGGTCACGCCGCCGTTGTTGTAGGCCTGGTTGATGCACTCCTTGGTGTCCTGGGCGTGGAGGTTCTGGCCCTGCTGCTGCTGGACCTGGTCGGCGTTCTTGTCGGCCTGCTTCTTCTCGTTGGAGGCCATCATCATCATCATGACGCCGGCGGCCATCAGGCCGATGCCGGCGATGAGCAGCATGATGCCCATCGTCTGCGTGGGCGGCTTCATCAGCATCATGCCCATGATCATCAGCATGGCGCCGAGGGCCAGCATGATCATGCCCATCATCTTCATGTTGCCGGCGTCCTGGGCCTGCTGCTTGGCCTGATCGAGGTTGCCCTGGTAGGGCGTGTCGTTGACGTGGGTCGCCTCGGGCGGCGCCACCGTGGGGCTGCTGGTGGGCGGATTGACCGTGCCGTTGGTGTCGACCGGCCCGATCGGCGCGGCGCCGCCGTTGGTGACCTGGCCGTCGAAGGCGTCGCTGGCCGCCGTCTTCGCCTGGTCCGCCGTGGAGGCGATGCCGGCGCGGCTGGAGAGCTGGCGCGCGAAGCGCAGCTGGCCGATGGCGCGCGGCGAGCGCGCCTGGATCTGGGAGGAGCGGGCCGAGGCGAGCTTCTTGGTCTGGCCCATCCGCGCGGGCCGGCCGTTGAGCAGCCCGTTCTTGTTCAGGCTCATGTCGGCGAACTTGGGCGCGAGGCCGTTGTTGAAGATGTTGCCCTTGCCGAACTCGCCGCCGAGGGAGCCGCTGAGCTTGGCGCCGGCGAGATTGTGCGCCAGCTTGTCGGTGTAGGGACGCTCGGAATTGAGCACGTTGTTCCAATCGGTCTTCTCGGCGGGAGGGGTCGCGGGCGGCGCCTCGGGCGCTTCGGGCGCCTTCTCCTCCTGCTTGGGCTTGGCGGCGGCGGCGCCGTCGTCGAACTTGAGCTCGCCGTGGGAGGCCTGCGCCAGGGAATTGAGGGCCACCGACTCGCCGGGCCGGCGCACGCTCAAGGTGTCGCTGATGCCGCCCAGAGCCACCTCGCCGGTGCGGACAGGGGCGTTGGACATGAGCTTCGGCAGGGCCAGCAGGGCTCCGATCAAGAGGGCGGCGAAGGCCGCCAGGGCGATGCGGCCGCCCGTCGTGGAGACCAGCCGCGCGAAGAGCTGGGCGAGACCGGTGCGGCCCGCCCCCACCTGGGCGGCCTCGAACGCCTCCATGGCCGCCGAGCGCTCGACGGCGCCCGCCGCTCCGGTCAAGCCGCTGCCGCCGCTTCCGCCGCCCCAGCCGTTGAAGACGGCTCCGGCCTTCTTGCGCTCCTTGTCCTTCTTTTTGAGGTCGGGCAGCTCGGGCTGGTCCATGCCCGGAGTATAGCGGCGGACCGTTTTCCTTTCAATATAAAAAACGGTAAAATCGCCCCTTAATGGCCAAGGACTTCCTCCTCGAGATCGGCACCGAGCCCCTCCCCGCCCGCTTCGTGAACCCGGCCCTGGAGCAGCTCGAGCGCCGTTTGCGCGAGACGCTGGAGCGCCAGGGCGTGGCCGGTCCCCGGACCACCTGGAAGCGCTACGGGACGCTGCGCCGCCTGGCCGTGCTGGCCGAAGGCCTGGCAGAAGGCTCGCCCGACCGCCAAGAGGACGTGAAGGGCCCGCCCGAGCGGATGCTCAAGGACGCCGAGGGGCGCTTCACCCCCCAGTCGGCCGGCTTCGCCCGCAAATGCGGCGTGGCCCCGGAGCAGCTGCGCGCCGACAAGGGCTTCCTTTGGGCGCGCGTGGTGACGCCGGGCGAGAAGACCCCGGCGATCCTGGCGCGCGAGGTCCCCGCGATCCTGCGCGGCCTGGAGTTCCCCAAGTCGCTGGAATGGGAGGCCTCGCGCTTCCGCTTCGGCCGCCCGATCCGTTCCATCGCCGCCCTTTGGGGCGCCGCCGTGGCCTCCTTCGAGACCGCCGGCATCGAGAGCGGCCGCCAAGTCAGCGGCTTGGCCGCCTTGCAGAAGAAGCCCGTGGCGCTGAAGAAGCCGGGCGACTACCTGAGGGCGCTCAAGGCCCAGCACGTCCTGGCGGATATAGAGGAGCGTCGCGCCCTGCTGCTGGAGCGGCTGGAGCTCGCCGCCGGGCAGGCCGGAGGCCGCATCGACCTCGACGACGCCCTCATCGAGGAGACGGTGTTCATGACCGAGCAGCCCACGCCCGTCGTGGGCTCCTTTTCGAGCGAGTTCCTGGAGCTGCCCGACGCCCTGCTCTCGCTGGTCCTCAAGCGCCAGCTCAAGTTCTTTCCCGTCCTGGAGGGCCAGCGACTCAAGGCGCGCTTCGTCGGAGTGCGCGACGGGCTATCACAAGGAGAGGCCCTGGTGCGCGAGGGCTACGAGCGCGTGCTCGCCGCTCGCGGCAACGACGCCGTGTTCTTCTTCCGGCGCGACCTCGCGACCCGGCTCGAGCAGAAGCTGCCCATGCTGGAGCGCGTGACCTACCAGCGCGGCCTGGGCTCGATGGCCGACAAGGCGCGGCGCGTCGAGGCGCTGACGCGCGAGCTCGCCGCGATGATCCGCCAGGACCGGCCGGCCGACGAGCGCGCCGCCGTCGAGATCGCGCGGCTCTGCTACGCGGATCTCGTCAGCGAGGTGGTCAAGGAGTTCCCCGAGCTCCAGGGCGCGATGGGCGGCGTCTACGCCCGCCGCGACGGGCTCGACGAGCGGGTGGCCCTCGGGCTCGAGCAGTTCTATCTGCCGATCGGGCCCAAGTCGCCGGTGCCGACGACGGTGGAGGGCGCCCTCGTCTCCCTGGCCGGCAAGCTCGATTCGCTGGTCGCCAACTTCGCCGTCGGCAACATCCCCACCGGCAACGCCGACCCGTTCGCGCTTCGCCGCCAGGCGCTGGGCGCCGTGCGCATCGCCCTCGAGCAGCAGCTCCCGGTGGACCTGGCCAAGGCCGTGGCGGCCGCCTCCGCGCAACTGACGGTGGCGCATGACGCGGCCAAGACGCAGGCCGACGTGCTCGAGTTCCTCTGGGGCCGCGCCCAGTCGTTCTTCGAGGAAAAGGGCTTCCGCGTCGATGAGATCCGCGCCGTCAAGCAGGGCGGGCTGGCCAGCCTCAAGCGCACCTATCTGCGGCTGGCCGCGATCCACGCCGTGCGCGGCAATCCCGATTTCGAGCCGTTGGCCGCCGCGTTCAAGCGCGCCTCCAACATCCTGCGGCAAGCGCGCTTCCAGCTCACGCAGACCGAGCCGCCGGAGCGCTCGTTGTTGCGCGAGCCCGCCGAGATGGCGCTCTTCGACGCGCTGCTCTCGATGGAAGGCCGCGTCGGCGAGCGCCTGAGCGACGAGGACTACGAGACCGGCTTGCGCGCCCTGGTGGGCATCAAGCCGCACCTGGACCTGTTCTTCGAGAAGGTCATGGTGATGGCCGAGGAAGAGCAGCTGCGGGCTCAGCGGCTGCGGCTGCTGGCCAAGCTCGTGCGGCTCTTCACGGCCGTGGCCGATCTCTCAGAGATCCAATCGCCGTCTTCCA
>CAZZGQ010000065.1:0-7991 GCA_964653765.1 uncultured Elusimicrobia bacterium | reverse complement strand
GAAGCCGCACTTGCGGGCGTAGTCGCGGATGCCCATGCAGAGCGCCTCGACCACTTCCTCGACATCGGAGGGCAGCGAGCTCGCGGGCAGCGGCGCGGGCAGGGCGTCGGTGTCCACGACGACGAGGTCCTCGGCGCAGTTCGCGCCGCGGGCCGCCAAGCGGCCGCGGGCGTCGAGGACCAGGCTGTTGCCGTCGAAGAGCAGGTCGTCGTTGCCGCCGACGAGGTTGCAGTAGAGGAACGGTTTGCGGGCGCGCCGGGCCTGGGCCGCGAAGAGCGAGCGCCGGAAGCGAGGCTTGCCGCGCTCGTAAGGCGAGGAGGAGAGATTGATCAGGACGTCGGCGCCCGCCTTGGCCTGCGCCCGGACGGGGTCGAGCCGGTAGAGGCCGCGCGTGCCCGCCGCCGCGGCCCAGGCGTCCTCGCAGATCGTCACGCCCAGCCGCAGGCCGCCGAACTTCATCGGGGCGTTGGCCGTGGCGGGCTGGAAGTAGCGCGCCTCGTCGAAGACGTCGTAGGTCGGCAGCAGCGACTTCCAGCGCACCCCGCGCACCTTGCCGCGGTGCAGCAGGGCGGCGGCGTTGGCGACGGGCTTGCCGGAGCGGCCGCGGTTGCGGTCGACGAAGCCCACGAGCGCGGCGGTGTCGCCGACTTCGCGGGCGAGCGCGCGCAGGGCGCGCAGGTTCGCGTCGACGAAGCCGGCTTCCTCCCACAGGTCGAGCGCGGGATAGCCGCCCAGCGCCTGCTCCGGGAACACGGCCAGCCGCGCGCCGCTTTTGCCCGCTTGGCGCAGCCGCTCGCGGATCTTCGCCGAGTTGCCGGCGAGATCGCCGACCTTCGTGTCGATCTGCGCGAGCGCGATCTTCAGGAGGCGGCTCCTTTATTGGGATTCTTTGCGGCCGCGCAAGCGGCCACAAAGACCCCGCCGGCGCCCATGAAGTCCTGCTCGATGGCGCTCTCGATGGCGCTCTGCGCCTCGGCTCCCGCCACCACGGCGACGGCGGCGAAGCCCTCCATGGCCCAGGTCATCAGGTCTTCGGGGGAGAGATGGACGTCCGCGGCGACCTCGCCGAGGGCGCGCAGCACGCGCGTGACGGTCGAAGGCAGGTCCTGGTTGATGAACAGCAGCCCGCCGAGCAAGCCGCGGCATACCGCCGCGACGGTGAGATGCGGGTCCTGCTTGGCCGCCGTGCCCTGAAGGGACGTGACGAGCGTCTTGCGGGCCATCTCGGCGGCCGCCTCCGGCGCCTTGTCGGCGAGGGAACCGAACTGGCTGACGACGATCTCTCGCGTCAATTTCTCGAAATCGTAGCCTTCCATGGCGCCCGGATTATACCTAATGGGCCGCCCGTAGCGTTGACGGCGGAGGTCTGCTACACTGCGCCCGTGCGCCGCTTGCTGCTGCTCGCCGTTCTGGCCCTGTCGTCCTGCCTGCCGGCGCCGCAGTTTCGCCGCGAGCGCACGGACCCGGCGCAGGGCGCCCTCCTGATGGCGGTCTCGTTCAAGGGCCGCGAGTTCCCCTATTGGATGAGGCACCAGGCGCGCGAGCTCTTCTTCCAGCGCATCCAAGAGGACGGCTCGCTCGATCCCGTGCTCGTACCGGCGAACTACCGGGTGGACGACCGGCTCTACGTCCTGAACATCCCCGCCGGCCGCTACGCGCTGACCGCCGCCTCCTACTTCACCGGGCGCGCGCGGCAGCTGGCGCGGCTCGACCATAACTTCGCTTTGAAGTACTTGGCGGTGGACGTTCGGCCGGGCGAGCTCACCTTCGGCGGCTACGTCGAGATCGAGCGTTATGCCGGAGACGATTCCTCGGTCTTCTGGCTCAACGGGCTGCGCCGCGCGCTCCAGTACCTCCCCCCCTTCAAGCGCGCGGTGATCGAGGTGATCGCCGCGCCGCAGCCGCGCATCTCCCACGCCGCCGCCGTCGAGCTTCAGGCCCTGCGCCTGGCGCGCGCCGACCTCATGGGGACGTTCTGGGAGGAGGCGGTGGCGGCGCGGCTGCAGCAGATGGGCAATCCGCCGGAGCCTATCGTGGAAGGGCTCGTGCGCAAGCGGCCCGTCGCCCCCAAGACGACGAAGACCTTCTCCTTCTTCGACACGCTGGAGTGGGGCAAGCCTCATCCGGTGCCGGGCGGCCTGGAGTGGCGCCTGGCGAAGGGCGGCCCCGCCGTCAGCGTCGTCTTCTTCCCCGCGGAAGGCCCCGGCGCCAAATCCCTGGATGGGGCGCTGGCCCAACTGCGGGAGATCGGCGCTCCCGAGGACCGCCATGCGCTGACCGAAGTGCGCGTCTCCAGCCGCGCCGCCTACGCCGGCTTATACACGACTTACGTCTATCCCGAGCCGGCGCTGCTGGGCAGCCAGGTCACCGTGCTCAAGACGGAATTCGTGGTCGTCCCGTCGGCCGACGGCTTCTATCAAGCGCAGTACCGCGCCGAAGCTTCGCAGTTCCCCAAGCACCGCGCCGCCTTCGAGCGGTTCGTGCGCTACATCGACTTCGCGCCCCCCAAAGACAAGGATAAATCGTGAGCCCTTCCGCCAACTATCACGGCCAGGCGCGCTTCCTGACCGAATTGGATCTGGTCTTGCTCGACGCGCGCGGCGAGCCCCTCGACCCTCACGCGCAAGCGCTCGACATCACGGTGGCGGGCTTTCGCGCGGAGACGCGCCTGGAGCTGCAGAAGGGCCAGACGATCCACTTCGAGCTCGTCCTCGAGGACCGCGAGCGCGTCCGCGGCCGCGCCCGCGTCGTCTGGGTCAATCCCGACGGCCGCGGCTTCTATTCCGCGGGCGCCAAGATCACGCGGCTCTCATGGCGCGACCGCGGGCGGCTGCGCCGCCAGGTCGCGGGCCCTTCCTACGATTTCGGCGCGCTGGCGCGCCGCATGTTCTGGGCCTGCTACTGGATCGTGATCGCCGTCGGCGCCCACAACATCATCAACCATCAGCCGCTGACGCGCGAGCTGATCTTCAAGCTCTCGCCGATCGCGTTGGCGCTGGGCGTCGCCGGCTGGGCCATGCTCGAGCTCCTCGGCTGAACTAGTTTACAACGGTGTCAGGCTCGATTGTTAACTAGTTCGGGACGAACCAGTTAACAATCGAGCCTGACACCGTTGTTAACTGGTTCAGAAGCCCTCGCGGCAGCGGACGTCCATGGCGTCGACGAGGAAGAGGCGGGGGCCGGAGTCGCGCACGACGAAGCCCCAGCGCTCGTCGCCCCAGAGCGGCGTGGTCTTGGTGAAGGCCAGCAGATAAGGGTTGCCGCGGCCGGTGGGATCGTAGGCGACGAATTGGAGCAGCTCGGTCTCGGCCATGAGGGCGCGCGGCATCTCGGCGCAGCCGCCGATCAGCTGGCCCGCGTCGGCCAGGCGCAGGCAGCGGCGCGTGCTGGCGCCGACCTCGGTCTCCTCGACGAAGATGAAGGGGTCCTTGAGCCCCGCCACCCGCGCTTTCGCGCCGAAGTCGATCTTGGTCTGGGGCTGCTGCGCGGCCTCCTCGGGCTTCACATGGAAGGCGCCGGATCTCACGTCCGCCTGCGCGGCGGCGCGCAGCGGCTCGCCCAGGGTCTGGTAGGTCGCGTCGGTGACCTCGTTGGTCAAGGCCGCGAAGACGGCGCGCGACCCTTTGAGCGAGAACGACGGCGGGACGTGGATGCCGAGGATCGGGCGGCCCACTTTCCGCCGAGGCCCGACCAGCAGCCCCGCTCGCAGGCGCAGCGGCTTGTGGCCGCGGCAGGCGCCTCCGTAAGTCCCCGAGTCGCGCTTGACGCTGAAGAGCTCGGCGCCGGAGCTGCCGATGACGAGGAAGGCGTCGCCCGGCCCGACGGGCGTGGGGTGCTGCTTGTCCGGGCGCTTATCGAAGATGACCCATTGGCCGCTCGTCTCATAGACGGGAAAGAGGCCCTTGGCTCCGTAGGCTTCTTGCGCGCGCGCCGGCGCCGCGATGCAGCACGCGAGGAGAGCGGCCAGCCACATGCCGCGATCCTAGCAATTTCGGGAGGTCAGAAAGCGGGCGCATGCGGGCCGGCGGCGGCGCGGCGGCCCGGAAGCTCGTCCTCGGTCCAGCGGCCGAGCTCGCGTCCGGTGCGCGCGTCGTAGAGGACGGCCCCTTGCCCGGGCGAGACGAGGCCCAGCCGCGAGCCGTCGGCGCTGTAGATCATCTGCGCGCCCGAGCGCTGTACGAAGCCTTCGGCCCCCCAGCGCCGCAGGTACTGATAGCCCCAGGGCTCGCCGTCGTGCAGCAAGAACCAGAGGCCGCGGCTCTGCAGCCACCAATGGTCCTGGTGGTCGACGAGCGGCGTCGCCTTGGGCGCCGGCCACAGCCACCAGCGGCCCCTGTCCTCTTGCAGCCAAGCCCAGGCGCCGGCCTCGAGACGGCCCCGCAGGGCGCCGTCGTGGAACCAGTGCGCGTCGCCGGCGGCGTCCCAATGCGGTCCGGGCTTCCGGCAGGACGGCGGCGTGGTCACGGCCTCGGCGGCGGCTTGGCCGAGGGGCTCGACCTTGAGGGCGGCGCCGTCCGGGCCGGTCGCGGGGAGCGGGCGGGTCCAGGGATCGCCGGCGGGCTTGCGCACGCCGACGGGCGCCTTGAGGGCGCCCTTGCCGAGCAGGCGGCTCAACGCGGCGGGACGCGCGCCCTTGAGCGGGGCCTTGCGCCGTCGCGTCGAAGGCTCGCGCTTGAACGCGGCCGTGCCGGCCGCCGCGGCGCCGCCGGCCGAGACCTCGCTCAGGCCTTGCTCGGGCGCGGCGAAGAGCCGTTCCGCCGGAGAAAGCTTGGCGGCATTCCCGCGCGACGCGCCGGCGGCTCCGCGCGTCTGGCGGCCGCCCGGGGCCACGGCCGCGATGTCGCGCGAGCCGCGCGCCTTGGCGGAGGACGGGACGGAGTAGGAGGAGATCGCCACCGCGCTCTGACCGTCCAGCGAAGGCCGCAGGACGTCGTGGGCGGCCCAGGCCGAGGCGGCCGCGGCCGGCGCGAAGGCTCCGGCGACGCGCCCCGCCGGCCCGGCGAACGCGGCCGAACGCGCCGCGGCCTGCGCCGGGTCCATGCCGGGCAGCGCGGCCACGGCGTCGCGCAGGTCCTCCGCCGGGGCGGCCCCCTCCGCGACCTGCCCTAGGGGCGGCTGCGGGACGGCGAAGGGCGGCGCCGTCGCGGCCTCCGAAGCGGAGCCGGCGCCGGAGACGTCGGCGCCCAGCCCGTTCTCGACCAGCCGCGGAGAGTCCAGGCGGTCGTTGGTCAGCATGAAGCCGCAGGCCGCCGTCAGCAGGGCCGCGGCGAGGAACAGGCGCGAGCGCTTGGGGCTGTCCCAATCTTCCACGTCATAATTATGTCAAGCGCCTCGCTTTCGCGGCTGGGCCCTTGGGCCGCCGGGCGCGCGGACGAGAGACCCTCCTTTTTTGGGCCGTAACAACTAGGACCTTGAATCCCCTTGGGCCCGCCTCTATACTGGCCGCTGTATGGACGCCTTTCGTCTCTGGCAGGACGACTATCGCCGCGAAGTCGACGAGGTCCTGGCGCAGCTCAACGATCCCAAGCGGCAAGGCCAGCTCTCCGACGCCGTCCTTCCCCCACAATCCCTGCGCCAGGAGCTGGAGCAGTCGCGCGCCCAAGTCCAGGAGTCGCGCCGGCTGCTCGACGCCGCGCGGCGGGCGCTGGAGAGCCGCACGGCGGAGCTCGTCGAGGAGGCGCGGCGGCGCGAGCAGCTCAAGGACTTGGCGGTCAAGCTCAACTGGTCCCTGCAGCGCCTCGACGCCGAGGTGCGCAAGTCGCGGGAGCAGGCCGCGCAGGAGCGCCGGGAGCGCGAGCAGGCGCAGGCCGAGACGAAAGACGCCGCTCAGCAGGCGCGGCGCTATTGCGAGCTGCTCGAGGCGGAGAAGCGCCGGCAGGTGAAATGGGCGGCCGACACGCGCCAGCTGCAGGGGCGCGTCGACGAGCTGCAGCTGAGCCTGGATCAGCGCGACCAAGCCTTGAGCGCCCTGCAGGTCCGCCACGACGCCGCCGTCGAGCGCTACGAGCGCCAGACCGCGGAGCGAGAGAGCCGCGTCCAAGAGCTCGAGAAGAAGCTGTCCGAGACGCAGGGGCAATGGCAGCGCCTCGCCGATCAGCGCGAGACCGACTCGCGGATGGCCGCGCGCGCCTTCGAGTCGTCCGAGGAGCAGCGCCAGAAGCTGGCGGACGCCCTGGCCGAGCTCAAGCAGAAGTTCCAGCGGCTGCTCGCCGATTTCCAGGCTGAGCGCGACTCGCGGCAGGCTCAGGAGCAGCGCCACGCCGCCGAGGCCGCGTCCCTGCAGGAGAAGCTGGAGAAGCACGCTCAAGAGGCGCTGCGCTCCGAGGGCCAGGCCCGGGAGCTCGAGCGCGCCCTCGGGGCCGAGCGCGAGCAGTGGCGCGAGACCGCCGAGGCGCTCCAGCGCGAGAAAGGCGAACTCGCGCAGGCTCGGCGCGCCGCCGAGGACGCGGCGCGCGAGGCTCAGGAGCGCGAGTCCCGGACCCGCCAAGCCGCCCAGCTCGAGTCCGCCCGGCTGCAGCAGGAGGTCGAGGAGACCTCGGAGCGCGCGGCGCTGCTCGAGGCGCAGGGACGCGCCGCCCTCGAGCGCGCGAAGTCCCTCGCGGCCGATAACGAGCGCGCCGGCGAGGAGAACCTTCGCCTCAAGGCCCAAGCCGAAGCGGCCCTCGAGAAAGCCCAGCGCCTGGACACCGAGGGCGCCCAGGCTCTGCGGCGCGGACGCGCCGATCTCGAGCGTCAGCGCGGCGAGCTCGAGGCGGAGACGGCGCGCCGCCGCGGCGAGCTGGACGCGGAGCTGGCTCAGCGCCGCGCGGAATGGGACGCGGAGACCGCCAAACGCCGCGCCGAGCTCGAGGCGGAGATCGACCAGCGCCGCGCCGAGGCGGACGCCGAGGTGGCTCAGCGCCGCGCCGACCTGGACGCGGAGGTCCAGAAGCGCCGCGCCGAGCTCGAAGCCGAGCTGTCCAGGCGGCGCGCGGAGCTGGAGAGCGACTTCTCCCAGCGCTCCGCCGCGCTGGAAGCCGACCGCTCGCAGCAGCGCGCCCAGCTCGAGGCCGAGCGCACGCGCTTGACCGCGGACGCGGAGGTCGCCATGGCCCGCGCCACCGAGCTGATGCGCCGCGCCGCCGCGGACGCCGAGCGCCTGATCGAGCATGAGAAGCTGCGCCTGGCGGCGGAAGCCGAGGCGGAACGCTTCCGCCTGCGAGAGGAGAGCGAGCGCGCCAAGGCGGCCGAGCGCCAAAAGGCTCAGGAAGACGTGGAGGCCGAGAGGCGGCGCCTCTACGAGCACTGGGACGCCGAGAAACGCCTGAGCGAAGAGCGCCAAAAGCGCCTCGAGGGGCACGAGGCGCGCCGCAAGCGCATCCTCGAGGAATCGGCCGCCGACCTGGCGAAGCTCTCCGAGACGCTCAAGCCGGAGGCCGCGCCCGAGCCGCGCGCCCCCGGGACCGCTCCCTCCTCCGGACTCTGGCGGCGCCTGGGCTCATGGATCGGCCGCAAGGATGAAACGGATGGCGCCCCTGGAGCCTGACGCGCTGCCGTCGGCGCCCAGCGAAGAAGCCCTCGAGACCGAGAAGCTGCGCTACGAGCTCGAGTCCCTGCGTCGCCAGCTCGACTCGACCCAACGCGATCTCCGCGAGAAGGAAGAGAACGCCCGCCGCTTCGAGCACCGCTGGCGCGAGTTCAACGCCCAGATACGCGACCTCGAGCAGCGGGTGGGCTCCTTCCAGCGCGAGGCGCTGGCGGCGTCCGAGGAGCTCAAGCAGAACGACGAGACGCTGAGGGTCTGCGACTTGGCCCGCGGCCAGCTCAGCGCCGCGCTCGAGCGCCAGGGCCTCGAGCTCGCGCGCTGGCGCGAAGAGGCCCGCGGCTCGCAAGGCCGCGCCGCCGAGCTCGAGGCCTCCCTGCGGCGCCGGGAAGACGCCCTCGAGCGTCTGCAGAAGCAATACGAGGAAGCCTGCCGCCTGCTGGCCCGCCAGTCCCAGGCCCAGGCCGAC
>CAZZGQ010000064.1:0-13842 GCA_964653765.1 uncultured Elusimicrobia bacterium | reverse complement strand
TTTTTCAGGCGGCCGTGGTCGGGGACTGGCTCAATGGTAGAGCGCTCCCTTGGGGTGGGAGAGGCTCTGGGTTCGATTCCCAGGTCCCCGACCAAGGCCGCCATGACGTTCCGATTTCCCGGGGTATAGCTCAATTGGCAGAGCGCTTGGTTCGGGACCAAGAGGTTCTCAGTTCAAGCCTGAGTACCCCGAAACTTGTCCGTGACTTGTTGCGCAGAGGGGTACAGCGCGCATAGTGCCGATCACAGGCACCGCGCCGTACCCCGCTGCATTTTGGAAGCCCGCAGCAAGGGGTACGCGGTGCGAGCCGCGCTCGTCACAGGCGCCGCGCCGTACCCCGAGCCTCGACGGGACCTCGAAGGGGAAGGCATACCCGACCGGACTAGCGTGCCCTGGTGTGTCCGGACACAGTTGAGCACGTTATGAAACTGGTAGCGCTACCAGTTTCGACGAAGCCCTACTCGCCCACGCACGCCAGCCCGTCGTACGCGTCCTTCAGCTTCTCGTACTCCGGGCTCTCGCTGCGATCCGACAAGTCGAAAAGGCAGGCGTTGATCACTTCGCAGAACTTCTCGGTCTCTTCCTTGTCGAGCGCTTTGACGTCGTATCCCGCGCCGCCGGGCTGCTCGACGCAAAGAAGGATCTCGTGGTCATGCCCGCCGTCCGCCAAGCGCTCGAGCGACTTGGTCTCGCAGCGATAGCGGACGTCAGAACCGTCCTCGTCGTCGGCGCCGCGAGCCACGGAGTCGAGGACGCGCGATTTGGCCTTCAGACGGGCCACGCCGTCGGCGAGCGCCTGGGCGTAAGCGGCGTCGCAAGTGTCGTCCGCGGCGGCGGGGAGGGCGAGCGCGGCCAGCAGCAGCGCGGCGGCTAGGATCCTCATCGCCCCAGTCTAGCGCGAAAATAAGGGCCCGCCCTGGGCCGGACGGCCCCATAAAAATAAATTGTTGACTGGGCCTTGACAGCCTTGCTTTACCCCCTTGACAATGTTGTATTATTGCCTGGCTTGGCCTTGACGCGTCTACGGTTGGTGGTGGAAGGGCATGTTCAAGGTGTCGGCTTTAGGTGGTTCGTGCGCGAGAGCGCGCAACGGCTCGGACTCTCGGGCTGGGTGCGCAACCGCGACGACGGCTCCGTCGAATTGGAGGCGGAGGGCGCTGCGGACGTCCTGGAGACGTTCGTCGGCGAGTTGAGGACGGGAAACCCGATGGCTCGGGTGGACCGCCTCTCGACCCAGCAAGTCGCCGCGACAGGGGATAAGAGCTTCGAGATTCGACGCTAAACAACGCATGGAACCGACCACCGACACCATAAGCCAGTACTTCAAGGGTATCCAGAAGCTCGCCAACATCGACCGCGAGGAGATCCACAAGCTGTGGAAGAAGGCCAAGCGCGGCGACCACGACGCCAAGCAGCGCATCATGGAGGCGAACCTCCGCCTCGTGGTGCCGATCGCCAAGAAGTATCACCGCCAGGGCATCGACTTCCTCGACCTCGTCGAGGAGGGCAACCTCGGCCTGATGCACTCCATCGACAAGTTCGAGCCCGCCAAGGGCTACCGCTTCTCGACTTACGCATCCTACTGGATCGAGCAGTCGATCCGGCGCGCCGTCGAGGAGCAGTCCAAGACGATCCGCATCCCTCCGCACGCCTGGGAAGCCCTGCGCAAGTGGCTGAAGATGTGGGAGAAGATGCACCTGCAGTTGGGCCGCGATCCCACCCTGGCCGAGATGGCGCGCAAGATGCACTGGACGGCCCGCCAGGTCCGCGGCGTGCTCGACGCCGCCGAGGCCGCCAAGGGCATGGGCTCGCTCGAGGCTCCGATCGACTCCGAGGACGAGAACATCACCGTCGAGGACATGATCTCGGAGTCGGACAACCAGTCGCCCGAGAGCCTCATCGGCGTGCTCAAGCTCCATGACGAGCTCAACCAGGCACTGCGCGAAATCGGGGACCGGGAGCGCATGATTCTTGAATTCCGCCACGGCCTCACGGGCCAGACGCCCATGACGCTGGAAGAGGTGGGCAAGAGGCTCAAGCTCTCGCGCGAGCGCATCCGCCAGATCGAGGAGCGCGCGCTCCTGCGGCTGCGCCGCGTGGCCAACCGCATGGGCCTCATCGAGGTGGGCGAGACCCGCACGGCCACGCCCAACCTGCAGCCCGGCTGGGACACGCCCAAGCTGCGTACGGACATCCTGGGGCAGGTCATCCCGGAGGGGCGCCGCACCGCGCCCACCGCCGCGCAGACGGCGGCGGCCCGCCGCAAGCCGCGCAACCTGATCCTGGCCCCCGTCGGCAGGAACGGGAAGGGGAAGAGGAAATGACGGCGACCATCGACGTCCGCAAGCTCATCGTGGACGTGCCCGACTTCCCAAAGAAGGGCATCGTCTTCAAGGACATCACCCCGATGCTGGCCGATCCCAAGGCCTTCGCCGCCGCGATCGATCAGATGGCCGAGCCCTTCGCGGGCGCTGGCATCACGATCGTGGCGGGCATCGAGTCCCGCGGCTTCCTGCTCGCCACGCCGATCGCCTACTACCTCAAGGCCGGCGTGGTGCCGATCCGCAAGAAGGGCAAGCTGCCGCGCAAGACGCACTCGGCGTCCTACGACCTCGAGTACGGCCAGGACACGATCGAGGCCCACGCGGACGCGTTCCCCAAGGGCTCGAAGGTGCTGCTCGTCGATGACGTCTTGGCCACCGGCGGCACGGCCAAGGCGGCCTGCGAGCTCATCGCCAAGGCCGGCGGCCAGGTGCACGGCGCCGCCTTCCTGATCGAGCTGGGCTTCCTGAGCGGGCGCGCCAAGCTGCCGGGCCAGAAGATCCACTCGCTGGTCACGTACTGACCCGCGCCGACGTGCCCGAACGACCGGTCTTGGAGTGCCGCGAGACCGGACTGCGCGAGGGGGCGGAGCTGGAAGAGACGCGAGCGGCCTTCGCCGCCGCCGAGCCTTGTCCGCTGGGCCAGGCTTGGCTCCAGGCGCCGGAGAGCCGTCTCCAATCGGGCGCGGTCCGGGTCGCCCGGCGCGAGCGGACGCTGCTCGTGCTGGCCGAGCTCGACGACGCCGACATCCACACCTCCGCCACCCGGCCCAACCAGCGCTTCTGGGAGCTGGGCGACACCTTCGAGATGTTCCTCGAGCCCGAGGGCGCGACCCGCTATCTCGAGCTGCACGTCGCGCCCAACGGGCTGACGCTGCAGCTGCGCATCCCGATCCCGCGGCCGGCCGTCGAGCCCGAGACGCTCATGGTCGAGGGGCCTCTGTTCGAGCGCCGCGTCTGGGTGGAAGCCGGACGCTGGACCGTGCTGGCCTCGGTGCCCTTCGCCTCGATCGGAGGCCCGCCGGCCCGCTTCTCTTTCTGCCGCTATGATTACACGCGCGAACGCTCCGCTCCCGTGCTCTCGTCGACGTCGCCGTACTCCCGGCTCGACTTCCATCGCCGCCACGAATGGGGTATCTTGAGGCAGCCATGAGCCACGATCTGGCGGCCATCAGCCGGGACTTCGCGATCCTGGGCGACTTCCTCGAGGCGCAGCCTTGCGGCAGCGGCCACATCAACGACACCTACTTGGCGTCGTACCGCGACGGGGGCCGTCGGGCTCTCTACATCCATCAGCGGATCAACCACGACATCTTCAAGGACCCGCCGGCCGTGATGGCCAACATCGAGCGCGTGCTGTCCCACCTGCGCTTCAAGACGCGCCAAGCCCCGGACGCCCACCGGCGCGTCCTGACGCTGGTGCCGTCGAAGGACGGCCGGGCCTTCCACCGCGACGCCGCGGGCAACTACTGGCGCACGTATCTGCACATCTCGGGGGGGCGCACGTACGACTTGGTCGAGTCGCCGGACCGCGCCTATGAGGCGGCCAAGGCGTTCGGCGCGTTCCAACGGCTCTTGGCCGACCTGCCGGGGCCGCGCCTCAACGACACGATCCCCGGCTTCCATCACACGCCCACGCGTTGGGAGGCCTTCGCCCGCGCCGCGGCCGCCGACCGCCTGGGGCGCGCCGCCGGCGCGCGGGCGGAGATCGACTTCGCGGCCGGCCGCAAGGACATGGCCGCCGTCCTCCACAGGCTGGTCGAGGCCGGGGAGATCCCGGAACGGATCGTCCACAACGACACCAAGTCCAACAACGTCATCATCGACGACGCCACGCAGCAAGGGCTCTGCGTCATCGACCTGGACACGGTCATGCCCGGGCTCGCCCTGCACGATTTCGGCGACATGGTCCGCGCCATGGCCAACCGCGCGGACGAGGACGAGCGCGACCTGACGAAGGTGGAGGTGGATCTGGCCCTTTTCGAGGCCCTGGCCCGCGGCTATCTCTCGGCCGTCGGAGACCTGCTGGCCCCGGCCGAGAAGGCTCATCTCGCCTTTTCGGCCGGGGTGATCGCCCTCGAGCTCGGCCTGCGCTTCCTGACCGACCACCTCGAGGGCGACGGCTACTTCAAGATCCGTCGCCCCGGCCACAACTTGGACCGCTGCCGCGCCCAATTCCAGCTCGTGCGTTCCTTGGAGCGGCAGCGCGCTCGGCTCGAGCGGATCGTCAAAGACGCCGCGGCGGCCAAGCCCGCTTAGGCCGCGGCCTTTTCCCGGACGTTCTCCTTGATCTCGCGCGCCGCTTCCTTGCCGCCGCCCTTGATGGCGCCGCCCGCCGCGGCCAGCTTCACGCGCGTCGGGATCTTGCCGACGAGCTTGGCCGCCGTCGAGGGCTCCGACTCCTCGGGAGAGATCAGCCGGGCGGCGAGGACGGCGGAGAGCAAGCTCGCCAGCGAGCCCACGAACGCCGCTCCCGACAACCGCACGGCTACGCGGCGGTGCCGCACGAGCAGCAGCGCGGCCGCCACGGCCAAGCCAGCGCCGGCGCCGGCGGCCCAAGCCCGGGCCGGCACCTGCGCCTCAGGCACGGCCGCCTCTCCGGCCGGCATCGGCGTCAGCTTCCCCGCTTCCGCCTGCGTCATGGCGATCGAGGCGGCGTTGATGGGCGTCATGGCGATCATGGCGCCTTCCTTGGTCTCGATCGGCCGTCCGCGCTCCAGCACGTGCGCGCGCGTGAACTCCGCGCCAAAATAGAGGATCTGGGACGAATAGAACACCCACAGCAGGACCACGATCAGCGAGCCCGCCGCCCCGTAGCTGGTGGAGACCCCGCTGCGGCCGATATACGCTCCGATCGCGGCCTTGCCGATGACGAACAGCGCCGCCGTCACGAAGCCGCCCAGGCGCACGTCGCGCCAGGACAGCTTCACGTCGGGCAGGACCTTGAGGATCGCCGAGAACAGCAACGAGATGATCGCCAGCGAGACGAGGATGTTCACGGCGTTCCAGAGGATCTTGCTTCCCGGCAGCAGGCCCACCGCCCACTGGCCGGCCGCCGCCAGGCCGGCGCTCACGAACATGGAGACCAACAGCACGAAGCCGATCGCGGCCACCATGCCGAAGGACACCAGCCGCTGCCGGATGAGCAGCCACCAGCCCGCCGTGGGCTTGGGCGTCACCTTCCAGATGATGTTGAGCGACTGCTGCAGCTGCGAGAAGACGCCGGAGGCGCCGGCGATCAGCGTCACCACGCCCACGATCGTGGCCACGAGCCCGGCTTGCGGACGGCTCGAGGCGGCGCGCACCATGCCCTGGATCGCCGACGCGCCCTGCGGGCCGATCATGCTCTTGATGGAGCCGAACACCTCGACGCTGGCCTTGTCGCCGAAGACGACGCCGGCCACGCCGATGGCGATGATCAGCAGCGGCGCGATCGAGAACATCGTGTAGTACGCGAGCGCGGCGCCCATCATCGGGACCTGGTCGTTCGACATCCCTTGCCCCGCTTCTTTGAGCAGCCGCCACGCCCTCTTGAGCCTGTCTTTCATAATCCCTCCGTCGAACTCATTATAGAGCCGGGCGTCGTCGGACCGCATGAAGCCGAGGTCACGAATGATTCACGTCGGCGCGATGGGAAGCGCGCCTCCGCGGCGATAAGATGCCCCCGTGATGGGACCGCGACGGATCGGGGGCGTCATCGCCTGCCTGCTGGCGCTGGCCTGCCCCGCGCGCGCCCGCGACGTGTGTCCCCGCCTGCGCTTCATCGGCCCCCAGATCAAGCTGTCAGAGGTGGAAAAGAAGCTCGTCTGCGGTGACCCCGGCTCGGACGGCTGGAAGAACGTCTCGCTGCCCCAAGCCCGCGAATTCATGACCGGCTTCCTGCAGGCCCGCGGCCATCACTTCCCGAGCTTCGACGTCCAAGGCGACGCCCTCGAGGTCCGCGTCGGCACCACCACTGCCGTGCGCAAGGTGACGGGGCAGGGCCTGAGCGGCATCTACGACCTCGGCAAGAGACGCAAGATCGTCGGCCAGCTCCTCACGCCCAGCCTGCTCGACAAGGTCAAGAAGGGCGTGATCTTCGAGCTGCAGAGCCGCGGCTACGCCTGCCCGTCGGTGGTCGTGACGGCCGACGCGCGCTCGGGCGAGGTGCGCGTCGACGCCGACCCGGGCAGCCCTTACAAGCTCGCCAAGATCGAGCCCGCCCAGGTGAGCAAGATCGATCCAAGCGTCTTCTCCCGCTACGAGGCCTTCGAGCCGGGAGAGCCCTTCGACGTGCGGCTGCTGTCGATGACCTCCGACCGCATCAAGCAGGACGAGCTCTTCCTGAGCGCCTACTACGACGTCGCCTGCTCCACCGCGGGGCTGCGCCTGACGCAGAAGGTGGTGGAAGGCAAGCCGCATCTCTTCACGCTCGGCGTCGGAGCCGACACCGAAGGCCTGCTGCAAGCCAAGGCGCGGCTCAAATATTCGCGCCTGGGCTATCGCGCGAGCTCGGCGGAGGCCGACCTCTTCGCCAGCCGGCTCGACCAGTCGCTGGACGCGTTCATGAACTACTACCTGAGCCCGGATTCGCGGCTCTACTTCGTGCCCGAAGCGTTCCTGCGGCGCGAGGACGAGCTCCCCTACGAGGCGGCGCACACGCAGGTCAGCTTCAGCCCGGCCTGGAGCCACGACGGGGAGGACCTCCATCTCGACGTCCGCGGCGGCCCCGCCTACGACTATTTCAACACGATCCGCGGCCTCGGCCCGCAGCGCTCGCGCTGGTTCGCCTTCGTCACGCGCGCCCAGGTCATGACCCATCTCTACGAGTACTATCAGCGCGATCCGCGCCGCGGCTGGACGGCGACGCTCGAGACCTCGTCGCGCGTGAGGGGGCTCGACTCGTCGATCTCGGACACCCGCATCCAGGCTTCGGGCGAGTCTCTCTGGAACCTCGGCAAATACGAGCCGCCGCTGGCCATCCTCGCCACGCGCGGGCAGTTCGGCGCCACGTGGGTGGGAGACCGCGCCGACGCCTTCACGCAGCTGCCGCCGACGGACCGATTCTTCCTGGGCGGCGACGCCGACGTGCGCGGCTTCCAGCGCCAGCGCCTGCCGGACGAGGCCGCGGGCTTCCTGACCGAGCTCTACGACGGCGTCGAGCTGCGGGCCGGCGACATCCTGCCGGCGGGCATCCAGCCGCTCATCTTCGTCGACGCGGCGATGGGGGGACGCGACTACTTTCACGTCGATCCCGACGTCTACTATTCTCCGGGCGCGGGCATCCGGTGGGCGCCGCCTTTCGGCTCCATCCGGACCACGTTCGCCCGGGGCCTGACCTGGAGACGCGGAAGCCCCACGCCCGCGCCGCGGCCGCATTGGCAGTTCTTCTTCAGCTTCGGGAAGGAGTTCTGATGAAACGCGCGCTCAAGCTGGCCGGCAGGATCCTCGCCTGGGCCTTAGGCGTCCTGCTCGCGCTACTGCTCATCGTGCTCGCCGAGCCGCGCTGGTTCCTCAACACCAAGACCGTGACGGCGGGGATCCGCAAGTTCGGCGCCGATTATCGGCCCAAGTGGACCTCGCTGAGCTTCGAGATCCGCAACGTGAACCTGCTGACCAAGCGCGTGGTCTTCGACGCGTCGGATTTCTGCCTGAACGAGAAGCGCGGCGAGGTCAAAGGCTGCTTCACCAAGCTGACCCTGGACGCCACCGTCCATCTGGGCTTCTCGCCGCCGGTCTCCGTGCGCCGGCTCGAGACGCTCGTCGCGCGTTCCACGGACCTGGCCGTCGACGAGACGGCCGCGCCGTCCTCCAAGAAGGCCGCGAAGAAGAAGAAATCCGGACCGACGTTGCAGCTCGTGCCCCGCCCGCTGCGGCGGATGACGGTCGGACGGCTCGACGTGAGGATCCCGAAGGCCGTCGTCGTCAGCTCGAGCGGCACGACGACCGCCGCGCTCGCCGCGGCCTTCGCCGAGGAAGGCTCCGCGCCGCTGACGGCTTCCGCCCAGGTCGTCGTCTCCACCGGCCCCAAGGCCGCCCAGCACTACCACGCCGAGCTGCGGCTGGACTCCGACCTGCTCCGGCTCGGTCACGCGAGCTACCTCGATCTCTGGGCGCGTCTGCGCGGAGACGGCGGCTTGGCCGCCGACCTCGCCGCCAAGCTCGCCCAGGCGAAGAAGGACGAGCTCTCCTTGAAGGTCCGCGCTTCCGCGGACGTCTCCGGCCGCCGACTGCGAGCCAAGGTGGACGGCACGCAGACCCCCGAACGCGCCGCGGGCTCCGGCGACGTCGCCGTGATCGATCCCTCCGGAGCCGTGCCCCGAATCGAGCTGCGCGCCTGCCGCTTCGACGGGCCGCTGACGAAGAAGGGCTCGTTCGAGAAGCAGGACCTCACCTGCGAGATCGCCGTCGAGCCCAAGCCGTTGGGCGGCGCTCCGAAAGGGGGACCCAAGCAGCTGACGGGCAAGCTCGCTTACCACGCGGACTTCAAGGCCAAGGGCCGCGCCAAGGACCGCTTCACCGCCTCGCTCAAGGCGGACCTCGGTCCTGAGCCGCGGCTGTACGGGTTCTTCGCCCGCTTCGAGGCCGAGCTGGCGGGGCGCACGGGCAGCCTTCCCCAGAGCCTGACGTCGAAGCACAAGCTCGAGATCGGGTTCATGGTCCAGCGCTTCCAGGACCTCGTGGCCTTCCTGCGCAAGACGGAGTTCGCCGTCCCGGCTCCGCTCAACGTCTTCCAAGGCCCCGTGAAGTTCGCGGCCCGCACGGCCGGCGACTCGCGAGGCCCGTCCCAGCGCGTCGACTACGAGGCGTCCACGGACCTCTCCTCCGACAAGCAGAAGCTCGTGACGAGGGTGAAGGGCCGCCTCGAGGTCCGCGACATGTTCCTGAGCGACCGCTCCATCCAGGACGCCACCGACGTGACCCTGGCCGACGTCATGCTGCAGCTGCCCTACCTCAAGCTCGGCCCCGCGCCCACGCCCGCCGTCGACAAGCGCATCATGACCGGCAACCCCAAGCACGACGAGAAGGTCGAGCGGCAACGCGCCCAGGCCGAGCCGCCGCCCAGTCCCGTCGACTACGACGCCCATGTCGTCACCGAGAAGCCGGTCCGTCTCCTGTCGAACCTGCTCAAGAACCCGGTGCCGATCTCGCTGGATCTCCACGCCAAGACGGAGGGCCTCTCCGGCACCATCCGCATCGAGCCGTTCGACGTCGAGATCTTCCACCAGACCGGCCACGTCGACCACATCACCCTCACGCCGTCGCCCGGCAGCTCCGAGATGGGGCTCAACGGCAAGCTCATCTACAAGCGGCAGGACGTCACGGTCGACATCCTCCTGTTGGGCAGCACCGACAAGCCGACCGTCACCTTCGAGAGCGACCCGCCGATGAGCCAGAACGAGATCGTCGCGATGCTGCTGTACGGCAAGTCCCCGAACCAGCTCGACAGCGACCAGCAATCGAGCGCCGGCAACGCCTCCGAGGCCTTCACGAGCGGAGCCTTCGGCCTGGCCTCGCTCTATCTCTTCGCCTCCACGCCGATCGACTCGGTCGGCTACGATCCCGCCACGCAGACCTACCAGATCAAGTTCAAGCTGCCGGGGGGAGCGACGCTGGGCGTGGGCTCGAATCTCGAGGAATCGAAGACGATCTCGCTGCGCAAGCGCGTCGCCCGCAACCTGGAGCTCGAGACGCAGCTGCGCTCGAGCCAGGGCCAGCAGGGGCCGCAGGGGCGCGACGCCATCACGACGTTCCTCGAGTGGTTCCGGCGCTACTGAGCTCCCAGCATTGTAGTGACCTGCACCTTCACCCGGGACGGCCGCGCGGGGGGCTGGTCCGGTCGGTTTTACCCCACCGACGAGGACGTCCCGCTACGCAGGCACATCGCCGAGCTTCTCGGCGCGGAGGCGGATAAATTCGTCAAGCGCTCGGTCCAACCGTCCGAGGTCCGGCCGTACGCTTAGCGAGCCCCTGCTCGCGGCGTCCGCGCGAGACGGAACCCGGTGAAGTACCAGCGACCGTCGGTGCCGCCGCCGTGGCGGAGAGTGAACACGAGCAGGCCGGCCTGGTAGCTCCAGGAGCCGCCGCGGAAGGTCCGATACCAGCCCCAACCATCCTGGTGACCGCCGTCCCGCATCCACTCCCAGACATTGCCCGCCATGTCGCAAAGCTCGCCGCCCGACTCGAGCTTCGCGTTCCCGGCCGGCTTGGAGCAGACGGGGCGGGTGCCGATCTCTCCGCAGTAGTCGTTGCTGTCGGAGCGGATGACTGCGCGGTCGCAGGTCGGCGGCTCGTCGCCCCACGGGTACGTCCGATCCTTGCCTTCTCCGCTCGCGGCATACTCCCATTCGGAGATCGTCGGCAGCCGCGCTCCCTCGAACTCGGCGAACTGGTTGGCCTGCTCCCAGTCGACGCAGTTGATCGGATGCCGCTCGCGGCCGGCGACCTTCCAGTTGCAGAAGCCTCCGGCGTCCGGCTCCGCGCACCGCTTCAGGCGCACGCATTCGTTGTACTGCTCGACGGTCACCAGGGTCTTTGACAATTCGAAGGCCGGGATCCCGACGCCCTGCCAACTCCCGGCGCGGACGCGGAGGAACTCGACGGGCTCGGCCAGGTCGCCAACCCGGGTCCCTCGCGGGACGGCGGGAGCCTCGCCTCCCCGCGCCTCGGCCAACGCCTGGTCGGCATCCAGGGTTTGCCCGGGAACGAATCCTATCGCCGCCCAGGAGAGGCCGCCGCAGCAGAAGCACAGCCAGCCCGCGGCCACGAGTCTCCCGATCACCCATCGAGTGTAACCCGCCCCGGCGATCGCCGGTCGGGCCGAAAGCCCTGGAACGTCGGCAGTCCTTGGCGCTATGCCGACCTAGGTCCTGGAGGAGCAGGGGCGATCTTGCGGGACAGCCCCGGCTTCACCTGCTATAATCTCCGTGTCCAGCGTAACCTCTTCGCCCCGATAGCTCAATGGATAGGGCCATGCGTGAATATACGCTTGGCAGAAAATCCAGGAAGAATAAGGCCTTTTGATATTCTTCTTTCGTTTCCCGCTCTGACGGCCGCGTTGCCGAGCTAGCCTAACTCCTGGCCCATTGCTCCATCCTTGGGGTGCATTCAATCACTCGGGCCACTGAGGTTCGGCTGGCCCTTGACAGACTTACGGTTTGTAAGTATCATGCGTTCATGATCATGGAACTGCTCGGGCACAAGGATTACCTGCGCATCTTGATGGCCTTAGAGAAGAAGCCACTACGGTTCACCCAAATCCAGGAGGTCCTGCGTCTTAATCCCGCTCAGGTGGATCGAGCCCTGACCTTCTTGCGTAAAGGACTTTGGATTATCCCTCAGACTGTTCCCACGAGTAAGGGTCCGATCCGAATCGAATACAGCCTGGGCAAACGGGGCATGGCGTTCCTTGCTTCATGGCAGTCTTTCCGCGTCCAAGCAGAGCGCCATGCGGCCGAATTGGGAAAGTCCGAGCTGGCGGAGTTACAGGGCTTGTCTCGATGATCTGCTGATGGCAGTTGTCTTCCTTCTTGGACCCGGGATGTGGGGCCCTGAAAAGGGTGCCGCTGCAACCTTATCGCCTATGGAGATTCGGCGCGAGATTGGAAGGGCGCTGGCCGCAGGTGGCCATAGGGTCATCCTCATGGAAGATGAGCCGGACAAGAAGGGCGAGGACATGATCCAGAAGTTCGATCGTCTTCTCCGGAAAAATGTGACTGATGTCGTTCTCTATTGGCCGCCGCTCGCCAAGATGCAGACGACATACGACGAGCTCATTCTGCTCTATGATCGGAAACAATTCTTAAAGCGGCACAGGATACTCATCTGGGTCTTGCACCACGTCTCCGTTGCCTCAATCAGCGGTAACGAGTTTAAGGTCCTCGAATCAGGAAACCGAAGCCGCTACCTTACGGCCGTCGCCCGGCTCGGCGTTCGGCCGCTGGAATGGGAATCGGACGACGAGTTGAGAGAACGGGCGGCGTTGCTCGCGGCTCAGCTGGACTAACCTTAGCTACACGGCTTTGGAAGTGGGAGGAGCAAGATGAAAAAGGAGCGGCGGGCTAGCTGCGCCACGAGCGCACAGAGCGGACTAGATAGATTCCTGTCGGACAGTTTTGCCGAAGATCCCGAGTTCGAGACGCTATTCCAAGAACAGCTGAAGAGCCTGCCGCCCGCGAGTGCGCGGCGCGCTAGTCGCAAGCTTGACGTAGGTCGCCGATAGAGACGCTCGGGGCCATCCCCAGCAGGCAGCCTCCGTTCACTTCTCGCGCACCTCCGAAAACCGTTGAGACACCCCCAAGCAGCAGTCTGCCGCTCCTGATATCCGGTTTTCCCTGATGTGTTAAAATTGAAATTTATGATCGGGTGGAATCCGGCACTGACGGGGAAGCTGCGCGTATTGCTGCACGCCTCACCGCTGCTCGATATTTATAGGAGCGACGACCTGCGCGATCCCAAGCTGCGTCATTACGCCGCGCTACCCTTGGCCGTAAAGGCGCTCGACCTAATCATCGACCGTATGGGCATCGACCGAGAGCTCGACCGCGAAGCGATCCAGCACGCCTTGACGCCGATGCTCAGCGAGATGGACCGGGCCGCGAATCTTCAGCCGGATCCCAAGCGCCACGATGTCATGGTGGATCGGCTGCTGGCCGACCTGCGCAACGACGCGCAGCACCGCCGTCCGTACCGGCTGACATACAAGGACTTCGACGAGAACGGCAAGCTCGGCGAACGCATCCTCGAGTTCAACTTGGTCGAGGAGCATTTCGACGTCGAGAATCGCGTCGTGCTTCGCCTGTCCAACGCGGCGATCAACCTCTACCTGCGCGCCCTGGATCTTGAGATCGAGGACGCCCAGGCCGCCGCGGAGGCAGTGCTCGAATCCCAGCTGAGCCGAGGGCGCATCGCCGACGCCCTCGAGTCGGCCAAGACCGCCAACCTGCAGTCGGTTCGCTTCAAGCGGAAGATCGAAGAAATTCGGCTCGCCACGCAGCGAGATCTCCGCCGAGTCGACTGGCGAGACTCTGTGCCGAAGCTGCTGGAACAGGCGCTCAACCACATCGTGCTGCGTCTTGGCATCGAAAAGAGTATCCTCGACGCCGCTGAGAAACAGCGTGGCGAACTCGAAGGTGAAAAGGCAGTCCAGATCGCTCAGATCTGGAAGCTCGTCGAGGACTGCCGCATCCGACATATCGAGCTTCAGCGCGAGCTGATGACCATCCGCAATGTCTTTCTCGATGAGCAGCAGCGGCAAGCTTTCTCACTCGGCGTGACGCGCTCCAGGACGCCCGAACCCATCAGTGACCTTCTCGAGCCGCTACTGGCGAATGACGCGAAGAGCTCCGCCGCTATTCTAGGCGAGTGCGCTCCGGCCTTCCTCGGCGCGCGCGCGCCTTCGATACTCTCCCTTCGCAGGTTAGTTTGCGACCTGCTGCGCCCGAAGCGTCCGCCGATCCCGGAGGAGGAGCCCCTGACCGAATTGGAGCTATTGATACTCGCATAACTAACGTCCTATTTAGGGCGTGAAAAGAGCGGTGTC
>CAZZGQ010000063.1:0-14015 GCA_964653765.1 uncultured Elusimicrobia bacterium | reverse complement strand
CCGACAAGCGCGTCAACATGGTGACGCCGGAGCTCTTCAAGCGCTTCCCGGACGCGAGGTCGCTCGCCACCGCCGAGACGCCCGAGCTCGAGTCCATCATCCGTTCGACGGGTTTCTTCCGCGCCAAGGCCAAGTCCATCCAGGAGACCGCGCGCGCTCTCGTGCGCGACTTCAAGGGCAAGGTGCCCGACGAGATGGACGACCTCCTGAAGCTGCGTGGCGTCGCCCGCAAGACGGCCAACGTCGTCTTGGGCACCGCCTACGGCAAGGCCGAAGGCGTCGTCGTCGACACCCACGTCAAACGCCTCTCCTTCCGCCTGGGCTTGACCGACCAGACCGACCCCGAGAAGGTCGAGAAGGAGCTGATGGAGCTGCTGCCGCGCGAGCAGTGGATCTTCTTCGGACACGCGCTGATCTGGCACGGCCGCCGCGTCTGCAAGGCTCCGGCGCCGGACTGCGAGAACTGCCTCATGAACACGTTCTGCCCGCGGCGCGGCGTGGTCTGACGCGCGCTCGTCCGTCGCGCCGCTGAGTTATCCACCGACTGGGCCAGTGGCCCAGTTAGTGGATAATTCTCCCCTAAATGTTATCTTTCCTGTAATGACGACCGCCTCCGCGACGGCCACGCCCGAAAAACGGGGCTCCGACGATTCCTTCCTCGGCAAGTTCCTCGTCCTGAAGGGGGCGGTGCGCGAGCTGTGGCTCGTCTTCGGGGTCAAGATCCTCGCCATCCTGGCGTACGGGCTCGTCAATTCCACGCTCGTGCTGTGGCTCTCCTCCGACCTGGGGCTTTCCGACATCAAGGCGGGCTTTGTCGTGGCGACGTGGTCGACGGTGATGACCTGCGCCACCGTCTTCGTGGGCTCGCTGGCCGATGCCGTGGGAATCCGCGCCGCCTTCCTGCTCGGCTTGGCGTTCTGCGTCGTCTCGCGCGCCGTGATGTCGTTCACGACGGCGTTCTGGATCGCCATCCCGGTGGGCCTCCTGCCGCTCGCGGTCGGCGAGGCGCTGCAGACGCCCGTCCTCGTCGCCGCGGTGAAGCGCTTCTCGACCACGAAGCAGCGCTCCATGGCCTTCTCGGTCTACTACGCGATGATGAACGTGGGCTTCGCGATCGCCGGGTGGAGCTTCGACAAGGTGCGCAGCGCGCTGGGCGAGTACGGCCACTATTCGCTGCCCGTGCTGCACGCGAGCTTGAGCACGTACCAGCTCATCATCTTCCTCGGCTGCCTGACGACGATCCCGGTCTGGTTGATCGTCTACTTCGGCTTGCGGCCCGGCGTCGAAGCCACCGACGAGGGCGTGCGGTTCGCCCCTGAGAAGCCCAAGCAGTCGGCGCTGGGCTCGTGCCGCGACGCGTTCCGCGACTGGCTGAAGATCTTCTCCGGCCTCTGGGCGCAGCCGCCCTTCTACCGCTTTCTCCTGTTCCTCACGCTCGCCGTGGGCGTGCGGCTGATCCTCTACCACATGTATTACACGTTCCCGAAGTTCGCGATCCGCGAGCTCGGGCCCGGCGCGCCGGTCGGCCACATCTTCCTGCTGCTCAACACCGTGCTGATCGTTTTCCTCGCGCCGCTGGCGGGCGCGCTCACGCAGAAGGTGTCCGCCTACAAGGCCGTCGTGATCGGCAGCTTCATCACCGCCTCGTCGGTCTTCTTCATCGCGGCGCCGCAGAGCCTCTTCGTGCCGCTGGCCCACGGCTGGCTGGGCGAGCTGATCGCGCACCGCTGGCTCGGCATCAAGGACGCCGTCGTCAATCCGTACTACGTCTCGATCGCCCTGATGGCCGTCGTCTACTCGATCGGCGAGGCGTTCTGGTCGCCGCGGCTCTACGAATACCCGGCGGCCATCGCGCCCGCGGGGCAGGAGGCGTCGTACATGGCGCTCTCCATGCTGCCCTACTTCGTGGCGAAGTTCTTCGCGGGCGGCCTCTCGGGCTGGCTGCTGCAGGTCTTCTGCCCGGCGCAAGGCCCGCGCACGCCGGGGGAGATGTGGCTCATCGTCGGCGTGATCGCGATGGGCACGCCCATCGGCCTGATCGTGCTGAGGCCGTGGATCCGCGTGCGCGAAGCCGGGCGCGAAGACTAGCCGCTCAGGAGCGGCCGAGCTTGCGCAGGACGTAGCCGCTGAGCCCGAAGACGAGCGGCAGTCCGGCGAAGAAGCCGGCGCCGAGCGCCAAGCCGAGCAGCGCGTGCGGCGCGGCGAACGCCGCGGTGCCGAAGGCCAGGTCAAGCAGCAGGGCGTCGAACACGTAGATCATCGCGGTCGGCAGGCCCGGGTTCGGCGTGTAGCCCAGGCGCGCGGGGATCATGTGGCTGAAGAACGCGTCGCCAATGCGTCCTCCGATCAGCACTCCCAGCCAGAACGGGCTGCCGCCGACGAATGCTCCCCAGGCCGCCACGGCCTGCAGCGCCAGCGCGGGCAGGACGACGCCGACGAAGCCCTTGAGGACGTCGAGATGCTTGAGCAGGGGGTTGTCATAGACCTTGCCGAAGTAGCTCCAGAGCTGGCCCTTGAGTTCCTCGCGGGAGTGGAGGACGGAGACGCCGATGGTCCAGAGCAGCAGCAGGCCGGCGGCGAGCGGCGGCAGAGCGGAGAGCACGGCCGTGCCGTGGGCCAAAGCCGAGAGCGTGAAGGCGCCAGCGGCCGTCGGCGCCACGGCCGCGAGAGCGAGAGCCGCGCCCGGGATCAGCAAGCTCGCGCTCGAGCGGGGCGACGCCTGAGCGCGGCCGAGCCCCGTGGCGGTCGCGAGGCGGCCGGCCGGCGAGGCCGGGGTCGCGCCGGAGGGGCCGGCCTCGAGAGCGGAGCGGCGGCCCTCGTTGACGAAGATCTTCGCGGCGGCCTCCGCGCCGGCGGCGGCGAGGCCGAGCTGGCGGTCGGCCGAGACGGCGAGGGCGCCGTTATCGGAAGCGCCGGCGCGCGAAGCCTCGACCGAGCGCGCCAATCCGAGCTTGCCGGCAGCCGCGTCGAGACGAAGGACGTTTTCCGCTTGAACGGCGGAGGCGGCGGCGTCGCCGGGCGCCACGATCGCCTGCCGAGTCAGGTCCGCGCCCGAGAGCTGGGGGATAGACTCGATGGAAGCGCCGGAGATCGCCGGAGCGGCCGGCCCGCTGTCCGAGACGGAGGGGACATCGGAGGCAAGCTTCTCGGGGACGGCGTAGGCCGAGGCGCTCAGCAGCAGCAGCACGGCGAGGAGGATAAGCGATCGGATCATGGGGATATTGTCTCACCGAAGGGGGAGGTGAGGCATGAGCCGAAGGGTCCTTCCGACGAGGTCCGTTGGCCCTAGGTCGGGGCGCTGACCAACCGTGTTTGAACACAGTTGGTCAGCGTGCTCTACTGTGTCCGGACACAGTAGAGCACGCCCGGCGTCAGCGCCCCTCGCGCCGCCCGGCGTAGCGCTCTTTCGGCACTGGCGTCCCGAGGAACGAGCGCAGCGCGTCTACGTAGGCCTGCGCGGCCTGCACGAAGCCCTGGTTGTGCGAGCCCTGCAGCTGCGCGAACGTCTTGGGATCCGGGGCCGCTTCGTAGAGCGCTTGCCCCATGGAGTACGGCACGATCTCGTCCTCGGGGCTGTGCAGGACGAGCACGGGCGTGAGCACGCGCTTCATTTTGTCGAGGTTATCGTAGCGGTAGCGCACGAGCCAGGAGACCGGCAAGCGGGGGAAGAGCCGCTTGCCCATATCGAGCGAGGAGGTGAAGCCGCTGTCGACGACGAGGCCGGCGACGCGGTGGCGCGTGGCGAGCTCGACCGCCACTCCCGCGCCCAGCGATTCGCCGTAGAAGACGATGCGCGAGTCCGGCGTGCCGCGGGCGCGCAGCCACGAGTAGGCGGCCTCGCCGTCGGCGTAGGTGCCGTCCTCGGTGGGCTTGCCGCCGCTGTGGCCGTATCCCCGGTAGTCGAAGAGCAGCACCGACGCGCCGGCCTTGCGCAGCAGCTTGGCCTTGAGCAAGCGGTGGCTGATGTTGCCGCCGTTGCCGTGGCAGAGCAGGACGACGGGGGAGGTGGACGCCTCCGGGATCAGCCAGGCCTGGAGCCGCGGGCCGTCGGCGGCCTGCAGCCACGCTTCCGTGTAGGGCAGCCCCGCCTGGGTCGGCGTGGCGTCGATGTCCGCGCGGGGCTGATACATCAGCGCGCGGTTGAGCCAGGCGCAGCCGGAGAGGGCGGAAACGGCCAGCAGGAGGGCGAGCGCCGGGGCCTTACGCACCGAGCACTTTGACGACGACGCGCTTGCGGCGCCGCCCGTCGAACTCGGCGTAGAAGACCTGCTCCCAGGGGCCCAGATCGAGCTTGCCGGCCGTGACGGGCAGCAGGGCCTGATGGTGCAGCAGCGTGCGCTTGAGATGGGCGTCGCCGTTGTCCTCGCCCGTGCGGTGGTGCCGGTAGTCGGCGACGGGGGCGAGCTTCTCCAGCCAGTCCATCAAGTCTTCCTTGAGCCCGGCTTCCTCGTCGTTGACCCAGATGCCGGCGGTGATGTGCATGGCCGAGACCAGGCACAGGCCTTCCTTGATGCCGCTCTTCTCGACGATGGCGGAGAGCTTGCCGGTGATGTTGACGAGGGCGCGGCGCTGGGGCGTCTCGAACCAGAGGTATTCGGTCTTGGCCTTCACGTCAGCGCTTCCACTTGATCGTGCAGCCGATGGCGTGAGTCTCGGCCAGCCGCGGCGCCTTCCCGGCGAGGATGTCGTCGAGGGCCTCGCGCAGGAAGCGCTGCTTGACCGCGGCTTCGTCTTGCCAGTTGTCGTCGACCTTGCCTGTGTAGGCCAGCCGGCGCCGCGCGTCGAAGACGAAAAGATGGGGGGTGTGCGTGGCGGCGTAGGCGCGCGCCACGGACTGGGAGTCGTCGCGCAGATACGGGAAGTTGAACTTGCGCTCCTTCGCGCGCGAGACCATGGCCTCGAAGCCGTCCTCGGGATAGGCCGAGTCGTCGTTGCTGTTGATCGCGACGAGCTGGACGCCCGAGGACGCGTAGTCCGCCTGCAGCGCCACGAGGCGGTCCTCGTAGGCTTGGACGTACGGGCAGTGGTTGCAGGAGAAGACGACGATCAGCGCTTTGGCGCCGGCGAAGTCCTTCAGCGACCAGGTCTTGCCGTCGACGCCCTTCAGGGAGAAGTCCGGGGCCCGCTCGCCCGCTTTCATGCCGCCTTGGTGATGTCCTGGAAGGTGACGCCGGCGCCGGCCAGGTCGCCTTGAGGGTCCTGGATCAAGATCGTGCTGTAGCCGAGCAGGCGCTTGGCGCCGCGGAGCTCCCACTCGAACTCCTGGCGCTTGACGGTCTTGCGCGTGGCGACGGCGTCGAGCAGGATGTCGGCGAGCTTCGGCACTTGGAGCAGGATCTGGTCCACGGGCTGGTTGAGCTTGACCTCGCCGTTGAGCTGGAGGATGCGGCGGGCCGCGGGATTGCACAGGATCACGCGGCCGTGCATGTCGACGGCGATGAAGCCGCCGCCGAGGTTCTCGATGATGCTGGCGTTGCGCGCCGTGACCTTATCGACCGTCGCCTCGAGCTTGAGCGAGCGCACGGCCATGGCGGCGACGCGGGACGCCGCTTGGCAGAGCGCCAGATCGTCCTGGCTGAAGGTGCCGTTGCGCTTGTTGAGGAGCTGGAACACGCCGACCAGGTCGAGGCGGTCGTACAAGGGCACGCCCAGGCAATCGCGCGTGCGAAAGCCCGTGACCTCGTCGACCTCGCGCAGGAAGCGGGAGTCTTTGTAGGCGTCGGGCACGAGCAGCGGCTCGCGGTGGCTCGCCACCCAGCCGGAGAGGCCGGTGCGGATGTCCACCGGCGTCGCCTTCAGGTCGGCGGCGTTGGTGCCCAGGGCGTAGCGCGGCAGGAGGTGGCGCTTGGGCGCCGAATAGGAATAGTAAGTGGCCGCCTCGCAGTCGAGCGCCACGACGAGCTTGTCGAGCACGCGGCTCCACAGCTTGTCTTCCTCGGCGTCGCGGGCCTGCCAGACGAGGTCGAGGACGTCGTAGAGCGCCTTCAGGCTCATTTCGGCTGCAGTTCCCGCTGCTTTTGCATGAAGGCGCGCAGGCCGTCGACGATGGATTGCGCCAGCAGCTCGCGGAACTTGGGGTCGAGCAGCATCTGCTCCTGCTCCGGGTACGTCAGGTAGGCCGACTCGGTCAGGATGGCGGGCATCGCGGGCAGCCGGCAGACGAGCAGGTCGCCGAAGCGGGGCGACTCCCCCTCCAGCTTCTGGCCCAGCACCTTCTCGTAGGAGGCGTAGACGGCGCGCGCCAGCGCCAAGCTCTGCGGATGGTAGTAGAAGATCGAGTAGCCGTGGCCGCCGCGGAACGGATTGCTGCCGTCGCCCAGGAAGTTGTTGTGCACGCTGACGAACAGATCCGCCTTGCGGTCGACGGCGGCCTTCGGCCGGTCGGCCAGGCCCACCTCGTCCATCGGGTCGGCGCGGCTGAGCAGCGGCACGGCCTTCTCCTTGAGCAGCAGTCTTTCAATGGACTTCGCGATGGCAAAATTCACGTCCATTTCCTTGGTGCCGAGGGGGCCGATGGCGCCGGGCGCCGACGGCATGTGGCCCGGGTCCACGAAGACGCGGATGCCGGCGAGCGGAGAGCCCTTGCGCGCGATCTTGGGCGGGTGCCGCAGCTCCAGGCGCAGCGCGTTGCCCTCGAACGTCGGCCAATAGCCCCACAGCCGGCGGCCGGGCTTGACGCGCACGGTCATGGCCACGACCTCACGGTCCTCTTGGCGCAGGCTGATGGAGTCGACGAATTCGTCGGAGGGATCGTAAGTGATCCAGTTCGTGTGGAGGTTCGTATAGTGGAAGCGCGCCGTCAGCGTCGTCTGGTCGTCGGACAGGTCGATCATGACCGGAACGCGGTCGCCCAGCCCCACGCGCACGACGCTGTTCTCCTCGCCGCCTCGCAGCGTGACGTTCTCGGTCTCGCCGCGCGGCGGATGAGCGCCGGCCGGGGCGAACTCCAGGGCCTTGGCGTCCACCCAGCCGATCTGGCCGCCGGAGAGCAGCAGCTTCACGTCGTTGCCCTGGCGGCCGCCGACGAGGAAGCGCGTCCCGCCCAACGCCAGGAAGAGATTGCCTTCGCCCGGGCCGGTGCGCACCATGACCGGCGCCTGGCCGCGCACGGAGGCGACCTGCGGCACGGCGCGCGTGATCGAAACGAGGCCGGGCGAGACGGCCTGCGCCAGGCCGGCGTCGAGGTGAGCGCGGTACTGCACCGCCGTGGGCGCCGCCTCGTCCTCGGGGCGCACGAGATAGGCGCCCTCGACGATGCCCAGGCCCGGATTGACGTCGCGCATCGGCAGCCAAGGCCCTTTGCGCCCGAGCCGGAACTCCGCCCTCGAGCCGATCGAGACCTTGGCGCGCGCCAGCAGCCAATCGCCGGCGCGCAGCTCCTGGTCCTGCCGGGGAGAGGGCAGCAGCTCCTTGTCGAAGGCCACCGGCTTCTCCGGCAAGGGCGCCGGGGCCGGCGTCACGTAGACTTGGCGCTGCAGCAGGTAGACGGTCGTGCCCAGCTTGAGCGCGGCATTGAACGTGAAGGTGCTGGGCGCCACGGGCAGGTAGGCCAGGAAGGCGCCGTCCTTGTGCACCGTGACGGTCTGGCCGTTGATCTGGAAGAAACCCGACGGGTCGGAGACGTTGCCCAGGACCATCTCGCCCTCGAGCGGCCCGAGCGTGGCGTTCTCGCCCGGATAGATGATCGTGATCGGGGCGGTGGAGCGGGCCGGAGCCGGAAAATCGGCGGCGCGCGCCAGCGTCAGCGAGCCGAGGAGGGCGAGCGCCAGCATGGCGCTATTCTAAGAAAAACCGCTGCGCGCGGTCTACTTGCTCTTGTTGCCGCCGCCCAGGAACCAGTAGGCGCCGGCCAGCGACGCGGCGCCCACGGCCGCCAGGGCGAGCATCGGCCAGCCGAAGGGGGTGGCGCCGATGGCGACGGCGAGCGCCAGGCCCATGCCGGCCCCGGCGAGACCGGCGCCGGCGGTCCGCTCCATCGCGCTCCCGCCGAAGACGGACAAGCCGGCTCCGGCGCCGAGGAGCCCCAGGCCGGCGATGCCGACGGGCGTCCAGCCCAGGCCGAAAGCGAGGAGAGCGCCGATGGCGCCGCCCGCCGCTCCGGCCATGAGGCCGGTCTTGTGGGCGCCCAGGAAGCCGCCCGAGTCGTCGTTGCCCGCGTCGGGCGGCTCGCCTTGGTCCAGCATACGGCTGGGCGAGCCGGCCGTCAGGCCGAGGCTGTGCTGCGTCCGGGCGGGCCCGGTCATCACGGCGTCGGCGCTGGTGACCGTATTGGCGCTGCCGTCGAAGTGGGAGTCGGGAGCGGCGAAAGCGGAAGCGGCGGCGAGCGTCGCGAGCAGCAGGGCGTAGGCGAGCTTCATGCCGCGAGTATAGCGGGTCTGGGAGAACGAGCGCCTGAGCCAGAAAGCCTATTTATAGAGGGCCGATGGACCTATCCAGTTAACAAAGGTGTCAGGCTCGATTGTTAACTGATTCGGTGAGCTCAAATAGCCCGAGCGGGGTTTCCGTCACACTCGTGCCGTAAACCCGACCCGGAGGGCGCGACCTGTGAGCCTGGGTTTACGGCACGAGTGTGACGGAAACCCTCCTCTGGGCTATTTGAAATCACCGAATCAGTTAACAATCGAGCCTGACACCTTTGTTAACTGGCTAGAAGCAGGTGCCGAAGTAGACGCGGCGGCGGCGCGGCTTGGGGTAGGTGACGTCGACGACCTCGGCGCCGGTGTCCAGGGCGGCGAGCGGCCGGCCGAAGCGCTCCTTAAAAGAGGAGCGCAGCACTCGATCGGCGGACTTGCGGCTCTCGAGGAGGCTGTCGCCGCCCGTGTAGAGCATCACGTGCGAGATGCGGGAGGGCTGCCCGGGCTCGGTCAGGAAGACGAGGTCGCCCGGCTTGAGCTGGGCGCGCCGGATGGGCTTGGCCAGGCGTTTCTGATCGTGGGCGTCGCGCGGCAGGTCGATGCCGTGCACGCGATAGGCCAGGTTGACGAGTCCCGAGCAGTCGACGCCGACCGACAGCTCAGGCTGCACGCCGGCGCGGCCGCCCCAATAATAGCTCGTGCCCAGGAAGAGCTCGGCGGTCTTGAGGATCTGCGAGCGGCTGTCCTCGCTGGGACGGCCCGGAGGAGAATAGAGGGCGTCGGTCGGCATCTCGGCCAAGCTGCCGTCGAGCAGGCGCACCTGGGACACTCCGGCGGCGTCGGAGACGCGCGTCAAGCGCGTGCCGACCGAAAGCGCCACGATCTGCTGGCCGCGCTGCGCCAGGGCCTGGCGCGTCCGCACGACGACGTTGGGCGGGGTGGGCGGGGCGGCCGTCAGGACGTCCGCGCGCAGCCAGCCGCGGTAGCCCGACCAGCCGCGCCCGTCGGCGGCGCGCTGCTCCTCCGCCTCGACGCGGACCCAGTCGCCGCTGACGCGCTCCAGGAGGACCGTCTCGGCGTAGAGCAGCTGCGAGAGGTGCTCGTCGTCGTCCAGGTCGTTCTTGCGGCGCTGCCGCGGCTTGGCCATCAGGTCCGCCACCGGGACGCCGACGGCCAGGCGCCGGCCGCGCAGCGGATCGAGGAGGTAGGCGAGGCCGCGCTTGTTGCCGATCCAGGCGTCGTGGAACTGCCGGCGGTCGTAGACCCGGCGGGCGGAGGAGGCGCGCGGCGCGGCGGGATCGAGGACGATCACGTCGCCCTTCGCCGTGAAGCCGACGACCAGCATGAGGTGGCCGCTCGTGCTCTTGATGGGCGCTCCGGAGAGCTCGCCGGCGCGCCACGTCAAGCTCGCGACCACGGGCCGGCCGTCCGCCACCGCGCGCTCGAGATCGCGCAGAGACTCGAGCCGCGCCACCCACGACTCCACGCCCAGGTCGCCGGCGCTGGCGGCGTTGAAGGCCCAATGGCCGAAGAGGCCCGTCCGCGAATCGCGCACCTTCTCGGCGAGCTCGACGGTCTTGCGGCGCACGCCCCAATGCGCCAGGGCCATGCCCAGCGAGGTGGGGCTGCAGATGTCCTGGCGATATTTCTCCGATTCCTCCATCTGCGAGCGCGGCTTGACGCGCAGGGCGGCGGCCTTGCCGCCGAAGGGCGGCAGCGGCGCGGCCTTCCCGTCGGAGACGGCGACGGCGGCGAGCTTGAGCACGACGGGCCGCTTGGACGCGGTGAAGGAGAATCGATATTGGAACGCGGCGGCTTTTTCCTTGAGCTTGAGCGTGTCCACGTCGACGAAGCCGAAGCCGCTCTCTTGGCGCTCGGCCGAGATCCAGCGTCCCGGCTCGGCGCGTCCCAAGAGGAACCAGCCGGACCAGTCGGCGCCGCGGCGCACGCGCACGTGCATCTCCAGCGAGGCTCCCGGCGGGACCTCGGCGTTCCAGGAGCCGACGAGGTCGTCGAATGGCGCGGGGGCCTCGACGGCGGGGGAGACCACGCCGGCGCCGGCGGCCGTCGTGCGCACGAGGCCCTCGGCCAGGGGCAGCGGCTCGGCGCCTTGCCTCGTCAGGAGCGAGGCGTCGAGGGGGGTGCGGTGGACCAGCGTGTAGTTCATCTCGTCACAGATAAGCAAAAGAAAAGGCCGACAGCGATGCGCTGCCGGCCTTTTCGTCGGATGTATTACTTGACGAGCTTGTTCTGCGGCTTGTGGGGCGGATCGTTGGCCGGGCGCGCCGGCACCTTCGCGTTGCCCTTGAAGGAGGGGGCGAGCTCGGCGTTGATCTTGGCCCAGTCCGGAGACTCATCGACCGAGCCCACGATGGCGCCGATCGGACACTCGGGCAGGCAGACGCCGCAGTCGATGCAGACCTCCGGGTCGATGATCATGAACTTCTCGCCCTTGTAGTCGCCGGGATGGATGCATTCCACCGGGCAGACGTCGACGCAGGCCGCGTAGACCTCGCCGAGACAAGGCTCGTTGATCACATGGGACATTCGATTGAGTTCCCCCTTGGATAAAAACTACGATCTAAAAATCGTGCGACGGCGCTATCCTACATCATTGGTCCAGAGGTGTCAACGCGGCGGATTTTCCGCCGCGTTTTTCTTGGGCGCGGCCTTCTTGGCCGCCGTGCCGCTATGGTCGGCCGAGCCGGCGCCGCTCGTCCGCGAAGCCACGGGCGGCTACGACGGCAGCGACTTCCTGCGCCGCCTCGCGCGCATGCACGTGGGCGGCAGCCTCTCGCTGAACTGGCGCAACGTCGGCCCGCGCAAACCCGGCTTCGAGACGCAGATCCAGAACGAGGTCTATCTCGCCGACATGTATTTCGGCGTCGACGGCCCGTTCGTGGACGGCGTGCCGATCCAGCTCGAGATGAACATGCCGACGGCGAGCCAGGGCAAGCCGCAGCTCAACCAGCTCAACTTCGGCTACCGGCGCGTGGACGACTTCCTGTTCCAGTTCGGCAAGTTCCTCGTCCCCTACGGGCGCTACAACGAGCTCTACCGCCCCGACCAGTTCCTGACCGTGACGCGCCCGCTGCTCTACGCCTCGCCCGACAGCCTGGACCTCGTCATCCGGCTCAACTCGCCGCGGCCGCCCGTCTCCTCGGGCTACACCGACGTCGGCGCGCGCGTGAGCTGCTACCCGCCCAGCGCGTCGCCCCTCGTGCCCGACGAGATGACCTTCTACGTCGTCAACGGCCTGGGCGAGACCAACAACCGCCAGCGCACCTTCCCCAACACCGACAACCTCGGCATCCCCGCCTTGCCGGGCAACGGCTCGCAGATCGACTTCGGCCACCAAAACAACAACCTGGCCGACAACAACAACTCCAAGTCGATCGGCAGCCGCGTCGTGTGGTCGCTGGGCGACCTGCGCTTCCCGTGGCCGATCCCGGAGGGCGCCTCCGACCTCAAGGGTTTCAACCTGGGCCTCTCCGGAATGGGAGGGCAGTTCGACCTGGAGGGGAGGCTCAACTACCAGATGTACGGCGTCGACTGGAGCTTCGACTACCTGGGCTGGAACATCTCCGGCGAGTACGAGTACGCCATCAACCAGTTCGAGGACCCGTTGATCGGCATGGACGGCACGATCCCCCCGACGACCGGCTTCAAGCGCGACTTCGAGGTCAACCGCGGCTACTTCGTCCAGGCGGCCTTCCCTATCATCCGGCATCCCGCTCTCGGCGATCGTCTGACGGGAGTGCTCGTCTTCAACCAGATGTTCCGCCGCGGCCCAATCCAGGACTTGCTGCTCAACACCGCGATCAACGGCACCATGTTCTCGTCCGTCAACGCGCTGCGGCCCAGCCCCGAGCGGGCCACCACGCGCATGGACAAGTACACGGCCGCGCTCAACTGGGCCTTGTCGGAGCACTTCGCCCTCAAGCTGGACTATTCGTATTGGGTCATGGGCGACGCGTCCACGCGCTCGGCGCCCGAGCTGGGAGGCTCGCTGGGCCTGGTCGACATCTACCAGACGGCGTTCTCGATGGTCGTCGGATTCTAGAGCGCCGGCGTTGGGATTTCGGTACAACATGTTCTGGAACATGCTGCTTCCGCTGCTCTTGTCCCTGCTGAGCGCTTCGGCTCGTGCCGCCTCGAGCCCGCTCGACTACAAGGCGACTCCGTTCAAGGCGTCCGTCTCTACCGAGTCCGTCACCGACGAGGCGACGACCTACACGGTCACTTTCCCGTCGGCCGTGCGCAGCCCGTTCCCGGTCAACGACGTGGTCTGGGGTCATTTCATCGTGCCCAAGGGCCCGGGCCCGCGGGCGTGCATCCTCGTGCTGCCGGTCATGGCCGCGCCGAACGTCTGGATCGAGCAGCGCTTCATGAACCGCCTCGTCGCCGACGGCTTCGCCGTGCTGTGGCTGGAGATGCCTTACCAGTTCCATAGGCGCACGCGGCCGCTCGTGCCGAGCGGGCAGGTGTTCCTGGCGCGCACGGCCCCTCGCCTGGCCGCGAACTTCCGGCAATCCGTCTTGGACGCGCGCCGCGCCCTCTGGTGGCTGGCCCGCCGGCCCGAGGTCGACGCCTCGCGCCTGGGCGTCTTCGGCGTCAGCCTGGGCGCCATCGTCGGCTCGACGGTCTACTCCGTGGACGCCGCGCCCAAGTACGGCGTCTTCCTCCTGGGCGGCGCGGATTTCCCGACGCTCGCCGTGGCGAGCAGCCTGACGGGCCCGTGGCTCAAGAAGATGGGCTTCACGCCGGAGTCCGTGCGCGAGGCTTGGCGCGGCATCGACCCCGAGGATTACAAGGAGCGCAACAAAGGCAAGCCGGCGCTGCTGATCAACGCCCGCTCCGATACCGTCATCCCGGCGGAGAACGCTCTCAGACTCCGCGACGCGTTCCCGGATGCCCGCCAGGTGTGGGTCCCCTTCGGCCACTACACGTCGATCCTGCACCTCGTCTGGATCCCGCGCTACGTCTCTCAGGCCTTCCAGCGCCAACTGGGCTCTCCGGTAAAAACACGATAAAGCGGCCCGGCAAGCCTTGACCCGGGCGGGCTCGGCGTCTACACTTAGCCCGTGAACATCAAGACGGCCGTCCTGCTGAGCGCTCTGCTTCTGCCCCTGATGCTCGGCGCGCTCGCCTGCGACGACAACTCACGGGCGCCCTGCCTTTCCGCGGGAGGCGCGTCGACGGATACCGCCCGGGGCGTGGCGTTCTCCAGCGCGGCCTTCGAGAGTTGCGTACAGAACGCGGCGAACTCCGTGGTCAGCTCGACTGGCACGGCTCCCGGCGGCTCTATCCCGGGCGGCACGAACCCCAGTGGCACGGCTCCCGTCCACCACCGCGGCCAGAACAACTAGCGGCGTCTATGGCTCGGTCTCGGGACAGCGAGGTGTGGGAGGCGGCGACGGTCATCGCCTTGGGCTGCGCCACGCTGCTGGCGCTGGCCTACCTGCTCTCGATCTGGAAGCCGCTGGCCCCGGCGCGGCGGCCGCGCATCGTCGGCGGCTTCTTCGCCCGCCATGCCGACGATCCGCCGCCCGCGCCTCCGTCCGCCGCGGTCCGGCCGCCGTCTGGGGACCCGCTGCCCATCGCGCCGTCCGAGACCCGCTCCGCCGCGCCCGCCCCGGCCGCGCCGGCGCCCGCCCGCGT
>CAZZGQ010000062.1:0-14182 GCA_964653765.1 uncultured Elusimicrobia bacterium | reverse complement strand
GCGCGGATCGCCGATATCAAACAGCCGGATTCCGGCCGCGCGCGCCTCCCGGCGGTAGCGCGCGAGCTCGCGTTCGGCGCGGCGCGCGGCGACGGAGGACGAGGCGGCCGCGGGAGCCGCGGGGCTCGGCTGCGGCGCGGGGCCGCGCCCGTTGAGCGCGCTCATCGTGTCGTTCCACAAGCGCAGCCCCGCTGCGTATCCCTCCGGATACCGGGGCCCGAGCTTCTCGATCAGCTGGCGCAGCGCGGTGCGCTGCTCCCGCGTCGTGAACTCGCCCATGGGCGAGAAGTAGGCCAGCTGCAGGCGCAGCGTGAGCCGTTTCGCCGTTTCGAAGTCGGACCCGGTCTCGAGCGCCTGGCGCATGTTCGCCGCGAGCGTGTCGGCGCCGGCGCGGACCTGCTCCTGGATGGCGGCCTGATCGAGGCCGTCGCGGTTGCCGCTCTTTTGCGCGGCGTGCAGGGCCGCCAGCGCCGGCTGAAACGCCTTCAGGTCCGCCGAGGGGGCTTCGAAAAAGTCCTTGATGGCGGCGACGATCTGCGGCGACGAGGGCGCGGAGGGGATGAGCGCCGCTCCAGGGCGCGGCAGGGGCGCGGGCCCCTGCCGGCGTTCCTCCAGCGCGGCGGCCATGCGGCCCAGGCGCTCCTCGACGCGGGCGGCGGCCTCCTTCGAGGAGTAGTCCGTGTAGCGGCGCTCGTCTACCTCCAGGATCTGGAGCTGATGGGCGCCGAGGAACTGGCGCAGCGGAGTGCGCGTGAGCACGTGGATGCGCTCGAGCGCGCGGGCCGTCTCGTCGTCGGTCGGCGGGCGGGCGCCGGGCCGCAGGGCCTGCTCGGATTGATCGAGGAGCCGGTCCGCCGCGGAGCGCGTCTCGTCGGCGAGGTTCTCGAGGCTCAGCGAATTGCGCGAGTCCTTGACGTCGATGCCGCCGAGGGAGCGCAGCGCCGACGCGAGGCCGGCCGGTTCGGCGGAGCTGGAGCCGAAGTACTCGCGCACGCTGGCCGTCATCTGGGCGGGAGTGTCGGCGAAGGTGGCGGCGCGCGCGGAGACGGCGAGCAGCAGCGAGAGGAGCAGCATCTCTACGCCAGGGCCAGCAGGCCGGCGCCGAGGACGACGGAGACGACGAGCGGGTAGCAGGCGGCGAGCATCAAGATGAGCGTCATCGGTCCAGTGTACTCGCGCGCGGGGGAACGACACAGGATCGAACGGCCCAGCCGGGCCGCGTCATCGGGCCCAGGTCCAGAGACCCTACTTGGGTGCCAGGACGATCAGGCGGCCGGCCTGCATCTGGCGGTTGGCCTCGGCCTCGGCTTGGACGCCGGCGCCCCAATAGAGATCCACGCGCGCTCCGCCCTTGATGGCGCCGCCGATGTCGTGCGCGAAGACCAGGCGCGAGAAGGCGCGCTCGCCCGTCAGCCGGCCCGCCTCATCGGCGACCTCTTGCTTGGAGATCAGCAGCGCCGGCAGGCCCAGAGGCACGCGCGCCGGATCGACGGCGATCGAGCGTCCGCCGATGAGCCGCACTCCCGTGGAGCCCGTCGGCGCGCCGGTGGGAGCGGCCTTGAAGAAGACGAAGTTCGGGTTGAGGGAGACGGCCTTCTTCTCGCGCTCGAGCGGCAGCGAGCGCAGCCAGTCGAGCAGCTCCGGCTGGCCCAGGACCTTGGGGACCACCCCGCAGTACGCCAGGCTGCGGCTGACGCTGCGGAAGGCGTAGCCGTTGCCGCCGTCGTATGAAAGGAAGACGCGCCGGCCTCCACCCAGGTCGCCCCAGCCCGAGCCCTCGATCTGCAGCGAAAGCAGGTCGGCCGGGTGCGGCGTGCCGTAGAGCTCGAGATGCCGGCGCTTCAGCGCTCCGCTCCAGATCTCCAGGGCCGTGAGGTAGGGCCGGCGCCGGCCGAGGTCCGATGGGCGCCCGAGCACCGCGGCGGGGCCGGGCGCGGGGACGAGCGGGATCGTGGGCGTGAAGTAGCCGGTCACCTTGCCTTGGCCGGAATCGGCCAGCGACTCGTAGGCGTCGAAGCGCGCCTCCAGCGCGGCCTTGAGCGCCGCCGGGTCCGCGATCGATTCCGCCAGGCGCGCCAGCTCCTCGGCCGCCCGGGCCAGCGCCGCCGCGCCGTAGCTTCGCCCGTCGATCGAGACCGAGGCGCCGGAGCGCGCGTCCCAGTACGCTGCGGTGCGCCGCGCCGCCTCCGCCAGAGAATCGCGGCTAAGGTCGTCGTCGAGCGAGGGCAGGCCGGGCAGGCGCGCCCAGCGCGGTCCGGAGACCGGCGGCGTGGGGCCGGGCGGCGGCGTTGGCGTCGGCAGCGGCCCGGTGCCGAGGCGGCGCAGGCAGGCGTCCAGCGGGTCTTCGGCCGGCTTGCCCACGGGCGTCGGCGGCGCGGGCATGTCGACGGCCGGGGCGGCGTCACGCGGCAGCAGGGATTTGGCCTGGCGCGTCGACGGCGGAAGCTCGCCGGAAACGGCGGCGGCGACGGGTGAGGCGAACAGCAGCAAGGCTGCGATCCGCATGAGCGGATCATATCATGTCCGAACAGGCATGGAACCTTGCCCGGGCCGAAAGGCATGTCCGGGACGACATACTTTCCGCCGCGCGACGGATTCCATGTCCGCGACGGCATGGAGGGAACTTTTTTGGCCCGTCGAACGTATCCCTTTCATGAGCGACGAAAATGCCCGCGCGGGCGCCGAACGATTAGAGGAGATCCGACGCCGCTTCGATGCCATCTATGGCCGGGAGTTGATCGTCCAACTCCTGGAAGCGCGAGCGGCGATCCCGAGGGATTGGCTGGAACGAACCGCGGATGACGGCTTCGAATACCTGCGCTGCCGCTTGCGATTCAGTCAGGCCGAGCTCGGCCGAAAGAGCGGCATGACCCAGGCGCGCGTCTCCCGGATCGAAGGCGGGCTGGACGTGCGGCTCAGCGTTTGGAGGAGGCTGTACGCGGCCATGGGCTTCGAGCTCATCCTGCTGCCCGTCTCGGCGAAGACGCTGGAGGAGATCGAGCGTTTCGCGGAGCAAGGCCGGCGCCGCAACCACCGGCTTTATACGCCGGCGCGTCCGCGGCGGCGGTTCCGCAGGATGCAGAAAGAACGGCAGGCTCGCGAGGAGGCCTCTTCCTGAGCGGCCGCGTCGTCAGCGCCGGACGACGCGCAGCTCTCTCGGAGAGGTGCCGGCGTCGGCGATCACGCGGAAGCCCAGCCGGCCCAGCTCGCGGCCGTCGGAGGTCTCCACGAGCAGGCGCCAGCGGCCGGGCTTGATGTTGGACTTGACCGAGACGGTGCGGAAGCCCCCGTCGCGGCCGCCGGTCACGCCCAGAGGGATCGCGTCGCTCGGCCGCCAGCCGAGAGCGGGATCGTGGACGTAGAAACGCAGCCGCAGCTCCTCCTGAAACCGGGTGGGGGAGAAGACGCTGACGAAGCAGTACAGCTTGTCGCCCGGGCGCGCGAGGAACGTCTGGTCGCCCTTCTCCCAGAAGCGCCAGGCGGATCGGGCGCTGTAGAGGTTGTAGGTCTCGCCCTCGCGCTTGGCGCCGTGATAGACGCCGATGTCCGAGATCGACAGAGGCACCGGCGGGATCAGCTTGAAGAAGTACAGCGCGGCGAACGCGCCGGCGACGAAGGTGAAGGGCCTCCAGGTCAGCCGCCAGGCGAACTCGGATCTTTCGGGAAGCCGGCGGCCGAGGCGCCACGCCAACGCCGCGACGACGACGGCCGAGGCCGCCAGCGAGGCCAGGAAGATCCACGGGCCGATGCGGTGGGCGAGCATCGGCACGAGGTAGCCGAAGTAGGAGACCAGGCACAGGGAAAACAGCGTCATCCGCAGGGTGGTGGCCGAGCCCTTGAAAGGCCGCAGCTCGTTGACGCCCAGAAGCGCGCCCCAGAAGGCGAGGAACGCCAGCGACGAGGCCAACGACGCGCTCTTGAAGTAGAACAGGCTGTAGATGTTGAGCAGCGTGCCCAGCATGAAGTGCGTGGCCGCTTCGTGATAGCGCCACGCGGCCGCGAGCTTGACGGGCGGCGAGAACTCGCCCTGATGTTCGCGGACTTCGAGCCCGGTCAGCCAGGCGCAGAGCATGAGATAGACCGCCTGGTGGATGACGTTGTGGATGCGATCGATGCGTCCCACGAAGAAGGTGTCGAACAGGAAGCCCGCGACGAAGAAGGCCGTCGTGCAAAGCCCCTCGCGTTCGTGGTAGAAGCGCTTGACCCTCTCCAGCGCGCCGGGGGCGGCGGGCATCCCGGCGGAGGGCTCGAGGCCGGCGGCGGGCGGCAGCGCCGTATCCATGAGGCGTATTATTCCCCGAGGGCCGGGGATTGTCAACGCGCTATTGTATAATCGGCCATCGTGAGCAGCGACCTCGAGGATATCTTCGCCGACGACCCCAAGCTCGTCGAGAAGCGCGCCCGCAAGAACACGGTCTATAAAGGCAAGATGGTGGACTGGTGCTGCGACGACGTGGTCCTCCCGGACGGCGGCAAGGCCACGCGGGAGTATATGGATCATCCCGGGGCCGTCGGCGTCATCCCCGTCCTGCCGAACGGCGACATCGTCTTCGTGCGCCAATACCGGTATCCCGTCGAGGAAGTGACGTTGGAGCTTCCCGCGGGCAAGCTCGACAAGGGCGAGGATCCCCTGGCGTGCGTCCAGCGTGAGCTGTCCGAGGAGACGGGTTATACGGCCACGAAGGTCACGCCGCTGCTGGATTATTGGCCGACGCCGGCTTTCGCCAACGAGCTCCTTCATCTTTTCGTGGCGGAAGGCCTGACCGCCGGCTCCGCCAATCCGGACCACGACGAGTTCATCGAGAAGGTGGAGCTGCCCCTCGAGGCGGCGCTGGAGCTCTGCAAACGCGGCCGCGTGAAGGACTCCAAGACGCTGGTCGGGCTGCTCGCCTACGCGGCCTGGCGGCGCAAATGACGCCGGAAGAAGTCTCCGCCTGGGAGCCGTTCCTCAAGCGCATCCCGCTTTTCTCCGGCCTGTCCTCGGATGCCCTGCTGCGCGTCGGCGAGCGGCTGCAGCCGCTGTCGCTGCCGCGCGGCTCGACGCTCTTCTCGCAGGGCGACGAGCCGGACGCGGTCTATCTCGTGACCTCCGGCCAGGTGCGCGTGCTCCAGAGCGCCCACGGCGTGGAGACGGTCATCGCGTTCCTGGGCCGGGGCGAGACGCTCGGCGAAGCCGGCGTCCTCACCGGCGAGCCGCGCACCACGACGGTGAAGCTCGCCACGACGTGCGAGTTCCTCAAGCTGCCGCGCAAGGACTTCGAGGATCTGCTGCGCGAGACGCCGTCCATGCTGCTGCACCTGTCGCGGCTGCTCACGATGCGGCTCATCGAGACCAACCGGCCCAAGCAGCGCCGCGGCCTCGAGACGACGCAGCTCATCGCCCTCGGCTTGGCCCTGCCCCGCCCGGACCGGCTGCTGGTCACCCTGCACTTGGGCCTCGAGCTCATGGAGCAGACGCGCCGCCGCGTGCTGGTCGTCGACCTCAATCCCGAGGCGGGGGGCGTGGCGCGCGCGCTCGGCCTCAAGCCCTCGATCATCACCGAGCAGGACGTGCGCGAGCTCAACCTGCGCGAGCCGAGCCGCCTGCGCACGCTCTTCCAGCAGCACGCTTCGGGCCTCGAGCTCGCCAACATCACTCCCGCCACGCTGGGCGGCCGCCTGTACGGCAATATCTACCTGTTCCTCAACTACCTGCGCGACGTCTACGACATCGTGCTCGTCTCGCTGCAGACCGAGCTGGGCGACGTGGAGCGCTCCGTGCTGGCGGAGTGCGATCAGGTGGTGCTGGGCGGCTGCGACGCCTTGCGTCCGCAGTACCGGCAGGTCGACGCCGAGCTGCGGCCGCTGGTCGAGGCCAAGAAGATCGTGCCGCTTTGGTTCGGCGAGCCGGAGGTCGAGGACACGACCTTCTCCCTCGCCGCGGGCGCGCAAGTGCTGCCCTGGGCCGATGACATCGCGGATCAGTTCGACCGCACCGGGTCTCCTTACGAGCCGATGCAGAACCACCCCAAGGTCCTGGCCTCCATCAGCCGGCTGGCGCGGCGTCTGGGCGGGGTGAAGGTCGGCTTGGCGCTGGGCACCGGCGCGGCGCTCGGCTATTCCTTGATCGGCGTGCTGAAGGTGTTCAAGCGCGAGCACATCCCCATCGACATCATCGCGGGGACGTCCGTCGGCTCGGTCATGGCCGGGTTCACGGCGCTGGGCATGGAGCCGGAGGAGATCGAGGAGCTGGCGCTGCGCATCGACAAGAGCTGGGTCTACGAGAACCTGTTCTGGGACCTCACGATCCCGCGTTCCGGCCTTTTCGCGGGCCAGACGCTGCTGCGCTTCCTGCGCTCCTACTTCGGTAGCCGCGAGTTCTCCGATCTCGAGATCCCTTTCGCTTGCGTGGCCACCGACATCGAGACGGGCGAAGAGGTGGTGCTGCGAGAAGGCCGCGTGGCGGACGCGGTGCGCGCCAGCTGCGGCCTGCCGCTGATCTTCAATCCGATGCGACTCAACGGCCGCTACCTCGTCGACGGCGGCTTGGTCAACCCGGTGCCCACCTCGGTCGTGGGCGAGATGGGGGCGGACGCGATCATCGCCGTCAACCTGACCGCTCCCGCCAGCGAGCGCCAGGCGCAGGTCGTGGCGCGCCGCCGCGGCAAGACGCTGCTGCAGGTCCCCGTCGACCTCGAGACGCTCAAGGACCTGACGCTGCCCAACATCCTCAAAGCGCCGACCATGGTCGACGTGTTCTTCCAGATGATCTACACGATGGAATACGAGATCGCCCAGTCCCGCGCCAATCTCGCCCATGTGCTTATCACGCCCGACCTCAAGGGCTTCTCCTGGACGGAGATGCACCGCGCCAAGGAGCTGATCCGCGCCGGCCAGCTCGTCGCCGAGCAATACGTGCCCCAGATCAAGGCGCTCATCCCGCAGTTCTCCGACTACTGCACCGTCCCCATCCGCCTCTCCAGCCCCTGGAAACCCGAATAACTAAGCAGCGGTGTCAGGCTCGCTTGCTTAGTTGTTTCCCCTAGAGCCGTTGGGCCCAGCGGTTCTTGGGCCCATTGCCGATTCCGGGCGGCCCCGGCCAGCCCAACCGGGCCCGGTGGGCGGCGGCTATAATCCCAGGGCCGATGACGCGACACCACCTTTGGCGCCCTACGCCCCGCAGGCTTCTGGCCTGCGCGCTCACCGCGGCCCTGCTCCTCGAGCAGGGCCGCACTCTTTCCGCTGCGGCCGCTTCAGCGGCCGCGACCCCCGAAAGGTCGGCCGCCGTCCCGTCCATGGCCGTCCCCGGCGCTTCCGTTCCCGACATCCCGGCCCTCGCCCCCTCTCCCGTCGTCGACGCCCCCGCCGCCTCTCCTTACTCGGGCTACGCCCGCTACTCCGGCTATCTCGGCGGCCAGTCGCTCTATTCCGGCTATCGCGCCGACTACTCGGGCTACGCGGCCCAGGCCGCGGGCGCCGCGGTCGAGCCGGAGGAAGACGATGAGCCAGCCGCCTCTCCTGCGACGGCCGAGCAGGCTCCGGAAGGCGGCGCCCAGGCGGCCGCCGAGAAGTTCGACGGCTCCAAGCACCTCGACTACTTCGGCCGCGACCTGGGCTGGGATCAGATGCCGGCCGAGCCGGCGGACGCGCCCAGCTCCATCAAGCAGATCTCGCTGGCGCCGTCGCGGGCGCATTACACGCCCTCGCCCGAGGATTGGCGCGACGGCTCGGTCTACGCGCTGCTGTGGGATCGCTTCGAGCGCGAGGCGCCGTACTCGACGTGGGGCGACCCGAGCAAGGCGAGCACGCGCCACGGCGGCAACATCAAAGGCGCCATGCTCCGCCTCCCCTATCTCGAGCGCGGCCACGTGAAGACGATCGTCGTGAACTCGGTCACGATGAACCCGCCCGCCGGCTATCACCAGTATTGGTCGGCCCATTTCTTGGCCGTCGATCCGCAGATCGGCACGATGGCCGACTTCAAGAAGTTCGTCGACGAGGCGCACAAGCGGGGAATGCGCGTCGTGCTGGACATGGTCTTCAACCACACCGGCCCCGTGGCCGAGTATGAGGGCGGCTTCCACTTCGGCCCGCCCAAGAAGATCGCGAAGTGGAACTACCAGATCAAGCCCGTGGAGCTGCAGAGGGAGGAGCATTTCAGCCGCCGCGGCGACATCGGCGACTGGAACAACAAGGAGCAGGTCCAGTATGGCGACCTGCCCGGCGGCATCAACCGCCTCGACACCGACAACCCGGCCACCCAGGACATCCTGCTCAAGATCGCCAAATACTGGATCAAGGAGACCGACATCGACGGCTTCCGCCTCGACGTCTATAAGCACGTCTCGCCCAAGATGTGGGATCGCGTCTTCAAGGAGATCCGCGAGTACGCGGCGAGCCTGGGCAAGAAGAACTTCTGGATCGGGCCGGGCGAGCTCTACGACGGCGACCCCGATCATTTGGCGCCCGAAGTGAAGCCGGGCAAGCTCGATTCCGCGTACAACTATCCCGCGTACTACTGGGACATGGCGGCGCTGCGCGGCCAGGAGCCCACGTACAAGCTCGAGGAGAGCTTTCACAAGCTCAAGGACATCCTCGGCGAGTCGCTGGGACGCCTGGTGCGCTTCCTCGACAACCATGACCGCCCGCGCTTCCTGAAGGAAGGCGAGCCCCTGGGCCGGCTCAAGGCCGCCGTCGCCTACATCATGACGACGGTGGGCATCCCCTACGTCTTCTACGGCACCGAGCAGGGCCTGCGCTCAACGGCCAAGCGCGAGAAGGAGCTCGACCTCGAGGCCTCCCGCGACGATCTCTTCCCCGCGGGCAAGTTCCGCGACCCGAAGGCCCCCGGCTTCGACGAGAAGTCCGAGATGTACCGCCACATCGCCGCGCTCGGCGCGCTGCGCGAGAAGCACCCGGCGCTGCGCCGCGGCGAGCAGTTCGTGCGCTGGTCCGACAAGACGGGCGCCGGACTCTTCGCCTTCAGCCGCATCTACGGCGACGAGGAAGTGCTGGTGGCGATCAACACCGCGGGCGCGCCGCAGCTGCGCGACATGTGGGTGGACGCCCAGCGCACGGGCCCCGACGCCGACTTGGTCGACGAGCTCGATCCCTCCTACGTCACCAAGACCTGGGCCCAGGACGGCGGCGCCCGCGTCGTCGTGGCGATCCCGGCCTACGGAGCGCGCGTGCTCGTGCGCCGCGCCAAGACGCCCGCGAAATGACTCCGCCGCAGGTGCTGAGCTGCGACCCGCCGAGCTGGTGGGCGGGCCACACCCTGAATCCCGTCCGTCTGATGATCCGCGGCCGCGGGCTGTCCGGGGCGCGGCTGGAAGCCGCGAGCGGCGGCTTGTCGTTCGGCAAGCCGAGAGTCAGCGACAGCGGTCACTATCTCTGGGTCGACGTGAAGGTGGCCAAGGGAGCCAAGCCCGGCCGGCGCGCCTTCAACGTCGTGACGCGAGAAGGCTCGGTGGAGGCCGCGCTGGAGATCCTGCCGTCGCTGCCCCGGAAGGGCCGCCTCGAGAGCTTTTCCCCGGACGACGTCATCTATCTGATCATGCCGGACCGCTTCGCCCAGGGCCGCGGCGGCGGGCGGCCCGATCTGGGCGAGCGGCTGAACCGCGAGCGGGCGCGCTCCTATCACGGCGGCGACCTGCGCGGCGTCATCGAGAAGCTGCCGTACTTGAAGGACCTCGGCGTCACGGCCATCTGGCTGACGCCGCTCTACAAGAACACGACGCAGCTGCACCCGGCGAACTCCTGGTCCAGCGTCCCCTTCACCGACTATCACGGCTACGGGCCTGTCGACTATTACGCGATGGACGAGAGCTTCGGCGACTTCGCGACGCTGCGCGAGCTCTCGCGCAAGGCGCACGCCGCCGGCCTCAAGCTCATCCTCGACCAGGTCTCCAACCACACGGGCCAGCATCATCCTTGGGTGGCCGATCTTCCGACGAAGAGTTGGTATCATGGTTCGCCCGAGAGCCACCGTGACAACACCTTCCAGACCTGGGTCGTCGCCGATCCCTACGCCTCGGACGAGCTCCGCGCCGGCATGCTCGACGGCTGGTTCGGAGGCATCCTCCCCGATCTCAATCAGGACGATGGCGAGCTCGAGCGCTACTTGACCCAGAACATCCTCTGGTGGATCGGCATGGGCGGCGCCGACGGGATGCGCCACGACGTCGTCAGCTGCATCCCGCGCCGCTACTGGCGCAACGTGTTCGCCGCGGTCAAGCGCGAGTACCCGGACTTCAAGACGATCGGCGAGGTCAACGGCGACATCCCGCCCACCGTCGCCGCCTACCAGGGCCGCGACTGCGGCCTGGACAGCCCTTTCGACTTCCCGTTGCGCCAGGCCATCCGCGGGGCCTTTTTAGAAAACCAATCCGTCGAGAAGTTGCCGAGCGTGTTGAGCGAGGATTGGATCTACGAGGACGCGGGGACGCTGGTCACCTGTTTCGGCCTGCACGACGACTCGCGCTTCATGGGCCATCCCAAGGCCACGATCGCGGCGATCAAGCTCGCGTTCACGTTCGTGCTGACGACGCGCGGCATCCCGCTGGTCTATTACGGCGACGAGCTGGCGATGGTCGGCGGCGACGACCCCGACAACCGCCGGGACTTCCCGGGCGGCTGGGCCGAGGACGCGCGGGACGCTTTCATGGAGAAGGGCCGCACCGAGGACGAGCAGGCCGTCTTCGCCCACGCGCGCTCCCTCATGCGGCTGCGCGCCCGGTGCGAGCCGCTGCGCCGCGGCCGGCTGGTGAATCTCGCCGTCGACGCCGAGATCTACGCGTACGCCCGGCTTTCTAAAGGAGAAGGCGCTGTCGTCCTCCTCAACAACGCGGACAAGCCGCGCGTCATCTCCTTCGACGCCGCGCCCTTGCGCGCGAAGAAATTCGAGGCCCGCCTGGGCGGCGTCGCCGCTCCCGCCGCCGGGGGCCGTTTCGACGTGGAGCTGCCCGGCCGCTCCTCCGCCGTCTTCACGTTCACGAGGTCCAAAACATGAGCCAAGCGCTGACGATGCTGCAAGGCAAGGACGTCCACGTCCGCCTGCTCTCCAACGAGCTGCTGGAAGCCGACAAGCGTTGCATCACCGCGATCGGCGTGTCGCAGCCGCGCTTCGAGACCAAGGGCTACGGCGACTACCGGCCCAAGCCGCTGCTCGCCAAGCTCCTCGGCGGGCTCGCCGGCCAGTCCGTGCGCAAGGCCGAGGATCCGCGCTGCGTCGTGCTCGTCGAGGAACACAAGGGCAGCGTCAACCCCGACGACGCGCGCTACATCGAGTGGCTGGCCGATCAGACCGGCGAGCGCCCGGCCGTCCTGCTCCTCCCCGAGAGGGAGACCGAGGTCCGGGCTGATCCTTCGCCCGCGATCCGCCGCCACGAGTCGCCCGAGGGCGGCGCCTTCTGGAGCGTGCAGTGGCGCCGCTTCTGCGCCCTGCCGGCGCCGGTCACCAAGGACGCCGCTCTAGCCGCCATCCCGCGCACGGCGATCCCCATCGGCTTCTCGATCTTCCTGGCCCTGCTCAAGCGCAACGAGGTGCCGCTGGAGCGCGCCGCGCTCTACGTCGGCCTGGCGTTCGTCTTCGCCGTGGGCTTCGCCCTCTGCAATCAGACCTGCCTCAACTGGTTCACGTTCTGGAGCCAATTCACGCGCGAGGGGCTCGAGCCGATCGTGCGCCGCCTGGAGCGCGCCGCCGGCAGCCACAAGACGGCGCGGGCCGCGGTGGCCCTGCTGAGCTTCATCAGCGCCCGCGGCGACGTGCTGATCGCCGCCCCGCTGCTGGGCGTGTCCACCTCGTATCTCGCGCGCCTGGTCCTCGGCCCCGTCGGCGAGACGGTGTCGGTGCTGACGCTGCGCGGCTTCTGGCTCGTATTCTGGAACGTGTTGATCGGCTCGATCGCGGGCGGCCCGTATCCCCAGGTCATCGCCCACCTGCGCGCCGTGGGCCGCGTCACGGAGCGCACCTCGATCTACCTCGGCATCCTCGACACGATCAAGATGGAGCTCGGCCGCATCGCCGACTTCGGCTTCCAGACCCTCTATAACAGCATCCAGGGCGTGCTCGCTGTCGTCTTCTGGATCATGCTGCTCGTCGCCGACCGCTGCTACCCCAAGCCCGAGGTCGTGCGCCTCTCCGGCGCGGACCTGGCCGAGGCGCGCCGGCTCTTCGCCGACCTGCGCGAGCGCCAGCGCGGCGCGCGGCCGTCTCTGACGGCCTAGCCGGCGCCCTGGCCGCTAAACTCTGCCGCGATGCCGGATGAACGCTCGTGAGGCTGTGGACGCTGCACCCCGCCCACCTCGACGCGCCCGGCCTCGTCGCCCTTTGGCGGGAGGGCTTGCTGGCTCGCGCCGTCCTGCGCGGAAAGACGCGGGGCTACCGGCATCACCCGCAGCTCGAGCGCTTCCGCGCCCAGAAGGACCCGCGCGCGGCCATCGACGCGTACTTGGGCGCGGTGCTGGCGGAGGCGCAAGCGCGAGGCTACCGCTTCGACGCGCGCAAGATCGGGCCGGCGCGGCGCGCGGCCAAGATCGCCGTCACCCGCGGCCAGCTTCGCCTCGAGTGGGAGCATCTCGGACGAAAGCTGCGCGCGCGCAGCCCGGAGCGCTACCGCGCCTGGAAGGCTTCGGCGCCGCGGGCGCAACCGTCGTTTCGCGTGCGCGCCGGCCGCGTCGAGCCTTGGGAGAAGGCCGGGGCTACTTCGAAGGGCCGGAAAGCCGGCCTTTGACCCAGCGATAGGCCGCGAGCGCGCCCTTGGCGATCGGATTGCCCAGGAGCGCGTCCGTCGCCTGCTTCATCGGGTCGATGGGGCGGACGAAGGAGTGGTCGAACTCGTCCGTGCGCGCGACGCCGGGATCGGAGACGTAGAGGATCGGCTCGGTAGGCGTGCGGTTGTTGCGGTAGAAGAAGTAGAGGTCCAGGGACTGCTGGATGGCGAAGGCGACCCACGTCAGCATCACGTACCCGGTGCCGAAGAGGGGGCCCGTCACCATCATGAAGATGTCCCGCAGATACTGGCGCTTGGAGCGGCCCCAGCGCGTGATCACGCCCTTCTCGTAGAGGCCGTTCATGCCCCGGAACCCGAGCGTGCTGACGAAGGTGCCGATGAGCATCATCACGATCATCGGCGCCCAGTATTCCCCGGTCCACGGCGGCGCCATGCTCAGGGCGATGAAGGCCACGAGGCGGTAGGACGCGCCGATCAAGCCGCCGTACACGAAGTTGAAGACGCCCTGGTAGACGCTGCCGCGATAGGCGCTGAGCTTGGCTTGCAGGTTGTTCCACGAGTCCGCCCAGACCCCGTGGAACGTCTCGACGGCGAGGGAGAGGCCGATGGCGACGGCGGCCGCGGCGTGATGAGGTCCCGAGGCGTTGTACATCGCCCAGAACGCCACGGCGTTGAGGATGCCCGGAGCGATCTTGCCGACGAAGCCGCCGCCCACCTCCTTCCAGGTCGGTCGGCGCGACTGGCGCAGGGCGGCGATGAAAAGGCGGATCGAATAAGCCGCTTCGACCACGAAACGGTCGGCGATCGAGGCGAAGCCCGCGACCATGACGGCGGCGAGCGGATACGTCGCGCCGAAGGCCCAGAAGGCGGCCGCCCCGGCGGCGGCTCCCACGGCCAGGCGGACGGCGGCGCGCGCCGGCGAGAAGGGCGCGGCTTGCGGCGACGCCGGCTGAACCGAGGGCCCGGCTTCGCCCGTCTTGACGACCATGCGCTCGACTCGGACGCGGGCGTCGTCTGGGGCCAGCCCGTACGAGCGCAGCAGCCGCAGCAGCGGGCTCAATTGGTCCTCGGTCAGGTCGCCTTGCTTCGCCTGGTCGCCGACCACGAGCCGAAAGTGGCCCCGGGAGGCGAAGTCGGCGGAGAGGCCGCGCTCTTCGATGAGCTCGGCGGCGGCGGCGAGCGTGGAACGCTCCGGGGCTCTCCCGGGCGCGACGAGCAGGACGGGGACGTCCTCCGGCGCGAACCGGCCCAGCGTCGAGGGAACGGGCGTCGAATCGTCCTCGGCCGCGGCGGGACGGGAGCGGTCGAAGAAGCGGCGCAGCGCGGACGACCAGCCGGCCTTGCCCTCGCCGGCCTCGCGGGCGCCGCGCGCCGAGGCGATGGCCGCGCCGGGCGCGGACGCGGCGGCCGAGGCTTCCGCGGCGAGCCCGGAAGCCCGGTCGGAAGCCTCCAGAAGACGGCGCACGAAC
>CAZZGQ010000061.1:0-14197 GCA_964653765.1 uncultured Elusimicrobia bacterium | reverse complement strand
CGAGATGGTGGTCGGCATGCTCCGAGATCGTGGACGGCTTGGTCCGAAAAACGCAATCCTCATTGTTTACGGGCCGCGAAGCTTAAAGTTCGACCACCCTTGCCTGAGGCTGGCAAGAAGTATGTCGCTGGGTTATCCTAATAAGTGATGCTTCTGCCCAGCGATCGCTTTCAGCCGCAGGTCGACCGCATAAATCAGCTTGAGGCAGAGTTCAGCTCGCTAAGCGACGCCGCCCTTCAAGCGAAGACCGCGGAGTTTAAGGAGCGGGTTCGAGTCGGAAAGGCCTTCGAGATTCCTCTCCCTGAAAGGCTCGAGCTCGAACGAAGGGTCCTGGACGAGATTTTGCCCGAGGCCTTTGCGGTGGTGAGAGAAGCCGCACGCCGGGCACTTGGTCTGTGGTTGTACAACGAACAACTGATGGGCGGCATCGCTCTCCACAACGGAGCGATTGCACAGATGGACACGGGCGAGGGTAAGACTCTCACCGCAATCGCTCCGGCTTATCTCAATGCTCTGACGGGGCGCGGCGTACACATTGTCACAGCGAACGATTTTCTTGCGTGGCGCGATGGCCGCATTGTAAGCCCGATTTACACGTTCCTAGGCTTGGTGGCAGGCAGTTTTCAGAATGACATGAAGGATTACGAGCGACGGGCTGCCTTCTCGTGGGACATCACCTACGCGACTCATTACGAGATCGGCTTCGAATATCTGCGTGACCGGCTGGCGTCCAAGGCGAAGGATCGGCTGATCCGCGATCTGAATTATGTGATCGTAGACGAGCTTGATGCCATTCTAATCGAGGAGGCGCGGACGCCGCTGATCATCTCCTCGTCAACCGGAATTTCTGCCGAGCAGATGGCTCGGATAGAGCGTCTCGCCGAGGAGCTCCACGTTGTCGTCACCGGAGAGAAGGGCGCGTCGGCCCCTGCTGCAAAAGTCGACGCGATCGTAAACAGGACTCACAAGACCGCGGTGCTTACCGAACAAGGGCTCGCCAAGAGCGCCAGGCGCCTTGGCATCCTGAGTCTTTTCAGTGAACCGGATTCGCAGTGGATTCATCGCATCACTCGAGCGCTAGAGGCGCGCTACCTGATGCGGCGAGGGACCGATTATTCGGTCATCGGCGGCGAGGTAGTCCCACTTACAGCGGAAGGCAAGCCTTCGAAGGATTTTGAGCTTACGGACGGAATCGCTGACGCGCTTTTCGCTCGCGAGGGGTTGAATGTCGCTCAGGAGAATCAGACACTGGCGACGATAACCTTCCAGAATTACTTCAACAGTTATCGCAAGCTAAGCGGTATGACAGCGACCGCCGCGGATGATGCCGCGGAGCTCAAGAGCGTCTATGATTTGGACGTCGCCGTCATTCCCTCTCACCGGCCGTGTATCCGCAAGGACTTGCCCGATCGAGTCTACAGGACCAAGGCGGCGAAGCTCGATGCCCTCGTAAACGATGTGAGCGAGTGTTGGGCCAAGCGTAGACCAGTGATAATCGCCACGAGGTTTACCGAGGATGCGAAGAAGATCTCTGGCTTGCTGAAGGCGAAAGACATTCCCCACCATCTCCTCGGCGGGCGAGGTCACGAACTCATGGACGGGAAGATTGTCGAGCAAGCCGGCAGATCAGGTTCAGTCTTGATCATTCCGGAGCATGCCGGCCGGGGCGTCCATATCGGTCTGGGCGGCTTGCCGCCTGATGAGAAGGATTGCGCGCTGGTCAGGCAGTTGGGTGGGATCCATATTATCTGCGCCGAGCGCGGCCATTCGCGGGCGATGGATGACCAGATTCGAGGTCGGGTCGCGCGCCAGGGCGAGCCCGGGAGCTCCCAATTTTATCTCTCGCTTGAAGACGACCTCGCGCGTCTCTTTGGCGGAGATCGCCTCTCGGAACTCCTCGCGAAGTTGAATGCTCACGAGGACCAGCCCATCGAGTCGGATTTGGTCAATAGGCAGCTGGAATCGGGACAGAAGAGAATCGAGGAGTACAATCGCGATATCCGCAGACAGCTTCTCGACTATTATTCGATCGTCGATGAGCACGCTCGGCGTTTCTTCGATCTGCGTGAAAATGTCCTCGCTGGCGTCGATCTCGAATCTGCGCTGTTAGAAATGGTCGAAGGCGATCTCGAGGAATGTTTCTCATTATGGCTTTCGCCGAAATTCCCAGAAGCTCAATGGGATTCCGCGAGCCTCGCGGCGCGCTTGGCATCCGTATACGGTATTCAGTGGCGTCCGAAAGGGCAGTTGACGCGATTGGATAGGGTAGGGCTACTACGGTCCTTCGGTGAACAGGCGAAGCTGCGGCTATCCGAGCGCCTCCGTGTTCTCGAGCGCGACGGCGCTCTGGATACTCTTCGCGAGGAGTTGGCGAGGATCATCGACGCGGCCTGGAAGGGCTACTACCTCGATATCGATAGAATTAAGAAATTGATGGGAAAGCGGAATGCGCAAGAGGAGGACCCGCAAGTGTATTTCAAACGTCGGGCTTCCGAGGTCATGGACCAAGTTCTCCATCGACTCCGTCGGGAGTTGGTTCAGCAGTCTCTAAAGGCAGAAAGCGGCGCTTAGTCTCGCGACGACGAAGCCATCGAGATACTCGGCCGTTGAACCCAAAGCGGTGGCGTAGGCGCGCCGCGATTAGGGGATCTGGTTTCGACAATTCTCCCTCGTACCGAATGATGGTGAAGGGAGCGACGCCGAGCATCGAGGCCATTTCCTTCAGACCGAGGGCCTTCCGAGCGCGAAGGTTGCGCAGCCAGCCGCCGAACGTATCCGGCGGATAGATGAAGTCGAACGGCTCGCCGTTGGTTTCCGGAAAGGCCTCGTGGAACTTGGGTTTAAGCAGGGGAAGAACGCGTCCTAGAAGGACAGGATCTTTGCCTTTGGGGCTCCTTCCCCGCTCCAGCCGGGAGAGCCGCTTCCTACATACGGCCGCTCTGGCGGCGAATTGCTCCAACGTGTAGCCTAGGCTTCGCCTCATGAACCGGATGCGTTGCCCAACCCTTGCGCCAGGTGCCAGAATGAGAGCCGGGGCGCTGATCGGACCAATAGAGCGATTTATTTCGAAGTTTAACCCCGATTTCGTTCTCCGGTCTGCCCCAAAAGGGACCCCACTTTGCATTACGGGCATAAAGACCTCGTAATCCCCTTTGAGTCGCGGGGCTTTACGAGGTTCTAACCGTTTATGGAGTGCTTGGACCTTTGGGATATCCCGCTTAACCGCTAATTTAGCGCCCAAAACCGTTTACGGGTGGTTTCTGCGAAAGTTGTGCCCATGGTGGAACGCGTAGTGAGGGACGTCTCTCGTGACCTTGAAAGCGGCTTGCGGGGTAGCCGACACGGCGCGCTTAGAAGGCTGGCCGAACGACGGCCCACCGTGCCGACATCCGGCCGCGCTATGGCGCTTTCGCGGCCGTCTTTCTGAGGCGAGAGACAAAAGCAGACAGTCGATCGATGAGCCGCGGGCGCTTGACCATCGACCTTCCCTTTAGGATGATGCCGAGGTGCTTGAGAGCCGCAAAGTCAACCCCTAGATTGATCCTAAAGAAATCCGTTCCCGGCTGATCGTTCCCGAGGCCAAAATCGATTATGTGGAAAAAAGTACGGCCATCGCGCTGCGTGACGAGTATGTTCCCCATTAAGTCCAAGTGAAGGATCCCCGCATCGTGCAGGGCGACGATGGCGGCTTTCAGATTTTCCCAGTCGGCAAGCGCGATGGGGTGGAAGTGCGCTCGGTCGATGTCTTCGATGTGAACCGCATTGAGCGGCGCCGCTTCGGTGGCGAGAATGAATTCTCGGTACAATTTGTTTCGACCGAGGATTCGCTTATGATCGGCGATCCTATTGGGATCGATCGCCATGAGGTCCGTATCGGAGCTCCCCGTCCCGAGCAGGCGGGGAATGCTGATATTGTCGGGAATGGCAACGTGATGCGTTTTCAAGAGGATTCGCATCTCTCGTTCGTCGCCGTTGAACTTGACGAAGACGCGGCGACCGTGCAGCTCGCCGAAATAGGCGGTGTCCTTGTGCGGGTCGGCTGAATCGACGAGATGCAGCCCCTGTCGCAAATCGCGGCCAGTGAATAGTTCCTCGATTATGGCCCCATCCTCTTGGGGGCTCCCTTTAGCGTGAAGCTGAGAGACGCTCAGAGTGAGCTGCTGAAAGGTGTTTTCATGAGCCGTCGGCTCCGCCGCTGGACTCGGCGCTTCCGTCGGGGTTTTTGCAGCGACCGCAGGAGTCTCGGCGGAGACGTCGGAGGGGATTGCGAGCCCGGGCCGGGTTACTTCTGAGACCACGAGCGAGGGAATAACCTCGCCCTGCGGCATCGATGCAAGCGCCGCTTGATTCGATGGCGAGCGGGAAGGAGACGACTCCGCGCATGGAGCTCTGGGCGCAATGAGGATGACGAAGACGACGATGAGCAGAAGACGGCTCCGTTCAGCGGTTCCCATCGAGTCCAGCGTAGCGGCGACTCACCCGCTGGGCCTGGGTCCTCAGGTCCCCCTTCCGCTAAAAGTGGGTAAAGGCGCGTCCATCTGCCATCGTCGCGCGGACTTGACAGGGTCAGGTACGTTCTAACTTCGCTCAAAAAGCGACCCCGCTCTGAGAGAACGGCGCGCTGCCGTAGGCCGAAATATCCGCTCACGAAGGTCCTTTGGACCCCACGGTGGTGGGGCGAGTCGACGGTCGTCTCTTTCTTTGTTCACCGATCTGCTCCTTGAGCTCGCTCAGATGGTCGGCGGGCGAGTGCGTGTCCCAGGACGGCTTCAGAAGTTCGCGTTCTCAAAACGCTCGGATAAGCGAATGAAGACGATCATCGGGATTTCGGGAAGCTTGCGCAAAGGCTCGTTTAACTCCGCCGTATTGCGTGAAGCGGTGAAATCCGCTCCTGGCGGGATAAAGCTCGAGGTTCGCTCGATCGCCGGGACCCAGCCGAAGAACTGCAGCGATCCGACCAGGCGGGTCTTGACACAATTATGGACTGCGACTATCATTCGAGTATGACGAATTCACAAATGTTTAGACTCGCGGACGAGGCCCATCTTTCCCCGGAGAGGCTGGGAAAGATTCTCGGCGTCTCGGGAATGACGCTGCGGCGTTGGCGCAAGTCGGCCAAGGACAGGCCGCTCCCGCCGTTGTATGAGCGCGCGTTTTCTCGCGGAGTCGAGCAGCTCGTTGTCGACGGCCACATCGATCCGAATTCCCAGCTCGCGCAATCGACAATCAACGACGCCCGCGAGCTCTCCTTCCAGGCCACGCTCAAGACCTTGGGCTTCTCGGACGCGCTCCTCAAGCGGAAAGGAGACCCCAACGAGGCGATGGTCGAGGGCATCTCGCAGATCGGATCAAGCCCTTCGCGTATAAAGGAGGTCGAGGAAGGCAAGAAGGAGATCTTCGCCGTCGCCAAGCTCGGGGCGGAGTGGAAAAAGCGCATCCAGGGCATGTGGAACGTCATCAGCTCCCAGCAACTCACGACGATGGACAAGCTCGTGGCCTACGGCGCGCTCTTCTACCTGCTGACGCCCTTCGATCTCATCCCCGATTCGATCCCCGTCTTCGGATTGCTCGATGATTACGCGATCTTGGGCCTGGCGATGGCGTATTACCTCAGCCGCTTTCCCAATATCGTGAACAAGGACGCCGCCAAGAAATGAAGGCTCGGGCCGCTCTTCTTGGGCTCGTGCTGGCGCTCGCGGCCCTTCGAGCGTCCGGCGAGACCGTGGCCGACACGCAGCGCCTATCGATCGACGATGCGATCAAGGAGGCCGTCGCGCATAATCCCGCGGTTCGGGCCGCCGAGGCTAACTACAACGCGGCGCTCCATCAGATCGAGCCGGCCTACACCCCCGCTGATCCCCAGTTCAGCATCCAAAAGAGCCAGACGCCCAACGGGTTTACCAAGGCGCAAACTCAATCCGTCGGCATCAGCCAGTCGCTCCAGTTTCCCGGCAAGGGCTGGCTCCAGGGCGACCAGGCCCGCCGCGCGGCGGAGATCGCGCGCCTGACCTACATGGCGGCCGTGCGCGACGCCACGGCGCAGGCGCAGACGGCCTATTATCAGACGCTGCTCGACAGCGCGTCGGTGCGGATCAACTCGGAGAACGCGGCGAGCCTCGCCGAGGTCTTGGAGGTCGCCCGCATCGCCTACACGGCCAATCAAAACGCCCAGACCGACCTCATCAGCGCGCAGTTCGCGCTGTCTCAGGCGAGCCAGTCCGTCTTGGCCAGCCGGACGGCCCAAGCCAACGACGAGGCGGCGCTCAACGCGCTCATGCTGCGGCATCCCGAGACGCCGATCCAATTGACGAGCGAGATCGACATCAAGCCGTTCGAGCTTCCACTGGACGAGGTGAAAGCCAAAGCTCTCTCGACGCGCCAGGAAGTCCTGACGGCGGCTCTCACGGAAAAGAACGCCAAGACAGCGCGCAAGCTCGCCTGGATGGAGCTGCTGCCCGACTTCAACGTGTCCTGGATGCGCAACAACTATCCCGAAGGCTCGATCAACGCGACCCAGGACGAGCAGGCCCAGCGCGCGGTGACGGGCCGTGCCATGCCCTCGCATGACTTCTCGACGGGAATCTCCTTGAGCATTCCGATCTTCTTTTGGTTCAGGCAGAAAGAAGATATCCGCGCGGCGTCGCGGCTTCTCGAGGCCGCCCGCCAGAACCTCGACGGGGTGCAAATCCAGACGGAGACGAGCATCGTCCAGCTCTACCGCTCGATGCAGCTCGCCTACAAGAACGCCCTGCTCAACAGGGACGTTCTCGTGCCGCTGGCGAGCCAGAACCTCCGCGTCGCCTTGATCGCCTATCAATCGAAGAAGATCGACTTCACGACGCTCGCCAACATTCTCCAAAGCCTCTACACCGCCAGAGTCAACTCTCTGACCGCGGCGAACCAGTTCTTGGCCGGGCGCGTGGCGCTCGAACAGGCCATGGGAGGGCCTCTCGCAAAATGAAGACCATTCTCGTAGTCCTCGCGGCCGTCGCCGGCCTCCTCACAGGGGTGGCGGCAAGCCAGGGCCACCAAGACGCCGACGCCGCGAGCGTGCCGCTGGGAAATCAGCCCGTGAGGCCGCCGCAGCTTGAGATCACGCCCAAGGAGGGCGTCCAGCCGATGCGCGTCCGGGAAGTGGCCTTGCCCGGCGTGCTCGAGACGACCGGGTTGGTCACGTTCGACGATCGGAAGGTGGCGGCGATCTCATCCCGCGTTCAGGGGCGCATCGAGGACGTCAAGGCCAGCGTTTGGGACACCGTGATCAAGGGGCAGCCGATCCTGGAGCTCTACAGCCCGGACTTCATGACGGCGCAGGCCGAGTATCTTCAAGCCAAGAACATGCAGGCCAGCGCCGGGCTATCCGATATCTCGAAATGGATGATGGAGGCGGCCAAGCGCAAGCTGGAGCTGCTGGGCATGTCGGACGAGGACATCGTGGCGATCTCGAGCCCCTCGACGACCATCACGATGCGGGCCCCGATCAGCGGCACGATCATCCAGAACCAGGCCGTTCGCGGCGCGGCCGTCAATCCCGGCGACGTCTTGTACCAGGTCGGGACCCTCGACAAGGTCTGGATCACGGGAGACCTCTACGAAGTCGACATGGGGCGAGTCGAGGTCGGTCAACCGCTCGCCGCCGTCACGGCCGCCTATCCGAAGGAGGTTTTTCACGGAAAGATCTCCCGGATCAGCCCGTCGATCGATCCCAACGCTCACACGGCGCAGATCAAGTGCGAGATCGACAATCCGGGGCTAAAGCTCAAGCCGCAGATGCTCGCGCGAGTGAGGATTCTGACCAAGGCCACTTCGGCGATCATCGTGCCGCAGGGATCGCTCGTCTTCGACGAGGACGCCTATTACGCCTTCGTCGAGATCGCGCCCGACAAGGTGGAGCGGCGCAAGGTCGAGATCAGCACCTGGAACGAGGCGGGCTACGCCCGGGTGGTATCGGGCCTCAAGACGGGTGAGCGGGTCATGTCCGAGGCGCTCAAGCTCAACGCGCTCTGGCACCAGTCGCGCGGCGAGAGCTACTGAGGAGATTCGGGAATGTTCCGCTGGTTGATGAATCTGGCGCTCAAGGAGCGCGGCGTGATCCTCGGCGGCGCGGTGCTGCTGATCTTTGGCGGCATACTGGCGTTCCGCGGCCTGCACATCGAGGCTTATCCCGACCCCATCCAGCCCAGGGTCGAGATCATCACCCAGCCGTTGGGGATGAGCGCCGAGGAAGTCGAGCGGCTCGTCACCTTCCCCCTGGAGTGGGGCTTGGCCGGAACCAGGAATCTGAAGGCGATCCGATCGATCTCGCTCTTCGGCCTCTCCGACATCAAGCTCTATTTCGACTGGGACAGCGACTTCTATTGGGACCGCATCGAGACGCTCAATCGCCTGCCGCTCATCAACCTGGCGCTGCCGGGAGTCGCTCCGGGCACGAGTCCCGACAGCCCCATCGGGCAGATCTATCGCTATTGGGTCGTCAGCGATGATCACGATCCGATGAAGGAAAAGGAGATCGCCGACTGGGTCGTCCGGCCGCAGCTCAAGACCGTTCCCGGCGTCGAGGACGTCTCGAACTTCGGCGGCCTGACCAAGGAATATCACGTCGAGGTGGACGCCGAGAAGCTCGGCCACTACGGCCTGTCGCTGCCGGCCCTGACGGGCGCGATCTCGAACGCCAATACCAACGTGGGAGGCAGCTACCTGGCGGTGGGCGATCAAGCCTTCAACGTGCGCGGCGTCGGGTTCATCAAGACGCTCGACGATATCGGCAACACGACGTTGGCCGCGACCAAGGGCACTCCGCTGCGCGTCAAGGACGTCGCGGAGGTGAACGTCGGATTCGCCCCGCGCCTGGGCCTGGTCGGCAGAGGCCAGGAAGGCGAGGGCGTCGAGGGCATCGTCTTGATGCGCAAGTACGGCGATACGCTCCAGACCCTCAAGGCCCTGAGAAAGAAGGTCGCTGAGCTGAACGATTCGGGCGTCCTGCCCAAAGGCGTCAAGATCCAGCCCTTCTACGACCGCGGGGACCTCGTCCACTTGACCTTGCACACCGTGCTCGAGAACCTGAGCGTCGGCATGGTCCTCGTCTTTCTCGTGCTGATCGTCTTTCTGGGCAACTTCCGCACGGCGGCGGTCGCCGCCGTCAACGTGCCCTTGTCGATGTTCGGCGCCTTCATCCTTCTCTATCTGACCGGGACGCCGGCCAACCTGCTCTCTCTCGGCGCGGTCGATTTCGGGATCATCATCGACTCGACGATCATCGTCGTCGAGAACATTTTCCGGCACATGGTCACCGACCGCAAGCAAGGCCAGACGGACTGGGAGTGCATCCGCAACGCTTCGCAAGAGGTGGGCGGGCCGATGCTCTATTCGACGGTCATCTTCCTGGTCGCGTTCCTGCCGCTGTTCACCATGAAGGGCGTGGAGGGCGTCATCTTCTCGCCGATGGCGCATACCTACGCTTTCGCGCTCGCGGTGGCGATCCTGCTTGCCGTCACGCTGTCGCCGGTGCTTTGCTCCTTCACCCTGCACCAGGGGATCAAGGAGTCCCACAACGTCGTTTGGGACCGCGTCCAGCGCTTCTACCACGATCTCTTTTTCAAGATCTTGCAGCGTCCGCGCTTCACGGTCGCGGTGATCGCCGGCGTCATGGCGGCCGGCTTTGCGCTCTTCCCATTCCTCGGCGCCGAGTTCCTGCCCAAGCTCGAGGAAGGCAATATCTGGGCGCGGGCCACCCTCCCGCTGACGACCTCGCTTGCCAACGCCAACAAGCTCGCCAACCGGTCGCGCGAGATTTTCGCCTCCTTCCCTGAGGTCAAGAGCGTCTACTCGCAGCTCGGCCGTCCTGATGACGGCACCGATGTCGTCGGCTTCTCCAACGTCGAGTTTTCGGTCGATCTCAATCCGCAGTCCGAGTGGCCGCGCGGCGTCACGAAGGAGTCGCTCATCCAGAAGATGGACGAGCGGCTGAAGAAGGAGTTCCCGGAGTCGGAATTCGGCTACTCGCAATACATCGAGGACAACATCGACGAGGCGCTGTCCGGCGTCAAGGGCGCCAACGCGATCAAAATCTACGGGCCCGACCTCGCCACGGACGAGCGAGTCGCAAGCCGGGTGGGTGAGGTCCTGCGAGAAGTGCGCGGAATGGCCGACGTGGCCGTCTACCGTTCGATGGGGCAACCCAATCTGCTCATCACGCCCGATCGCGTGGCCTGCTCGCGCTACGGCCTCAACGTCGGGGACGTCAACGCGGTCGTGTCCGCGGCCATGGGCGGCCAATCGGTCACCCAGGTGCTGCAAGGGGACCGGGCCTTCAACTTGGTCGTTCGCTGGCAGGCGAAGTTCCGCCAGAGCCTCGAAGCGATCCGCCAGATCAGGGTCAGCCTGCCGAGCGGCGGCTACGTCCCGCTGGCCCAGGTCGCCGATATCCGCACGGCCGAGGGCGCGTCGTACATCTACCGGGAGGGGCTGCGCCGTTACGTGCCGCTCAGGTTCGGCGTGCGCGGCCGGGACATGCAAAGCACCATCGAGGAGGCCAAGCGCCGCGTCGCGGAGAAGATCAAGCTGCCCGAGGGCGTGACCATCGACTGGATCGGCGAATACAAGGAGCTGGAGGAAGCCAACCATCGCCTCGAGCTCGTGATCCCGCTGGCCCTGGTCATCATCGCGGGCATCCTGTACTGGGCCACGCTGTCGCTCGTCAACACCCTGATCCTGATGGCGCAGATCCCCCTGGCCTGCCTCGGCGGCATCGTCGCCCTCGCCCTCACACGCACGCCGTTCAGCGTCTCGGCGGCGGTCGGGTTCATCTCGATCTTCGCGATCGCGATCATGAACGGGATCTTGCTCAATTTCTACATCAAGCAGCTTTGGGACGAGGGGCTTTCGCTTTCGGACGCGATCATCAAGGGCTGCGACCGGCGTATCCGGGCTCTCACGATGACGGCGCTCGTCGACGGTTTGGGGCTCCTGCCGGCCGCGCTGTCGACCCGGATCGGAGCGCAAGCCCAACGCCCCCTCGCCATCGTCGTGATCGGCGGCTGCGCTTCGATCGCGCTGCTGACGATGGTGTTCCAGCCCGCGCTCATTTCCCTCTTCCATCGCCAGCTCGGGTTGACCGAGGATCAGCGCCGCAAGCCCGAAGACGCGGACTGAGACTCACGTGGCGAGGTTCTCCTGGCTCCGCCATCGAAGAACCGATCCGACTCATAGCGGATGATCGTGAAAGGTTTCACTTGGAGCACTTCGGCAAGTGAATAAGCCGCGCCGGTGAGCCTGCCCGGCGCGGCTTCTTCTTACTCCTTGTCGCGTAGGCCGAAATATCGCCTTACGAAGGTCCTTTGGACCCACAGTTATGGGGCGAGTCAGGGATAGAATCTCATCAGGAGCCCTATGAAATACGATTTCGCCGTGGATGTCCTTTTGGCCGCATCATTGCTGGTTTCGGCGGCTCCATCCAAGGCGGCTCTCCCTCATCCGGAGGTTTTGAACCAACTCCTCGGCCGCGTCGAAGAGTCGGCGGCGACGGGCGCGAAGCCGCTGGTGATCTTCGACATCGACGACACGCTGACGAGCACGGAGGAACGCAGCCGCAAGATTCTAGGCGAATTCATCGCCCAGCCCGAGGTCCAGGCGGCCTTTCCGGAGGAGACGGCAAAGGTCAGGCCTCTCGTGGACGTCTCGGGGCTTCCTCCTGAGCAGCGTCCGCGGCTGCGCTTCGATCTGAAGGACACGGCGCGGGACGCGGGCGTGGCAAACGAGTCATTCTTGGACCAGCTCTCGCGATTCTGGGCAGAGAATCCGAGGCTCCAGAGCGGCCGCTTCTTCGACAACCGATATCTACTTGCGGACGAGCCCAATCCAGGCGCGGTGGAATTCGTCCAGGCCGTGGTCGCGGCGGGCGGCACGGCCGCTTATATGACGGGACGCAAGCAGGCGTTGATGGAAGGAACTCTCGCCGTTTTGGAGAAGCACGGTTTCCCTCTGCCGCAAGCATTCCCCCTTCCGGAAGGGCAGAACGGCGGCGCCGTGATCTTCTTGAAGCAGGATATCAGCCAGGCCGACGACGCTTTCAAGGCCGAGAAGATCAAAGAGTTGAAGAGGGAACACCCCGAAGTGACTATCGTCGGCGGCTTTGACAATGAGCCCAGGAACATCAACGCGTTCAGGCGCGAAGGCCCTCCGGCCAGCCTGATGGTTTTCCTCGATACCAAGCATTCGAACGCTCCCGACATCGTGGATTCAGCCATCCCTTGGGTGAAGAATTTTCTTCGCCGGTTCGTACCGTAAGGTAAGCCGCGCGCAGCAGGTTCTAACCGCCGACAACAGGCGACCCCACTCCGAGCTCGTCCAGCTCATCACGCTTTTTAGGATCACTTGCCGTACGAATCGTGATGGCGCCACCACAGCTCGCCCGTCTCGTTGCGGCCCTTGGGCGCGCGGTCGAGCCAGGCGTACATGCCCCAGAGGGCGTCGAGGCCCCGCGCGTAGGCGGAGTAGGTATGGTAGACGGCGCCGTCTTCGAGCGCGAAGGCGCTCATGCCCGGGCGCTCGCGGACGTAAGTCGCCACGTCGGTGCCCGCCAACTTGGCGAACGGCGCGGCGCCGCCGCCGTCGCTCTTGACCGGCATGGGAGGCTCGCGGCGCCAGTTGTATTCGATGCCGCCCGTCTGTTGCTGCTCTTCGGTAAAGCCCACGCTGTAGTCTCGGTTGAAGTCAGTATGGAAGGAAGACGCCCAAGGGAAGGTCCAGCCCATGCGCTTCTTAAAGGCCTGGAGCTTCTTCAGCGGCGCGCGAGAGACCGCCCAGAACATCACGTCGTGATTGATCAAGTGCACGAAGAAACCGTTGAAGCCGTCGGCGATCGAGGAGCAGGACGGGCAGCCTGCCTTGTAGTCGGGGCCGAACATGAAGTGGTAGATGAGCAGCTGCGAGCGTCCTTTGAAAAGTCCCTCGAGCGTGGTTTGTCCGTCGTCGGCGTCGAAGCGGTATTCCTTTTCCACGCGGACCCAGGGCAGCTCCCGGCGACGGCGGGCCAGCTCATCGGAGCGGCGGGTGTGCTCTTTCTCGTCCTTGAGAAGCTCCAAGCGCTTCTTGAGCCACTCTTCGCGAGTGCCGACGGCGTGCTTGGCGGTCTTGGCGTTGGTTTTCATGGGCGCATGCTAGCAATTCTGCTGCGATCGCCCCGTGAACGTCGTGGAACACCGCTACGAGCACGACCGGGGAATCGGCGGATTCTTTCGGTACGTCAGGTTCCTCCCATCATTGGACCGACAAGGCGGCGGCGTGCCGGGAGCTCGCGCGGGTCATGCGTCCGCAGGGCGGCTCCTGCTCGTCGATGAACACTTTCTTGACTCGACCCACCCGGACCACGAGCGGCATCTTCTAGAGGCTCATAGCCGTGCAGGGTAGTCTTATTTCGAAGCGGCGAGGCGCTCCGCTTCGAGCGTGACGGCGTCCAGGGCGCTCTTGAGCTCAGCGGCCTTGAGGCTCGGATCGTCCGCCGGGCCGACGGAGATAGGCTCGCCGTAGACCACGAACATGCGGCCGAAGGGCATCATCAACGTGAAACGATCCCAGGACTTCTTGAAGACGTAGCTGTTGGATTCGGCGGCGGCGATGGGCAGGATGGGCACGCCGAGCTTCTGGGCGAGGAAGAGTATCCCGGATTTGACCTCGCGCGCCGGGCCCTTGGGGCCGTCGGGGGTGATGCCGATGTCGAGGCCGGATTCGAGCGCGGTCACAAGGGAGCGCACGGCGCTCGAGGCGCCGCGCGAGGACGAGCCGCGCACGGCGACCACGCCGCAGCACAGGCGGATCGTCTCGGAGATGATGTCGCCGTCCTTGGACTGGCTGATGAGGCAGGTCATCTTGTCGCCGCGATGGGAGACGGTGAAGAAGGCCTGCTGCTGGTGCCAGAACGCGTAGATGAAGCGTTGGTCGGCCTGGCGGAGCCTCGCGCGGATATCGCCCCGGACGATCGTCAGACTGGACGTGAGCTTGACGAAGGTGGAGAAGAGGTAAGCGAGGTACGGGACGAGAGAGCGGAGGATGCGTCACTCTACCATATCCGGCTATTCCTTGGACTCGGGGACGGCGCGCTCCGCGGCCTGGAAGCCGACCTTCGAGTGCGTGCCGTCGCAGAACGGCTTCTTGACGGAGGCGCCGCAGCGGCACAGCGCGGCCGGGTCCTTGGCCGGGT
>CAZZGQ010000060.1:0-14395 GCA_964653765.1 uncultured Elusimicrobia bacterium | reverse complement strand
GCGTCCTGCACGTTGACGCTGCTGATCGTCACGTAGGCCGAGGAGGCGACGACGCCGTAGGGCACGGCGTTGGTCGGGACGATGTTCAGGCTGGCGAGCGTCACGCTGGCGTGGGCGATCTGGAAGGCCGCGGTCGAGGCGGTGGGCGGGGCGATCACCGGGGTGTTGGCCGTGGAGAGGGCGCCGATCTTTATGAGGTAGCCATTGCTCGCCGCCGCCTGGGAGCTGATGGTGACCTGCTGCGCGTAAGTGGCGCTGTCCTGGACGTCGATGCAGTAGGTGCCGGTGAGGGACGCCGGCAGGCCCGTGACGGCGGATTGGATGTCGCGGTAATCGCCTCCCCCCGCCTGCTTGACGACCTTGATGGTGGCGCAGCCCGCGATGGTGGTCGCGGACTCGGAAGCCTGGCTTGTCTGGCCGTAGGAGCCCTGGTTGGCGCGGCTGCCGTTGGGGCTAGGCTCGGGGCCCAGGCCCTCGTAGTTGGTCGGCTCGGCGGGATCGGCGGCGTCGATCGTCGGCGATTGGGCGGCGTCGACCAAGTCCAGCGTGCCGTTGGCGGCGTCGTAGCGGCCGACGGTGGAGCGCGGGTGGAAGTCCTCGACGCCGGCGGAGGCGTTGTTCCAGAGTGGGTTCGAAGAGATAGAGTGGACGTCGCTGTAGTTGGCGTTGCCCCAGAGCAGCGCCGCGGCGGAGTTGGAGCTATACCAGTCGTTGTAGTCGCTGGCGACGCCCGAGCCTGCGTCCGCGGAGAGCGAGGCGGACGAGCCGGTGACGACGAAGGAGCTCAGGAAGACGTTGTCGCGGATCGAGACCGTGGAGACCGCGAGCTGCAGCTGATAGGCGTTCGTGAACGCCGTGCCGGTGGAGTTGATATCGTTGAACTTGAAGCTGGTCTGCTGGGCGCCGTAGAAGTAGGCGCCGACGAAGGAGCCGGCTGTGATCAGCCCGGGTTCGTCGATGCGGTTGTGGTCGACGTTGAGGCCGGACACGGACTGGGCATAGAGAGCGTAAGCCGTGTTGCCGGAGGCCGAGGAGGCGGCGCGATAAACGAAGGCGTTGTTCTGGATCGTGGCGCCCGTCGTCAAGCCATTGAGGTAGAGGCCGTAGGTGTTGCCGGAGGTCGAGCCGCTGGAGACGATGGTGTTGGAGGTCAGCCAGACCGCCGCTCCCGCGGCGGGCGTCCCGATCCAAACGCCATACTGGGCCCCGGCCAGCAGGGTGTCGCTCGACAGCACGATGGCGCCGCTGCTGCCCACCTCGATGTACAGATCATAGTTTCCCGAGCCTGAGCCCGAGATCACGCTTGAGGACACGATGAGGCCGGAGCTGCCTCCCATCATCCTCAAGCCGTGCAGCGGCGAGGAGAGAACGGAGCCGCCGAAGGTGGTATTGGTGGATCCGATGACGTCGGCGGCGCTTCTGTTGTCAATGACCGTGACTATGGCCTGGGTCCAGGTGTTGGACGAGCTCTGATTGACCTCCACGCCCTTGCCGCCCGTGGACACGATGGTCGTATAAGAGAAGAGATTGGAATTGGAGCCCGGGAAGAGCCTCACCGCGTTGTCGCTGCCGCTGAAGATGTAGCTCTGCGTGATCGTGTTGGAGGAGGCGCCGTTGAGGTTCAGGCCTTCCGCCACGCCGCCCCCCGTCGTGGTGACCGTGGTCTGCGAGATCGTGTTCGCGTTGGCGAGCGAGTTGAGATCGAAGGCATCGCGGGCCAGGGCGGTGACGAAGCTCTGGGAGAACGTGTTGCTCGAGGCCTGGTTGATCTCCACCCCATGACCTCCGGTGGAGACGATCGTGTCGAAGCTGAACATGTTGCCGTTGGAGCCGTTGAAGAAGCGCACGCCGTTGTCGCTTCCGCTGAAGATGTAGCTTTGCGTGACGGTGTTGGAGGAGGCGCCCGAGAAGTTCACGCCCTCCCCGGTGCCTCCGCCGACGGCGGTGAGCGTGCTCTGCGAGATCAAGTTGGCGTTCGCCAGAGTGCTGAAGTCGAGGGCGTCGTGGCCCACGGAGGTGATGAAGTCCTGCGCGAAGGTGTTGCTGGAGGTGTGATCCAGGTTCACGGCGGTGCTCCCAGTGGCTATGGCCGTGCTGAGGCTGATCGTATTCGAGCTGGAATAGTTCTGGAGGACTATCGCGTAGTTGGTGCCGGAGTCGAAGATGTAGCTCCGCGTGACCGTATTGGTGGAGGCGCTGTCGAAGATCAGGGGAATCCCTCCGCCCGCCGCCGTGATCGTGCTTTGAGAGATCAGGTTGGCGCCGGAGTTGTTGTGGATCTGAACGCCGCTGCCGTTGCTCTCGACGAGCATGTCCATGGTGAAGGTGTTGGAGGAGCTCTGCGAGATCTCCAGGGCCAGGGTGCCGGCGGAGACGGCCGTGCTCAAGGCGAGCGTGTTGGAGCTGGCATAGTTCCGGAAGATCACGGCGGCGGCGCTGGGGCTGAACATGTAGCTCTGCGTGATGGTGTTGGAAGAGGAGCCGTCGATGAGCAGGCCTTGGGTGCTGTTCGCCGAGGTCATCGTGCTGAAGGCGATGAGATTGGCGTTGGAGCGCTCCTGCAGCCAGACGGCGTCGCTATTCGCGGAAAACATGGTGTCCTGGACGAAAGTGTTCGAGGAGGACGCTTGCACCAGGAGGAGGGCATGATGGCCGGTCGAGACCAGGGTGCTGGAGCTCACCGTATTGGAGCTGGCGTAATCCTGGAGCTCAAGGCCGGGCGCGCTTGGGCTGTAGAGGTAGCACTGGGTGACGGTGTTGGACGAGGAGCCGTCTATGATCAAGGAGGCCAGGCCGGAGCCGTTGCTGTTGGTGATGGTGCTTTGTGAGACGATGTTGGCGTTGGAATTGACCTCGGCGCGGAAAGCCGCGGCGGAGCCGGCGTAGAAGAAGTCCTGGGAGAAGGTGTTGGACGACGACCCGCTCGAGTACAGCGCGAACTTGTACGCGCCATCCGTCGTGGCGGAGCTCCGGCTGATCGTGGTCATCGTCGAGCCGCCGAGATAGAACGCGTGGGCGCTCAGGATCGAGACCGTGGAATAGGTCACCGTGTCCCAGCTGCCTAGCGTGACGCCGTAGAGGCCGATATGGCTTCCGGAGTCGAGGACGTTGACGCTGCTGATCGTCACGTAGGGCGAGGAGACGCTGATGCCGTAGGTGACGTTGTTGGTCGGCTGGATATTGAGGCTGACGAGCGAGACGCTCGCATGGCTGATGTCGAATCCGTCCGTGGCGCCCGACGGAGGGCTGACCACGGGCCTGTTGGAGGTCGAGAGAGCTCCGATCTTGATGAGATAGCCGTTGCTCGTGGGCGCCTGGGAACTGATCGAGACCTGCTGCGCGTAAGTGGCGCTGTCCTGGACGTCGATGCAGTAGGTGCCGGTGAGGGACGCCGGCAGGCCCGTGACGGCGGATTGGATGTCGCGGTAATCGCCTCCCCCCGCCTGCTTGACGACCTTGATGGTGGCGCAGCCTGCGATCGCGAGCTGGGTCTCGGAGGCTTGCGCCGTGTCTCCGTAGCTGCCCTGGTTGGCGCGGCCGCCGTTGGGCGAAGGCTCGAGCGCGAAGGCCTCGGCGGGGTCGGCGGCGTCGATGGTGGGCGACTGCGCGCCGTCCATCAGATCGAGCGTCCCATTGGACGCGTCGTAGCGGCCCACGGTGGACCGCGGGTGGAAGTCCTCGCCGCCGGCTGAGGCGTTGGCCCAGAGCGGGTTGGCGGCGATCGAGTTAGCATCCCGGCCGATCGCTCCGCTCCACGGGTAGCCATAGGCGCTCGAACCCCAGATCGCCGTGTTAAAGGGATTGGAGCTATACCAATCGTTGTAGTCGCTGGCGAAGCCGGAAGAGGCGTCCGCTGTCAGCGAGGCCGAAGAGCCCGTGACGACGAAGGAGCTCAGGAAGACGTTGTCGCGGATCGTGACCGTGGAGGCGTTCACCAATTGGATGAGATAGGCATTGGTGAAAGCGGTGCCCGTGGAGTTGATATCGTTGAACTTGAAGGCCGTCTGGCTCGAGTTGTTGAAGGCGGCGCCGACGAAGGAGCCGGCCGCGAGCAGGCCGGGCTCGTCGACGCGGTTATGGTCGAAGTTGAGGCCTGAGCTCGACTGCGCGTAGAGCCCGTACGCCGTTTGGCCGGAGGCGGAGCCCGACTGGCGCCAAACGATGGCGTTGTTCTGCACCGTCGCCCCGCTGGTCAGGCCGTTGAGGTAGACGCCGTACGTGTTCAGCGACGCCGAGAGCGCCGGGATCAGGGTGTTGGACGTGATCCAGAGTTGGGCGCCGGCGGACTGGGTTGCGATGTAGACGCCGTACTGCGCGCCCGAGATCGTGTTGGTGGAGAGGATGATGGAGCCGCGGTTGTTGCCATCGAGATAGACGCCCGCCGAGGCGCTGCCGACGCCGCCCGCCCCGACCAGGACGCTCGAGGTGACCGTCAGCGAGTAGCTGTTGCCGCCCAGGTAGACCGCCGCGCCTTGATTGGAGAGCGCCACGAGGACGGAGGCGCTGATGACGGTGCCGGTGCCGGGGTTGACGATCACGGCGGTCGAGCCCTGCACGTAGCAGTTCGTCAGAGTGTTCGTGCTGCCGGAGAGCGCGATGCCCGGGCCGCCGGTCGTATTGGTGATCGTGCTGAAGCTGATCGTGTTGTTGTGGGTGCTTAGGTTCGCGGTGACCGATCCCCAGGCGCTTTGGGTGATGAACAGGTCCTGGCTGAACCGGTTCCAGGCTGAGGCATCGGCGTTGTCGAGACCGATCTGAAGGGCTTGATAGGGAGCGCCGGCGGCCGTGACGACGAGCGTGCTTTGGCTGACCGTGTTGTAGGAGGCGCCCCAAATGAGCAGGGCCGGTCCTCCGCCCGAGACCTGCAGATAGCTGCCCGTGATGGTGTTGGACGCGGCTCCGGCGTTGAAGGTCGAGTTCGGGCCGGTGATGGTGCTCTGGAAAACCGTGACGAAGGTCGAGCCGGTGGCGTCCAAGCCGCTGTTGTTGGGCGCGAGCAGCGAGGAGAAGCCGATGCTGTGGAGATAGCCTCCGTGGATGTCGAGGCCGTCGCCGACCTTGCCCCAGGCCGTTACGCGAGTCAGCGTGTCGTTGTGGCCGCCGTCGAGGCTGATGCCCGCTCCGTTGTTCGCGTTGCTCGAGACCAGGTTGGTGAAAGTGTTGGAGGAGCCGCTGACGTAGGTGACGCCCGCGTTGCCGAAGTTGTTGTAGTCGGATACGCCCACGGCCGAGCTATAGCTGACGCTGTTGTAGTTTCCGGTCACGGAGATGCCGAACGCCGGCGCGCTCGAGACCGTCACGCTCGAATAGGTGACGGTGGCGTTGGCGCTGGAGAGGCTGAGTCCGGCGCCGCCGATCATGTAGCTCGTGTCGACGATGCTGACGCTCGAGATGGTGACGTAGGCCGAAGAGACGACGACGCCGTAGGTCGCTTTGGCCGCCGGCGAGACCCTGATGCCGAATAGGTTGACGCTGGAATTGGCGATGACGAAGGCGGCGGTGTCGGTGGCGACGTTGGGCGCGACCGTCGGCGTCAGGCCCGTCGCCGGGTCGGCCATGATCGTCAGCGAGGAGCCGCTATTCGTGTAGTTCTGAACGGTGACCTGCTCGTTGTAGGTCGCCCCGTCCTCGATGACGACGCAGGAATAGGCGGTCAGAGTCGTGGGCAGCAGCGCCAGGCCCCCGGAGATCGTGGACGCCTGGCAGCTGCCGCCCACGCAGACCGTCTTGGTCACGGCGCAGAGGGTCGACGTTTGGCGCGACTCGGACGCTTGCGCCGTCTGGCCGTAGGAGCCCAGGTTGGCGCGATTGCCGTTGGGCGTGGGCTCGAGCGAGAACGATTCCGCCGGGTCGGCGGCGTCGAGCAGGGGTGAGTTGACCGTGTCGGTCAGGTCCAACAGGCCGTTGGAGGCGTCGTATCGGCCGACGGTCGAGCGCGGGTGGAAGTCCTCGACGCCCGCCGAGGCGTTGTTCCACTGCGGGTTGGCGGCGATCGAGTGGAGGTCGGCGTATGGAGCGTTCCCCCACAGCAGGACCGCGGCCGTGTTGGAGCTGTACCAGTCGTTGTAGTCGCTGTTGAGGCCGGAGGCGGCGTCCGCTGTCAGCGAGGCCGAGGAGCCCGTGACGACGAAGGAGCTCAGGAAGACGTTGTCGCGGATCGTGACGGTCGAGCCGTTCATCAGCTGGAGGAGATAGGCGCTGGTGAAAGCGGTGCCGGTGGAGGCGATGTCGTTGAACTTGAACGCGGTCTGGTTGGCGCCGTTAAAGGCGGCGCCGACGAAGGAGCCGGCCGTGAGCAGGCCGGGCTCGTCGATGCGGTTGTGATCGATGTTCAGGCCGGACACGGACTGGCCGTAGAGGCCGTAGGCGGTCTGCCCCGACGCCGAGGCGGACTGGCGCCAGACGATAGCGTTGTTCTGGATAGTGGCGCCGCTCGTCAAGCCGTTGAGATACAGACCGTAGGTGTTGTTCGAGGTCGAGGCGGAGGCGATGATCGTGTTCGAGGTGATCCAGAGCTGGGTGCCGGCCACGGCCGTGGCGGCTTGGATAGCGTATTGGCAGCCGGACATCGTGTTGCTCGAGAGGACGATGACGCCCGAGTTGCCCGCCGCCAAGTTGACGGCGGCGGCGCTCGGATTAGCTCCGGTGACGACGCTGGAGGAGATCGTGAAGTTGACGTTGCCTCCGTTGACGAGGACCGGCTCGACGTTGCCCGTACCCACCAAGCTGCTTCCGCCGATCAGGATGCCGGTCGAGGCCTGGACCGTCACGGCCGTGGCGCCCTGGATATAGGAACTAAGGATCGTCATCGAGGAGGCGTTGATGACTAGACCGTGAATTCCGGCGCCCGTGCCGACGGTCGTGATCGTGCTGCCGTAGACGACGTTGCCGGGCCCGCCGACAGCCTTGACGGCGTCGTTGGACCCGGTCTGCAGGAAGGAATCCCGGCCGAGGGTGTTGTAAGAGGCTCCTGCGCCGACGTAAAGGGCGTTGAGAGCTCCCCCCGTCGTGAACGTGCTGTCGACGATCGTGTTGTAGCTGGCGTTGGCCAGCCACAGGGTCAGCTGATAGCCCGTCGCGGAGACTTGAGAGACCGTATTTGAGGACCCGTCGATGGCCACGCCCGGATACGGCGATCCGGAGGCCGAGGGAGTGCCGTAGGCCTGGCTGCGGGTGAGCGTGTCGTAGTTGCCGGCGAGCCAGATGCCGCGGCCGTAGCCGCCGGTGGTATCGGTGTTGCTGGCGACGAACACCGTGACGGTGTCGTAGGAGCCCACCTCGAGCGCGCTCCAGAGATTGTAGGCGAACGTGCTCGTCAGCTGGGCCGTGCTGTAGGAGACGCTGGTCGAGGAGCCCAGCACCAGGTATCCCTGCGCGTTCTTGACCGTCACGCTGTCGTAGGACACGGTATCCCAGTTGCTCGTCGACTCCAGTCTCATGCCAGCGCCCCAGATGTTGCCGTTGGCGTCCTGGACGTTGACGCTGGAGATCTGGACGTAGCTCGAGGAGACCTTGATGCCGTATTGGACGGCCACGACCGGTCTCACGTCGATGTTAAAGATGTTCACGCTCGAGTTCAGCACGAGGAACGCCGCCGTCGAGGTGGCGGGCGGCGCGACGACGGGCCGCAGGCCGGAGCTCGGGTCGGCCTCGATCGTGATCGAGGAGCCGTTGTTGGTGTAGTTCTGGACGGCGACTTGCTCATTGTAGGTGGAGCCGTCCTCGACGACGACGCAAGAGTAGCCGGTCAGGGTGGTTGGCAGCAGCGCCAGGCCGCCGGAGATCGTACTGGCCTGGCAGCTTCCGCCGGCGCAGACCGTCCTGGTGACGGCGCAGAGGCTGGAGCCCTGCTGTGATTCGGAAGCTTGGGCCGTCTGGCCATAGGAGCCCAGGTTGGCGCGGTTGCCGTTGGGCGTGGGCTCCGGGCCCAAGCTCTCGTAGTTGAGCGGCTCGGCCGGATCCGCCGCGTCGAGCGTGGGCGAGTTGACCGTGTCGGCCAGGTCGAGAAGGCCGTTGGAATAGTCGTAGCGGCCGAGCGTCGATCGCGGGTGGAAGTCCTCGACGCCGGCGGAGGCGTTGTTCCACTGCGGATTGGCGGCGATCGAGTTGGCGTCCCGGCTGACCGCGCCGCTCCAGGGATAGGCATAGGCCTTCGCCCCCCAGACCAGCGTGTTGGCCGAGGTCGAGCTGTACCAGTCGTTATAATCGCTGACGAGGCCCGAGGCGGCGTCGGCGATCAGGGAGGCCGAGGAGCCGGTGACCACGAATGAGCTCGAGAAGACGTTATCGCGGATCGAGACGGTGGAGACGGCAAGCTGCAGGAGGTAGGCGTTCGCGAAAGCGGTGCCCGTCGAGTTGACGTCGTTGAACTTGAAGCTGCTTTGCTGCGCCCCGCCGAAATACGCGCCGACGAAGGAGCCGGCGGTGAGCATCCCGGGCTCGTCGAGGCGGTTGTGGTCGACGTTGAGGCCGGAGACGGACTGGGCGAAGAGCCCGTAGGCCGTGTTGCCGGAAGCCGAGGTCGCGGAGCGGTACACGATGGCGTTGTTCTGGATGGTCGCGCCGGTGACGAGGCCGTTGAGGTAGAGGCCGTAGGTGTTGCCGGAGGGCGAGCCGGTTGAAACGATCGTGTTGGAGGTCAGCCAGACCGCGGCGCCGGGCGCCAACGTCGAGATCCAAACGCCGTACCGCGGTCCGGGGAGGACGGTGTTCGACGAGAGGCTCACGAGGCCTCCGATGCCGGGATCGAGATAGACGCCGGCGCTGGTCTGGCCGTATCCGGTGATCACGCTGGAAGACACCGAGAGGCCGACGGCGCCGAAATAGGCGCTGAGTCCGTTGACGGAGCCGCTCAGGATCGAGCCGCCGATGACCGTGCCCGAGGCGTGCTCGATCTCGACGGCGTCGCCGTTGGCGCTGACGAGCGTGCTGTTGAGGATCGTGGTCGAGCTCGCCTGGATCAGGACCCGGACCGCATGTCCCCCTCCGGCGTAGAGATAGCTCTGGGAGATCGTATTGGTCGCCGCGCCGTTCTGGAAATAGATGGCGTTGCCGCCGGCGGCGGCGCTGAACGTGCTCTGCAGGATGAGGTTGTTGTTCGAGCCGCTCCCCATCGAGGCGCAGTCGGCGTTGGCCGTGTAGACGAAGTCTCCGATGAAGCGCATGCCGGAGGCCCCGTTGAAGCGCAAGGCTCCGGTGTTCCCGATGCCGGTGATCGTGCTGAAGGCGATCGTGCTCGAGCTCGCCCCGCCCTGGAGGAGCATCGCGCCGGCGCCGGAGCCGACGATGTAGCTCGCCGTGATGGTGTTGGAGGAAGAGCCGTCCAGGATCAGGCCCTGGCTGCTGCCGGTGTAGCTGGCGGCCGTGCTGAGGGCGATATAGTTGTCGTTGGAGCCATTCTGCAGCCAGACGCCGTCGCTGCCGACCGCCTGGACGAAGTCGCCGGTGAAGGTATTGGAGGAAGCGGCGTTCAGGAGAAGGGCTTGGCTCGTCGCAGTGAGCGTGCTGCCGCTGATCGTGTTGAGGGAGGCCAAGCTGTCCAGGCGCACGGCCCCGCCGGCCTGGTTGTCGAAGCGGCTGCCGCTGATCGTGTTGGACGAGACCCCGGTGAGATAGAGGGCGTAGTTGCCGGTGGCGTTGGCGACGAAAGTGCTCGTGGCCACGGCGCTCCAATGGCCCCGTCCCTCGAGCTTCGCCGCGGTCCCGATCCGGCTCAGGACGTAGTCGTTGGTCAGCGTGTTCGTCGAGTCCCGGAGGTCGATGCCGAGCCCTTGCACGTCGAAGGTGCTGCGCAGCACCTGGTTGAGGTTGGAGCTCGCCGCCGAGTGGTCGATGATGAGACCTTGGCTCCCGCTGCCCGTGGCGTTGGTTCCGTATATATAGCTGTCCTGGATGGTGTTGCTGCTCGAGTCGATGACGTCGACGGCGCTCGTCCAGTTGGCGCTCGTCGTGACCGTGCAGCGGCTTAGAACGTTCAGGTGGTCGTTGGAGACCAGATTGTAGGTGTTGGCGGCGCCGGCAAGAACGCAGTCGGAGAAGCTGTTGTAGTACGCGTCCTGGAGCCTCAGGCCCTCCCAACGGTCGGCGATGCCCGAGCTGCGCGCGATCGTGTTGTACATAGAGAAGTTGTCGAGCCTGATCGCGCCATTGTTGTCGTTGCGCCCGAGGAGATACGAGTCGGCGATCGTGTTGGAGCTCGCCCTGCTGAGATAGAGCGTGGGGCCGTTGTTGTAGGCCGCGGCTGTGCTGAAACGGATTGTGTTGTAGGCGGCGCCGTTGTCCAGCTGGATCGCCACGTCGGCGGCGTCCGAGGCGAAGAAGACGGAGAAGGTGTTGGAGGAGCCGCCGTTGACGTACGCGGCGTAGGAGCCGGCGGCGTTGGCCTGGGCCGTGCTGTAGGAGATCGTGGTCATGGAGGACGTGGCCGGCAAGTAGAAGCCGTGGGCCGCCTTGACTGTCACGCTGGAGTAGCTGACGGCGTCGTAGCTGGCCAGGTCCATGCCTGCCCCCCCGATCTTGCCGCCGGGGTCCTGGACGTTGACGCTGCTGATCGTCACGTAGGCCGAGGACGCGAAGACGCCGTACGGGACGGCGGCGGTGGGCGCGATGTTCATGCCGACGAGGGTGACGCTCGCATGGGCGATCTGGAAGGCGGCGGTGGAGGCCGCCGGCGGATTGACGACCGGCGTATTGGCGGTCGAGAGCGCGCCGATCTTGATCAAGAAGCCGTTGCCGGCGGCCGCGTGCGAGCTGATCGTGACCTGCTGAGCGTAAGTGGCGCTGTCCTGGACGTCGATGCAGTAGTTGCCCGTGAGCGAGGCCGGCATGGCGGTGACGCACGACTGGATGTCGCCGCAGTCCCCTCCCCCGGCCTGCTTGACCACCTTGATGGTGGCGCAGCCGGCGATCGCCAACTGGGTCTCGGAGGCCTGCGCCCTGTCTCCATAGCTTCCCTGGTTGACGCGGCCGCCGTTGGGCGAAGGCTCGAGCGCGAAGGCTTCCGCCGGATCGCCGGCGTCGATCGTGGGCGACTGGACGCCGTCCACCAGGTCCAGCGTCTGGTTGGCGGCGTCGTAGCGGCCGACCGTGGAGCGCGGGTGGAAGTCCTCGACGCCGGCGGAGGGGTTGTTCCACTGCGGATTGGCGGCGATCGAGTTGGCGTCCCGGCCGACCGCGCCGCTCCAGGGATAGGCATAGGCCTTCGCCCCCCAGACCAGCGTGTTGGCCGAGGTCGAGCTGTACCAGTCGTTATAATCGCTGACGAGGCCCGAGGCGGCGTCGGCGATCAGGGAGGCCGAGGAGCCGGTGACCACGAATGAGCTCGAGAAGACGTTATCGCGGATCGAGACGGTGGAGACGGCAAGCTGCAGGAGGTAGGCGTTCGCGAAAGCGGTGCCCGTCGAGTTGACGTCGTTGAACTTGAAGCTGCTTTGCTGCGCCCCGCCGAAATACGCGCCGACGAAGGAGCCGGCGGTGAGCACACCGGGCTCGTCGAGGCGGTTGTGGTCGACGTTGAGGCCGGAGACGGACTGGGCGTAGAGCCCGTAGCTCGTCTGGCCCGAGGCCGAGCCGGCTTGCCGCCAGACCACGGCGTTGTTCTGGATCGTGGCGCCGGACGCCAGTCCGTTGAGGTAGAGGCCGTATGTGCTGCGCGCGCTCGAGAGTGCCGCCTGGACCGTGTTCGACGTCACCCAGAGTTGGGTTCCCGCCGCCTGGGCGGCGACATAGACGCCGTACTGGGAGCCTGAGATCACGTTCGTCGACAGCACGATCGAGCCGAAGTTGCCCTGGTCGAGATAGACGCCGGCGGCCTGCGCGGCGCCCGTGAGAGTGCTCGAGGTGAAGGTCAGGTTCATGCTGCCTTGGCCGAGATAGAGGCCGTAGCCCGCCGTGTTGGTGGCGACGAGCACGGTGCCTCCGATCACGGTGCCGGTCGAGCCCGAGACGTAGACCATGGTGGAGCCTTGGACGACGTCGTTGACGAAGGTGCTGCTCGAGGCTCCCGTGAGGAGGATCGTCGGGAAGCTGGTCGTGTTGTTCTGCAGCGTGGAGTAGCTGATGCTGGTGCCGCTCGCGGCGTTGGAGATCGAGAGGGCATGGCCTATCCCGCCGAGCAGGGAGTCGTTGGACAGCGTGTTGTAGCTGCCGGTGATCGATACTGGATCGCCCTGGTAGAGGCGGACGTCGCCCCAGCCGACCATCGTGCTGACGCTGACGGTATTGTAGCTGCCGGAAAGATTGATCGCTCCAGCGTAGGAGTTGTAACCGTAGAGCGCTACGTAGGAGCTCGTGATCGAGTTCGACGAGCCGGCGACCTCCACCGTCGTGCGGTTTGAAGAGGCGCTGGTTATCGTGCTGAGGCTGATCGTGTTGTAACTAGAGCCGGCATCGATCCCGACGACGTACCCCAGGTCGTTCTGCAGGGTAGCTCGCCTCAGGACGTTGGACGAAGCGTTGGCCATATAGACCGCGTAGTGGCCCTGGTCGTAGGCGAGGACCGGCGTGTTCGAGACGGTCGTCATGGTCGAGGCGGCGAGATAGATGCCGTTGCCCAGCCCGACGGTAACGCTGCTGTAGGAGATCGTGCTCCAGCTCGAGATCGAGATGCCCGCGTTCCAGATCCGGCCCGGCGCGTCCTGGACGTTGACGCTGCTGATCGTCACGTACGCCGACGAAGCGACGATGCCGTACTGCACGCCGGCGGACGGCGCTATGTTCAGGCCGACGACGTTTACGGAGGCGTTGATGAGCTGGAACGCCGCCGTGTCCGTCGCGACGTTGGGCGCTATTAGAGGCGTCAGGCCGCTGGCGGGATCGGCCATGATGGTCATGCTCGAGCCGTTCATCGTGAAGTTCTGCACCGTAACCTGCTCGTTGTAGGTGGCGCCGTCCTCGACGACGACGCAGGAGTAGCCGGTTAGCGTCGATGGCAACAGCGCCAGGCCGCCGCTGATGCTGGTGGCTTGGCAGCTGCCGTTGGCGCAGACGGTCTTGGTGGCGGCGCAGAGGCTCGACGTCTGCCGCGACTCGGAGGCCTGGCTCGTCTGGCCGTAGGAGCCCAAGTTGGCGCGGTTGCCGTTGGGCGTGGGCTCGGGGCCCAGGCCCTGATAGCCCAGGGGCTCGTTGGGGTCGGCGGCGTCCAGGGTCGGAGAGTTGACGGCGTCGGTCAGGTCCAGCGTCTGGTTGGCGTAGTCGTAGCGGCCCACCGTGGAGCGCGGGTGGAAGTCCTCGACGCCGGCAGCCACGTTGTTCCAGAGGGGATTGGCAGCGATGGAGTTGACGTCCTTGCCGAGAGCGGCGCCCCACGGGAAGGCGTAGGCCTGGCTCCCCCAGATCAAGGTGTTGGCCGAGTTGGAGCTGTACCAGTCGTTGTAGTCGGAGCCGATGCCCGAAAGGGCATCGGCGAAAAGCGAGGCGGAGGACCCGCTGACAGCGAAGGAGCTGACGAAGATGTTGTCCCTGATCGTCACCGTCGAAGCGAGCAGCCGGACCAGGTAGGCGTTGGTCAGGCCCGTGCCGCTGGAATTCACGTCGTTGAACTTGAACGAGGTGTTCGTCACGCCGGCGAAGTAGACGGCCGTGTGGCTGCCTCCCCCGATCAGGCCGGGCTGGTCGATGCGGTTGTGGTCGATGGTGAGCCCGGAGGAGGACTGAGCGTAGAGGCCGTAGCGCGAGACCCCGGTCTGGGAGCCGCCCTGGCGCCAGACGATCGCGTTGTTCTGGATCGTGGCTCCGGTGACCAAGCCGTTCAGGTAAAGGCCAGCGGTGTTGCTCGAGTTCGTCACCACGCTGATGATGGTGTTTGACGTGATCCAGACCTGCGAGCCGGCCGCCATCGTGCCGACGGCGATCCCGTAGTGCGGGCTCGTGAGGGTGTTGGTCGCCACCTTGATGAGGCCGCTCGTGCCCGGATCGAAGTACAGCGCGTAGCTCGAGCCCGCGCCGACACCGGTGCAGGAGATCGCGTTCGAGGAGACGGTCACGTCGCGGCTGTTATTGAGCGCCTCGACAGCCCAGGAGTCCCCGCCTGAGGAGCAGCCTGAGTTCAGCGTGCTGGCGCCAATGACCGTCGCTGTCGATCCGTCGATGTAGATATCGGTGCCTGTGGTCGCTATGTAGTCGTTGAGCAAGGTCGTGGCCGACGACCCTTGCACTTCGACTCCCGCCGTGAAGTTGGAAGCCGTGATGGTCGTGAAGCTGATCGTGTTGCCCGGCGCGCCTTGGATCCAGATCGAGTAGCCGCCTCCCGGAGTGTTGCTGTAGACCCAGCTTTGCGTGATCGTGTTCGAGGAGTCGGTGATGATGACAGTGTTTCCTCCGCTCCAGGTGATCGCCACCGTCGTCTGGCTGATCGTGTTGAAGCGGCTCTGCGCGCCCGAGGGGTCGGGGTAGAAGG
>CAZZGQ010000059.1:0-14432 GCA_964653765.1 uncultured Elusimicrobia bacterium | reverse complement strand
AGGCCCAGCTCCGGCAAGGCGCGCAGGCCGCCGCCGCCGCGCCGGCGGCGCTCGGCGGCCTCTTCGACGGCGGCCGCGCCCCGGCCCCGAGCGCGGACGACCCGGGTCTCGAGGGCTACGCCGACCTCCTCGAGCACGGCCTGCGCTCCGACGCCGACGTCGAGCGCGCCTTCGAGCTGATCTCCGCCGTCTCTCCCGGCTTCGGCAAGGTCCTGGTCGACGCCGTCAGGGGCCGCCGGATCCCGGTGAAAGTGGGCGACGCGGAGTTCTCGCACGCCGCCAAGTCCCTGCACTCGCTGGTCAACCGCCGCTCCGTCTGGGCCTCCTCCGTGACGCTGCGCCGCGGCGCCCCCGTCCTCGAGCTGATCCACGAGCTCGCTCACGCCGTGCCGATGCGCCGCCTGCCCTCGCCGCTCGACGACACCCAGAACGTGGAGCTCGACCCCAAGGCCTCGCCCCAGGAGCTGCACGCGAAGATCGTCGAGCTGGCCGAGCGCGAGGAAGGCGTGGCCTTCGCCAGCGAGGTCCGCCTGGCCGACGACCTGGAGGCCGCCGGCATCGGCGTCGATTACGAGATGATCTTCCCCGGCGCGCGCGCCATCTTCGCGTCCGGCGGGGCCAAGCTCCTGGGCCAGTTCGTGCCGATCGCCTTCCCTTATTACAAGACGACCTTCGAATCGCTCGCTGCCCACGCGGCGCCGCTCATCCAGCGGGGCGGCGACTTGACCGCGATCCCGTGGGCCGACCGCCTCGACGCCCTGGGCGTCGAGACAGGGGAGGACCGCTTCAGCCGGGGCAAGCTCGTCCTCGACGCGCGCAAGCTGAAGGAGGCCGCCGCGGGAGCCTTGGCCCGCGGGCAGCTGGGCTCGCTGGCGCGCGAGGCCCTCGACCACATCAGCGGCATGCTCTCGAAGTGGCGCGCGCTCCCGGAGCCCGCGGCCGGACGGCCGCCGGCGTCGTTGCCGCCGGTGGCCTTCGCCGCGACCCATCGCGCGGCCACGCCCGAGCAGCGGGCGCGGCTTTCCCAGACCGAGCAGACCGCCGACCGCGTCCGCCTCTCCGGCTCGTTCCTTTCCTTCCTCCGGCAGGCCGACGAGGCCGCCAAAGGCAGCCTCGAGAAGACCTTCTCGGAGACGGCCACGGCGGCCAAGCGCCTCGAGGGCGAGCCCGCCGCCCGGCTGTGGACGCGGCTCGACGCCGCCGCCCGCGCCGACCTGCAGAAGAAGCCGGACCAGGTGAAGACCCTGGGCTTTGCGCTGATCGACGCCGGCGCGACGGAGCAAGGCCGCGCTGTCCTCGACGCCTACGTCGACGCCGCCGGCGGCACGCTGTACCCGATCGGCCAATACGACGAGTCGCCGCTCGGCAAGTTCATGCTCGAGGTCGCCGAGGCCGGGCATCTGGCGCTCGTGCGCCGCCTCGACGCGCTGGCGCGCGAGAAGCTCGCCGCCTACGAGACGGGCTATCGCGAGCGGGCCATCGAGGCCTACGGCGATTACGACGGCAAGCTCAGCGAGGAAGGCCGCCGTGAGCTCGACGCCGAATTGGCCGGCGTCGCCGGCCATCTCGCGCCGGCAGACCTGAGGCGCCGCATGGACGCGCTGGCCGAGCGCGGCCTCTACGAGCCCAAAGAGGATGCCAGCGCTTCCCAGCTGGCGGAGAGCTACGAAGAGAGCCATTTCGAGTCGCTGGCCAAGCTGACGACGCTGGGCGGCAAGCTCGTCGAGACCGCGGACAAGGTCGCCGCCGCCGAGCCCGCCCTAGCCGCCGAGCTGCGCCGCACCGCCGCCATGGCCGACGGCCTGGCCATGACCGGAGCGCTGGGACGCCTGCACGGCGTCATCCACAAGTGGACCGAGGAGCACGGCGTCGCCTACGACGGCGACCTGATGAAGTTCATCGCCGGCATGGAGAGCTCTCCCACGACCAGCCGCGAGTACGACTTCGCGGGCAGCGTCGCCGACAAGGCGCAGTCGGTGGGCTGGGCGCTCAACCGCCGCGGCGACGCCCTGGACGAGTCGCTGCCGTTCTACGAGGCGCTGCCCGACGCCGACTACAAGGTGGACCTGCTGGCCGGCGCGCTGGAGAAGGCCAAGGACCCCATCGCTCCCGCTCTCGTGCTGCGCGCCGCGCGGGACTGGCAGGACGCGCTCGATTCCGTCGCGCCGCGCCGCGACCCGCGGGGGCGCGGCGGGCCCTTCGACCGCCCCGGCGACCGGCAGCGCCGCAAGCTGCAGAGCCTCGCCAAGCGGATGAGGGACGCCGAGCGGGCGTTGGGCATGGAGCAGGACCACGCGGACGTCGCCTTGCGGACCTTCCTGACGCGTAACGGCGCCGACAAGCTGCGCGCTCAGCTGCCCACGATGGATACGCGCGCCATGGCCGGCGTCCTGAACCAGTTCAACAAGGACGAGGCCAAGTTCCAGCAGCTGCTGGACCTGATCCTGCAGCTCGGAGACCCGCTCCTCGAAGCGGCGCTGCTGCGCGAGTCGCTCTGGGCCCTTCCCGGCGCGGACTACCAGGCGTCCAGGGATATCCCCCCGCGGCTGCTGAGCGCCTACCTCGCGCGCGTCGACATGGTCTTGCGCACGATCGCCCACGAGCGCGGCCTGCCCGCGCCGGCTTCTTTGCAGAGCGAGCCGCCGGCGCCCGGCTGGCGCGAGACCTTCTTCTACCGCGACCACGAGGCGCGCCTGGCGCTCTCCCTCATCCGTCACGGCGACCGCCGCCTGCGCGCCCTGGGCCGCGCGCGGCTGCTGGCCCTGGACGGCTCGGCCGAGCGGGTTCCAAGCCCGCGCCAGCTCGTCGCCAACCGCGGCGCGCTCTTCGGCCGCGACGAGGGCGGCGGCTCCATCTATACCCTCGAGGAGTACCTGCCCGCGGAGCTCAAATTCCCCCGGCTGCTCGACGCGGCGGAGGCGGACTGGGCGGAACGCGACGCCTACCTGGCGGAGGCGCGGCGCCTGGCGCCGCTGGTCCGGACGCAGGCGGGCGACACGGAGGATTGGGCCGTCGTCCACGAGAACCTGCGCGGCCTCATGAAGCTCGCCCAGCTGCTGGCGCGCGACGGCAAGCTCGATGAAGCCGAGAGCTTCTTCCAGCGGGTCCAGCAGCGTCTGCACGCGCTCTCCGCGCACTTCGTCCCGCTCCACGCGCGCGACGGCGACAAGGATTACCATCTCAAGTCCGTCGTGCAGGACCTGGAGTTCTGGACGCAGGACCTGGACTCGCGCCAGAGCGCGCTGCTCGTGCGCTGGGGCTGGAGCGTGGACAGGGCGCGCGCCGAGCGGCGCCTCCACTCGCTGCTCGAGGCCTTCGAGAAGGACCTGGCCCTGCGGCGCGACCGCTTCGACGCGCGCTCGATGATCGCCGCCGCCTCGGAGCTCGAGGAGGTCCCGGCGCTGCGGCCGCAGGCCAAGCGGATCTACGAGCTGGCCACCAAGAAGGTGGCCCTGCTGCGCGGCAACAAGGACCTCTTCGGCGCGGCGAGCGATTATCTGATCGACCGCATCGACCGGGGCGCGCTGCCCGACGCCGAGAAGGACGAGCTGCTCACGGAGGCGATCCGCCTCATCGTCCCGCCCAAGGGCAAGCGGCGCTTCCTCGAGATGAGCGAGACGACGCCCGGCCTCTTCACCCTGGCCAAGCGCCTCATCGAGGAGAAGCGCCACCCGAAGGCGGAGAAGGAGATCCTCGCCGTGCTCGCCGACATCGTCGCCGACGTGACCTTCGACCGCTCCGACTGGAAGAACGACGCGAAGCTGGCCGGCCTGGGCAAGCTCTTCGACTCCGTCCTCAAGGCCGACCCGGAGCTGGCCATGGGCGAGAGCTTCCCGGCCCTGGCGGCGGTGGCCGCCGACAGCCGCTATCAGGAGGCCCTGGCCCTGCTGCTGCCCGACGAATGGCAGGCCGCGCGCAAGGCGAGCGGGGCCGTCCTCACGCGCGCCGCGATCCGCTCCGGCCTGGCCGACGTGGACGAGGCGCGAGGCTCCGTCCTGGCCTCGCTCGACGCCGCCCTGGCCTCCGGGGACGGCGCCGCCCTGCGCGCGGCGCTGTCGCTCTACCGCGAGGTGCTGGACCGCGAGCTCAACCTTTATCTCGCCGCTCACGACAACGAGGTCCCTTCGCTGGCCGAACTGCGCGCCGTGCCCGCCGTGGCCGAGCTCGAGCGGCGCCTGGACGCCGGCGGCCCCGAGGCGCTGGCCGAGGCGCTGCTGGGCGGCGACCAGCCCGCGCCGGCGCGGGCGCGCTTCTTCCTTTACAAGGAGCTCCTGGGCCGCGACGACGTGCCGCTCGAGCGCCGGCGGCTGGCCTTCGAGGGGCTGATCACGGGGCGCAAGATCAGCTCCTACGCGGAGTCCTTCTTCCGGCACGACGTGCTGGGAGGGACGGTCCCCGAGGCGCGCTTCTACGGCTGGATCCGGCGCCTGCTCGACCTGAACAAAGACGAGCTGCTCAAGGACGAGGTCCTGGCCTGGCTCTTCCAGAACCCGGGCGAGGACGGGCGCTTCCTGGCCGCCTTCGAGCGCTCGCGCGCGCGCGAGCTGCTCTGGCGCCACTTGGTCGGCCTCGGCCTCTCGGACCCGGACCACGGCGCGTTGGACGACTTCAACAACCGCTCGGCGGCGCAGCTCGAGGCCAGCCGCGCCCGGCTGGGCGCCAAGTACCCGCATTGGACGCCGGAGCTGTTCGATGAGCTCGAGCTGCTGCTGGCGCACGAGGTGGGCTTCGACTGGACCAATTCGTTCCACAGCGCCCTGGAGCGGCTGCGCGCCTGGTACGTGGACCGGACCTTCAGCTTCGACGACCGGCATAAGCGCTACACGGCCGCGCAACTGGAGGCCAAGCTCGCCAAGGTCGCCCCGCAGGTTAAGCTCCTGCCGGCGCAGCGCGCCTACCTGGAGTCCTTCCTCCAGGCGCAGGGCAACATGTCCCTGGCCCAGCTGCAGACCTACCTTGGCCTGGAGTTCGCCAAAGAGCAGAGCGAGCGCCTGATGGCCTTCATGCACGGCGACCGCAGCGCCTACGAGTGGAGCATCCCGGAGATCTGGGGCGCGCTCGACCTCTCCGAGGAGGACCGTCTCCGCCTCGAGAAGGTCATCGACCACGCCGAGGCCGCCCATGAATCGCGCGCGCAGAAGATGCGCCAGGACACCATCGAGGTGCCCGAGGTCTTCCAGAAGAGCATCCCGCTCGTGCGCCAGGCGCTGATCTCCTACTTCAAGCAGCTGGCCTTCGGCCAGCGCGAGGCCGTGCTCGCGGACTTCAAGACGGAGGGGCTGACGGAGGCGCAGGCCATCAAGCGCTTCTTCGAGGTCACCGGCAACGAGAAGCTGGGGCAGTTCCTGAGCCTGCGCCGTGATCTCGTGCCCGAGGAGTACCGCCGGGAGCTCGAGAGCTTCCAGGAGAACGTGCCGGCCAGCTCCTTCGAGGAGATCCGATCGACGATCGAGAACGAGCTGGGCCGCCCGCTGGGCCAGGTTTTCGCCCATGTCTCGCCCAAGCCGCTGAAGGTGGGCACGATCGGCGAGGTCTACGAGGTGACGCTGCTGGACGGCTCGCGCGCCGTCGTGAAGGTCATCACCCCCAGCCGGCGCAAGTCGATCGCCCGCAACCTGGAGCGCCTGAAGGCCGCCGCCGCCGAAGTGGACCGCAACGCCCACCGCTTCGAGCAGCGCGTCGACGCCTCGCGGCTCTACGCCGAATTCGAGCGCACCATCAACGAGGAGCTGGACCTCACCCTCGAGCGCAAGAACGCGCTCGAGCTGGGCAAGGCCCTGCCGCCCGGCGTCGCCATCCCCGCCATGCCGGAGGAGCTCAACACCCAGAGCGTCCTCGTGCAGTCCTTCGCCGAAGGCCAGAACCCGCTGCAGCTCTCCGCCGAGGAGAAGCGCGCCGCCTTGGCCAAGCTCTCGGACGTATTCTTCGACCAGATCCTGTCCGGCGAGGTCTACCACGACGACCTGCACCCCGGCAACATCCGCGTCGCCGCCGACGGGCGGCTGACGCTGCTCGACTTCGGACGCGTGGGCCGCCTCTCCTTTACGCAGCGGACCCAGCTCGTGCCCTTGCTCGACGCCGTGCGCGCCAAGGACGTGGACGCGCTGGTCCGCCAGCTCGAGCGGATGGGCAAGAAGGACGAGCGCTACGACGCCATGGAGCTCGGCCTCGCCGTCTCGAGCATCCTCCTGCGCCAGGACCCCTCGCCCACCGCCGCCCTCAGCGCCGTCTTCTTCGAGGCCGGCAGCCGCGGCCTGGAGATCGACTCCGCCTACTTGCAGCTGATCAAGGCCGTGATGACCTTCGAGGGCACGGCCCACGAGCTCGACCCGCGCTTCGACCTGCAGCAGGCCGTCCAGGCCAAGGTGCGCGCCCGCCTCGAGGACCTCGCCAAGCGCTTCAAGGCGCCTTGGCTGGCGCCCAAGCCCTAGCTAGAGCAGGTCGGACAGCGAGCCGTCCGGCATCAGACGGTGCTTGAGCAGCAGGCCGAGGATCGACTTCTTGAGCTCCTCATAGCGCAGGGGCTTGGACCAGACGTCGACGACGTTGCGGTCCTTGCTCAGCTCGGACTTGTTGACCGACTCCCAGTAGGCCGTGACGATGACGACGCCGGAGCGCAGGCCGCGGTCGCTCAGCCACTTGAGGAAGCCCTTGCCGTCCAGGTTCGGCATCACCAGGTCGAGCAGCACGAGGTGGGGCTTGAAGCTCTGGAGCTTGGCCAGGCCCTGGTTGCCATCGGCGGCCAGCTCCACGGCGAAGCCGTCGTCCTCGAGCGTGACCTGCAAAAGCTGGCGGATTTCCTCCTCATCGTCCACCACTAAAATACGCGGCTTTTCGGCCATTTCTCCGGCGATCATACCACGAAAAATGTGCCAGAATCCGGCCATGAGGATGCTCGCGGCGACGGCGATGGTCCTACTCTCGGCTTTACCCGCTCGGGCCCAGACGTTCGCGCCTTTCGGCGCAAGCCTCGCTGAGTCGCTCGACGCGATCCGGCTGGATGAGATCGCCCTGCGGCGCCACATCGGCCGCCGCAAGCGCCGCCCCCACCGCCACCGCATCCGCGTCGCCCCGGCGCGCACGCTCAATCCTTCCACGTCGGATTTCCCCGTGCGCGGCCTCGACGTCTCCGCTTATCAAGGAGACATCGACTGGGCGAAGGTGGCCCAGGCGCCGGAGCATTACGCCTTCGTGTACCTGCGCGCCAACCACGGCCTGGACCCCGACGATCATCTCGCCAAGAACTGGGCCGAGGCGCGCGCCGCCGGCCTGCGCGTCGGCGCCTACCAGTTCTACGACATGTGCGAGGACGCCACGGAGCAGGCCGCGCTCTTCGTGAAGCAGGTGCCGGTCGAGCCCGACGCCCTGCCCGAGGTCGTCGACATCGAGAGCTCCAAGGAGTGCCCCGACCTGCAGCCCAAGGACGTGTTCCTGCGCAACCTCAAGGTCTTCACGGACATCTTCCAGACGGTCTACGGCCGCAAGCCCATGCTCTACGTCAACGGCGACGTGTACAAGAACTATTTCCTCGGCGAGAACACGTCCTACCAGCTCTGGTTCGCCAACCCGCGCGAGAAGCCGGTCCTGCCCGACGGCCACGGCTGGAATTTCTGGCAGTACGCCTGGAAGGGCCGCGTCCAAGGGATCAACGACACCAACATCGACTTCGACGTCTTCCAGGGCTCGCGCGCCGACTTCGACGCGGCGTTTCCCAGTCATCTGATCTCCTCGGCCGCGGGAACAAATTAGGCCGTCCGTTCGTATACCCTTTGGGCCCTTGTGGGCTCGAGGAGGCGCGGCTTATAATGGACGAGGAAATGAATAGGGAACTGCTCGCGTTGAAGACCGCTCAGCGCAATACGGCCATGGCCCTGGCGAAGATCATGGGCCGACTCGACAAGATCGACGCCAAGCTGGAGCGACTCGACAAACTGCCGACCCGAGAAGAGATGAACGCCCGCTTCGAGAAGTTCTCCCGTGACACGAGAAGCGCTTGGCGCGGCTGGAAGCGAAGCGCGCCTAGCTGAAGAGCTCGGCCAGCTCTTCTTCAGTCTTGGGCGTGAACGCCGCGTCCGAGGCTTCTCCAGACAGCCGGCGGTAGTGCGCCGCGGTGACGTGGGCGGCGCCGGCCATGAGGTTCTTGGCCACTAACGCAACGCGCCGATTCTTCGCCTCGGCCAAAAACGTGCCTTTAGTCCACTCGTTGAACGCGCCCATGGCGGGCCCGCACCAGACCTGGTAGTCCACCTTGCGGTCGGCGACGCCGGCGTTGGCCCAGCGCGACGCCTGCCCCAAGTACGAGCGGAACACCAGCGCCATCTTGTGCTTGGGATCGGCTGCGGCTTTCGCCACCTCGCGCGGATCGCGCCCCTGCCAGAACTGCGCCGTGCTCTCCCACGCCTGCGCCAAGGTCATGCGGAAGAAGTCTCGCTCGAGGATCGCCTTCTGCGCCGCCGGCAGCGCCTCCAGCGAATCGTGAGCCTTGTAGAGGTCGTAGAGCTTCTGCGCGCGCATCGCAAACATCGTCCCGCGCTTCAAGATCTGCACCTTCACGCCCATCTCGAACATGTCGGCCGCCGGCGCCATCGCCGTATCCGCCTGCCCCGCCTCCGCCAGCATCTGCCGCACCATGTCGGAGGAGCCCGACTCCACGCAGGCCTGATTGACGGAGCCAGTCACCACGTACGCCGCGCCCATCAAAAACGCGGCGGCCGCGGAAGCAGGCGTCGCGATCCCACCGGCGGCGCCGATGCGGACAGGAGCGCCCAGCCGGTCCCGTAGCGCGATCATCATCGGCAAAAGCGTGACGAGAGGCCTGTTGTCCGTATGCCCGCCCGAATCCGCCTCCACCGTGATGTCGTCTGCCATCGGGATGTCCTGCGCGGCCTGCTCCGCCGTCAGCAGCCCCCGCCCCACGAGCTCCCGCAGCATCCCCTCCGGCGCCGGCCTCATGAACTTCTCCGCCACCTCGACGCGCGACACCTTCGCGATCACCCTATTCGGCCCCGCATACCGATACCGCACGATGGCCGGCGTCAGATCGAGATAAGCCGACGCCTCCACGAGCTTCACGCCCTTACGCAGATAAAGGTCCGCGATCGCCATCTCGAGCTCCGGCTCGCTCGGCGAATGGATCAGGTTGAACCCATGCGGCAAGTCCCCCACCGACTTCTGCAGCTGGTCGATCGCCTGCTCGACGCGCTGCGGTCCAAGGCCGGCGGCGCCGAAGAAGCCGAGCATGCCGACGCGGGCCATCGCTTCCACGATCTCGCAGGAGGCGATGCCGTTGGCCATGGCGCCGGTCACGTAGGCGTAGCGGACGCCGTGGGACTTCTTAAAGGAAGGGTCGCCGAGGTCCTCGGGGCGGATGGTCAACGAGGCGTAGGCTGTCGTTGGCACGGGACAGCGATTATACAACTTCATTACGAGGCAGGCTGGGCCTTGACGTCGCGAGGCTGATAGCCCATACTAGAACACCAGTTCGATTCAACAGGCCTGCATTCGCTTCGTTCCTTTGAGGTGAATCGCCAATGAGGGCTCGCTTTGCAAGCAAGTGGGAACAAAAAGCCAGGCTCAATCGTATTAGAAATAGGAGCCCAAGGAAGCCAATGGAAAAGCATCAAATTCCGACGGAAGCCATCGACCCGAGAAAAGCTATAATTGGAGCACCTGTTCCCACCCAGACACCGATCATGCTCTTCGGCTTTGGAGAAGTCCTCAGAAAGATTCGACAGGATGCCCGAATCTCAAGAGCATCGCTGGCGAAGAAATCTGGCATCCCGATCGGCGAACTCGGAAGGTTAGAGAAGCGAACGTCTGTGCCTAACGGTGCAACGCTCGATGGTCTTGCGAAAGCTCTCGGCCTAACTTCAGAACAACTGCTGACACAGTGTGGTGTCGAAAGGCCTTTCCCCGAATCTCGTTTTATACGGCGTGGCAAGCTGGCCACTCCGGTCCTCGCAACGAAGCTCGGGAAGCTCTATCACCTAGACTGTCTGCGACTCATCGAGGCAATTCCAGATGAGTCGATCGACTGCGTGTTTGCCGACCCGCCCTTTAACCTGAGCAAGAACTACGGCCCGAATGTCGCCGACGATTTGGCTGAACGTGCCTATCTCGAATGGTCTCTGAAGTGGATGTCCGGCGTGATTCGGATTCTAAAGCCCGGTGGAACGTTCTTTCTCTACAACATTCCAAAGTGGAATCTTCGGCTTGGCAACTGGCTCGCACAGTATCTTGAGTTTCAGCACTGGATTGCCGTAGATATGAAGTTTTCTCTGCCGATTCCGAAGAGGCTTTACCCTTCTCACTACTCGCTGATGTATTTCTCGAAGGACGGCCCAGCCCGCGTATTCAATCCGCCGCGCCTCCCGATTGAGACATGTCGCCACTGCGGCGGCGAACAGCGAGATTATGGTGGCTACAAAGACCGCATGAACCCGCGTGGCGTAAACCTAACCGATGTTTGGACAGATCTCTCGCCCGTTCGCCACAAGAAATATAAGCGTCGAACTGGGGCGAACGAGTTGCCGCTTAAGATGCTGGATCGGATCTTGGATATCACGACCGAAGAAGGAGACATTGTTTTCGACCCGTTTGGTGGCAGCGGTACGACATACGTTGCAGCGGAACTCAAGAACCGCCGCTGGACTGGATGTGAGCTGGGCGATTGTGACCCGATCCTTGCGAGGTTCAAGCATTTGGATGCGGAGCGGGAGAACCTTGAACGGATCTCGACCAAGAAAAACGTCTTGTTTACTGCGGATGCCCTAAAGCTCCGCCATCGCAACGGGCACGATAGCTCGAAGTATCGCCTTCCTAGCAACGGCACGCGACTGCCGGAGCCCAGCGAATTAACGCTGGAGCTAACCTAGATCAACGCTCGACCGTCGGTTCCCTTCTGGATACGAGGGACCTTCCTGCTAACGCCGTCATGTTCGACGGCGATCACAGCGAGCACTCCTTCCCTCCACGTCGTCGCTCGCCATAAGTCAAAATAAGGTTCAAGCTCGGCGAGATTGCCGACTCTATCGGTGAGATAGTGGTACATCTTTCGCGTCGGGACGATCAGGACCCCGCCCGACAAGACACCTTTCGTATACCCGAGCAAGATTCGATTGATCGCGCGGTGGCTCGATGAGATATTCCCGGTTTCCCATTCGAGTCCGAAGAGCATTCCGTTCTTCAGCTTTCTAGTCGCATCCAGGCGATAAGGATTGGACCGCTCATTGATGCTCCAGCCTGCTTGGTGAAGCGCGATCATGCACGCCTCCTTGATCGGCTTAACTCCATTGGCCTGGCCACGGCCGCGACCTTTTGAGTCGTGGAGGATGAAGGTCTTGCTCTTCGGTGGCCAGACAACGGCGGCAATCGCCCCGGCTATCTCGGCCTTAACCGTTCGCCATTCGGCGCTTTTCGCGAATGGACCCGCAGTGATAAGTTCAATCGTGTTGATCAGCTTCATCTGCGCTATTCGGTCGTCGCTAGACAAAGCTGGTTGACCAGTTCCACGACGAGCCCAGACTCGCCGCTGGTTCCCGGCTTGAAGCGCTCGACGTTGAAATCAGAGTCCTTGAGCGTCGAACGTTCAAACTCCGCCAGAAAATCAGCCTGCGCCGGGACACCGTTCGCTCCGGTCAGTTTGAGGTAGAGCGGCCTGAGCACACGCATCAACGCGCGAAAACCGTTCGTCTTATTAAGCATGCTCCCCTGTCCAAAATTGTTCCAGGCCGTGGGCCAGCACTCGCGAACGGCACCGAAGTAATTGAAGAGAACCTCTGCGATCTTTAAATCGTCATCATTGATAAAAAATCCTCGGAAGATCTGCTTTTGCAAATCCTCGTGGGTCGGGCTCAAAGGGCTCTTCCCTTTGAAATAAAGGTCACGATCAGTCATCGGATCGCTGCTGACATACGGCATCAGCATGTCCGCAAAATTAGCCTGGGTTATCGTTTCGTTGTAGCGCCCCTTTGTAGCGACTCCAAGTCGTTTGATCCGTTTGTAAAAGGGGCTCGTCTTATTTTGATCGAGGGCAACGGCGACCAAGTGGCAGGTCTTCTGTGGGCTTCGAGATTTCGCCAGGCTGAACAAATCGTAGACCAGGCTCTTATTCACTTTCGTCTGGGCCAAATTGACAGTCGAAAAAATAGTCGCCTGCGTTTCCATGTCCGCGCCGACAAAGATGCTCACGTTCAGAGAAAACCCATCCGAGTTAAAATCCTGCAAGCCTGCCAGCCGGTGCTGGCCATCAAGGATCTTCGCGGAATTTCGAAGAGGAATTGAATTGGCGGGGTTCTTCTCATCAACGAACTCGGTCAAAGTCATCTGATTCTTTTCTTCATCGAAGAAGGCGCATCTTTCGTCAACTGCAACGATCACTGAGGTGGGAAATGCAGCATCTGCCGTTTGCACATACTTCTTGATTTCATCGACCCGCTTGGCCTTTAGCTCGCGCTGAATGCCAAGGTACTTCTCGACGTCCCGCTGTTCCTTTTCTTCGATCCGCCGGATATCGCTAAACGCGATATCACGCAGTTGGCGACAATCGACCGTGGCGATGTAAAACGTTCCGATCGGCTGATCGACCCTCAGGCAAGGAAAACTAATGCTTCGTGGATCGCTCATTGTTGGCCGCCGTGCTTCGCATCGAACTTCTTCGTGAAGCCCTCTTCATCCTGGCGCTTCGATTGCACTACGTCCAAGGGCGCATTATCTATAGCGGTGGCGAGAAGAGTAAGCGAAGACGTAAAAGCAAAAATTCCAACGGAGAGTTTAATGATTCGGTGGTCAGGGCTGTTCACCACGACCTTGCTGTGCAAGAAGGCAAAGGCCCCAAAGAGCGCGAGCAGCGCAATCGAAAGCGCAAAGAGGAGAGACAGCGGGAATCGGGCATCCCGCTTCCTGAAAACCAAGTAGATGATAGGCCCAAGTGCCGATGCCGACATCAGAGCCAACTCTCCCTGCTGAACTACAGCCAGAAGCGATTCGTGGAGGGCCCTGTGCTCAAAGGACAGATAGTAGGCAACGCCGAGTAGAAGCGGGACCGCGGCAAAGAAGCTGTTGATCAGAACTTCGACGACGGCTTCACCCCATGAATCGGCTGGGATCGAGGCAAGCAGGCTAAAATCCGAAAACACGTGAATCATCGGCGCACGGACCTTGGCCCACAGCCACCCGAACGTCGCTATCGCGAAACTTCCCATTAGCACGTGATCGCGATCTCGGTGGTCGGCCCACGATGCTCGGATTTCCCGGAGATTACGCTCGCCCTGCGGATTACTTGCAGGTTGAAGGATGATCGGTAGAGCTCCCGTAGCGAACTGTGGTCCGCATTGGTGCAAAGGATCTTTGCGCCGCGCTTCTTGGCGCGGATGAGCGACTGAGACAGCCGCAACTGATCCTCCCAGGAGAAGATCTTCTGGTTGTATTTCACGAACCCGTTGTTGTTGTGCTTCACGGTGTAGGGCGGATCGGCAAAAACTAGATCCCCGGCCTCAGCGAGGTCGATAGTCTTCTCGAAGTCCGAGATCTTCACGGTTGCCGTCTTCAAGCAAGAGGCGATCCTGGGGAAGTCATCGGTCGGGAGCACCACGGACGTTTTGGTGCCGATTGGAACGTTAAAGACGCCCAGCTTGTTGACGCGATAGAGCCCGTTCCAGCAGGTCCGGTTCAGATAGATAAAGTGTGCCGCGTGGGCGCAGTCATCCGAAAAGTGCTTCTCCCGAACGTCATAGTAGTAGGTCTCGGAATGCTTATCATGATGGAGCTTCAGGAGGCGTTCCACTTCAGCGTGGTCCGACTTGATGGCCGAGTACGTGCGGATCAGGTCCGCATTGACGTCCGCCAGGATGGCCTTTTTCGGGCGGAGAAAGAAGAATACGGCACCGCTGCCAAGGAAGGGCTCGATGTAGCGGCCAGAAAATTCGGGAATGAGTGCGAGATGGCGCTCGATGAGCCAGCGCTTGCCGCCCGCCCACTTGAGAAATGGACGAACCCGGGTTGGCTCACTTGACTGTGCCGTAGTAGCCTGCATGCTCGTAGCTCAACGCCCTTGGAATTGCGCCGGATTTTTGACGTTTAGGCGCCGATTCTATCAAAATTGGCCTGAGGGCAACCCTGCGGGCTGGCCGGTAGGAACATCCACGGTCGCGCGGGCTCGCGCCGCGTTATCCCAGCTCGCTCAACACCCGCACCTGCACCGCCCCCACATCCGGCAGCGCCAACTCCCCAGCCCGCCGCCGCGCCACCGCCCCCAATAGCCGGATCTGCCGCCGAAACCTCCGGCAATGCCGGCAGTACAACAGGTGCAGCCGCGCCCAAAAAGACGGCTCCCCTTCGGCGATCAGGCGTGACGTTTCGCGGCAGCTCCAGAACGGGGTCATTTCCACTTTCCTTCGAGGCAGTCGCGCAGCTTGGCGCGGGCGCGGAATAAA
>CAZZGQ010000058.1:7293-14438 GCA_964653765.1 uncultured Elusimicrobia bacterium | reverse complement strand
GCTTTCTTGCCGGGATCGGCGAGCACGGGGTAGCCGACTCCGTGGGCGGCGGCGAACGCGGCGACGCCCTTGGCGCGGGCGTCCTCGTCGATGCCGAGCACGACGAGGCCCGCGTCCCGGCGGCTCTGGTAGAGCTGCTGATAGACGGGCAACGACTCGAGGCAGGAGTCGCACCAGGTCGCCCAGAAATCGAGCAGCACAACCTTGCCGCGGTAGTCCTCGAGGCTCACGGCCTTGCCGGAGAGGTCCTTGAGGGTCAGCGAGGGCGCCGCCGCCAGGGCGAGAGCCGCCGCCAAAAAATGACCCGCGACGCGTCGAAAAGCCATAGCCCTAGAATATCAGAAATGCCTAGAATCGCGGCATGCTGGCCGTGATCGCGGCGTTGGGGCTGTTGGCGGCGGGCGCGCGCGCGCAGAGCGCGCCGCCGGGGTGGCGCCTGGTCTGGAGCGACGAGTTCAACGGACCGGACGGCGCCGCTCCCGATCCCTCGAAGTGGACGTTCGAGACGGGCGGCGGCGGCTTCGGCAACCACGAGCTCGAGTATTACACCGACCGCCGAGAGAACTCACGCCTCCAGGGCGGCGCTTTGGCCATCGTGGCGCGGCGCGAGGATTATTCGGGCAAGGCGGAGGAGGACGGCACCTTCGTGACGGCCCGGATGGGCGCGGCCTCGCGCCGCGCGCTCGACTTCTTCGGCCGCCTCAGCGCCAATCATTACACCTCCGCGCGGATGACGACCTATGGCAAGTTCGCCCAGAAGTACGGGCGCGTCGAGGCGCGGATGAAGATCCCGGCGGGCCGCGGGCTGTGGCCGGCCTTCTGGCTGCTGGGCCAGGACGTCGCCTCGGCGGGCTGGCCGGACTGCGGCGAGATCGACGTGATGGAGAACGTGGGCCACGAGCTCTCGACCGTGCACGGCACCATCCACGGCCCCGGCTATTCCGGCGCCGGCGGCATCGGCGCCCCGTACGCCCTGGCGCAGGGCGTCTTCGCCGACGGCTTCCACGTCTTCGGCCTGGACTGGTCGCCGCAGGCGCTGCGCTTCACCGTCGACGGCGCGCTCTACCAGACGCTGACGCCCGCGCGGCTGCCCGCCGGCAAGAAGTGGGTCTTCGACAAGCCCTTCTTCCTGATCCTCAACCTGGCCGTCGGCGGCGACTGGCCGGGCGATCCCGATCCCGCCCTGGATTTCCCCAAGACCCTCCTCGTCGACTACGTGCGGGTCTACGAGCCCGCTGCCGCCCGCTCCTCGATAGGCGCCGCGCTGCGCGGTAAAATCCGGGGTCTGACCCCCGATTTTACCTTCTAGGCCCATTGCCACGGCCGGCGTGGGCATTTCGTCTCATCCCTGTTTTCCGGCTGTTTTGCAGAATGGCGGTATGACACTCTCTGTCCTGCTCGCCGTCCTCATCTCCGCCGCGCACGCCACGACGCCCGCTCCGCTGCCGAGCCTGGCCGTCGAGAGGCACGTGCTGCCCAACGGCCTCACGGTGCTGCTGCGCGAAGACCACTCCACCCCGGTGGTGGCCGTCAACATCTGGTACAAGGTCGGCTCCAAGAACGAGGAGACCGGCCGCACGGGCTTCGCCCATCTCTTCGAGCACTACATGTTCGAGGGCAGCCAGAACGTCCCCGGCGGCGGCTACTTCAAGGAGATCTTCGGGATGGGCGGCCAGGTCAACGCCACCACGAACTACGACCGCACGGATTATTACGCCGTCGTCCCCTCCGAGAACCTCGAGGAAGTGCTGCGCCTGGAGTCGGACCGCATGGCCTACCTCAACATCAACCAAGCCGGCCTCGACAAGCAGCGCCCCATCGTGAAGAACGAGAAGCGCATGCGCGGGAACTCGCCTTACGCCGGCGTCGGCGAGAAGCTCGGCGACACGATCTGGGACCAGGGACATCCTTACAAGTGGCCGATCATCGGCTCCATGCAGGACTTGGACGCGGCCTCGCTGCACGACATCAAGACCTTCCACGACCGCTATTACCTGCCGAACAACGCCATCATCGTCGTCAACGGCGACCAGCACTCGGCCCGGACCTTGGCGCTGATCGAGAAGTGGTTCGGCCCGATCCCGGCCGGCCCCACGCCGCCGGCGCTGCGCGTGCCCGCCAGCGGCCCGCTGACGTCGCCGCGCTCCTCCGTGCTGGACGACCCGAAGGCCCAGTTGCCGATGCTGATCCTGGCCTTCCGCATCCCCGGCCACGGCAAGCCGGGCTGGCAAGAGGCCGAGGTGGCTGCGAGCATCCTCGGCGACGGCCGCACGTCCCGCTTGGTGCAGAAGCTCAAGTACGAGCAGAGCATGGTCCTCGAGATCTCGGCCGAAGTGGAAGGCCTGCAAGAGAACGACGTCCTCATGATCCAGGCCGTGCCGGCTCCGGGCGTCCCCCTCGATCGCGTCGAAGAGGCCATCCGCGCCGAGATCGACGCCTTCATACAGGGCGGTCCGACGGAGCAGGAGATGCACCGCGTCAAGGCCGGCCTGCGCGCCAGCGGCCTCAGCGCCCTGCAGGACGCCAACAGCCTCGCCGCCGCCATCGCCAAGGGCGAGGGCTTCCACGGCGATCCGGATTACGTGATCACCCAGCTCAACAAGGTCGGCCGCATGGACGCTTCCGCGCCCCAGGCCGCCGCGCGGCAGTTCTTGGCGCCCTCGAGCGTGAACAAGATCGTCGTCCGCCCGAACCATGCCGTGCCCGCTCCTCAGAACGGAGGCCGCCGTGACTAACATGCTCAAGCTCGTCCTCGCCCTCTCTCTGGCGGCGTCGTACGCCGCCGCGTCGCCGGAGCAGCCGCTCGACCGCTCGCGGCCGGTGCCTGCCGGCCCGACGCGCCCGTTCAACGCGCCCGTCGTGCAGGAAAGCCAGCTCGCCAACGGCGTCAAGCTGGCCGTGGCCGAGATCTCCCGCTTGCCGATCGTCAGCGTCGACATCGTGCTGCCCTACGCCGGCGCCGCGCGCGACCCGCGGGACAAGGCCGGCCTCTCGAGCCTCGTCTCCAAGCTCATGATGGAAGGCGCCGGCGGCCTCGACAGCCGCGCCTTCGCCGAGGCGCTCGAGGACGCGGGGGTGTCGATGGGCATCTCGCTGACGGACGACGCGATGAAGGTCTCCCTCTTCGCCACGCGCGACACGCTCGACCGGGCGCTGGAGCTCGCCGCCAAGGCCGTGCGCCGGCCCGATCTGCCTCAGCCCGCCTTCGACCGGCTCAAGCAGGAGATGCAGCTCGACCTCGCGCAGCAGCGAGGCAACCCCGGCGCCGCGGCCGCTCGGCGTCTGGAAGGACGGACCTATGGCCCGCATCCGTACGGCTACACCGCCGACGAGGCCTCGATCGGTGCCGTGCAGCCCGGCGACGTGCGCGCTTTCGCGGCTTCGGGCCTGCGGCCCGAGGGCGCCGTCATCAGCGCCGCGGGCGACATCTCCCCGGCCGACTTCGAGGCGATGGTCTCGAGGCACTTCGGCGACTGGCGCTCCCAGCCCGGCGCCGCGCTGCCCGCGGCGATCCCCGCCGTGCCGGCGGCTCCGCAGGCGGGCGCTCTCGTCATCGACGTGATCGACATGCCGGGCTCCCAGCAGTCGGCGATCCGCGTGGGCCAGGTGCAGATCGGGCGCAACGATCCCGATTATTATGCCGTGGCCGTGATGAACGACATCCTGGGCGGCGACCCGATCGTCGGCCGCATCAGCAAGAACCTGCGGGAGGAGAAGCACTGGTCCTACGGCGCGCATCTGCGCCCCAGCTACGAGCTCAAAGGCGGCGAGTACGTCATCGACGCCGACGTCCAGACCGACGTCACCGCCCCTGCCCTGCAAGAGGTCATCAAGGAGCTGCGCCGCATGCAAGACGAGCTCGTCTCCGACGAGGAGCTCGCCGCCTCCAAGCGCGGCCTCACCGTGGGCTACGTCATGGCCATGCAGAAGCTGGGGACCGTCGCCAGCCGCGCCGCCGACATCGAGACCTTCGGCCTGCCGCGGGATCAGATGGCCCAGTACCGCGACAAAGTCATGGCCGTCACGGCCCAGCAGGTGCAGGACGCCGCCCGCGCCCACCTGACGCCGGACGCCGTTCAGGTCGTGATCTCCGGCGACGCCGCCAAGATCGTGCCCGAGCTGAGCGCGATCGCGGGAGCGCGCGTGCGCGTGTTCGACGTGGACGGCCGCGAGCAGGCTCCGGCCGCGGCCGACGCCCCGAAGGGCGCCGGCCGCTAGCCGGCGACCGGGGTTACTTCTTAGCCAAGCCCTTCCAGTCGCTGAAGCCGACGGCCTTGCCGCCCTTCACGACCGTGTAATAGACCTCGTGCAGGCCCGTGTGGTCGGTGGGGCTGAATCCTAGCTTGTCCGCGCCCAGGCCGACGTCGACGCCCTGCATCTTCTCGAGCGTGTCCACGAGCTTCTCGCGGTCGAGATCCTTGCCCACGGCGCTGAGGCCCTTCGTCAGCACGAGCATGTTGATGTAGCCGCGCAGGCCGGCGAGCGTCGGGGCCTCGTTGGGGAAGTTCTGTTTCTGCGCCTTGAGGTATTGGCTCACCGTGGGGAGGTCCGTCCGGCTGAGCGAGGGGAAGCACTCGGTGCCGATCACGCCCTCGGCGTCGTCGCCCGCCTTGGCCGCGAAGACGTCGGCGCCTGCTCCCGAGTTGGTGACGAAGAGCGGATGCCACCCGTCGGCGTGGGCCTTCTTGACGAAGGCCGCCGCCGGCACGGCCACCGCGGCCAGGAACACGACGTCGGGGTTGGCGGCCTTGATCTTCGCGTAGGCTTCGTCGATGTTGTTGACGTTACGCACGTAGGAGCCGAGGCCCGCGATCTCGGCGCCCTTGGCCTTGAGACCGTCCTTGATGCCGTCGAGCAGGTCGACCCCGAAAGCGTCCTCCTGATAGAGCACGCCGAACTTGCGCAAGCCGGCGTCCGTCCACAGATGGTCGATGACGCCCAGCATCTCGTCGCGGTAGGTGGGCCGGCCGATGAACACGTAACGGTGCACCGGGTTGACGGTGAAGAGCGGCGCCGTGTAGACGCCCACGAGCGGCGTCTTGGACGCCTCGGCCATCGGGACGTGCTTGGTGAGGATGGCGCTGGCGAAGTTCAGGGAGGTGGCGAACACGCCCTCGGCCTGGCGGTCATGGTAGCAGGCGATGCCGGCCTCTAGCTCGTACTTGTCGTCGCCGACCGACAGCCGCACCTTGCGGCCGTCGACGCCGCCCTTGGCGTTGAGGGCGCGTAGATAGTCCTCGGCTCCATGAGAGATGTGCTCGCCGTAGCTCGACGCCGGCCCGCTCATCGGCAGGCAGGCCCCGATCACGATCTCCTTATCGGTGACTCCGGGCGCCTGCGCCCAAACCGCGGCGGGGGCGAGCGCCGCCAGCAGCATCCATGCCGTCTTCGAACGGATCATGCGTCCTCCTTGCCTTCTCTGGTATCGGTCGGGGCACGATATATAGGGAAAACCGCCAAAATGCAAGGGGGCATGGTACAATACGAACAGTTGTTCGAATCGCTATGCCCGCCACCCCTTTTCATCCGGTCGTCGACGAGTGGTTCGTCTCGCGCTTCGGCGAGGCGACTCCACCGCAGCGCCTGGGCTGGCCGGAGATTCTCGCCGGGCGTAACGCGTTGATCGCGGCGCCAACGGGCTCCGGCAAGACCCTCGCCGCCTTCCTCGCCTCGATCGACGCGCTGCTACGGGACGCCCTGGACGGGCGCCTCCAGGACGAGGTCCGCGTCGTTTACGTCTCGCCGCTGAAGGCGCTGTCCAACGACATCCGCCGCAACCTCGAGCAGCCTCTCGCCGAGATCTCGGACGCCGCCGCCAAGGCCGGCAAGCTTATCCCGCCGCTGCGCGCCGTCACGCGCACGGGCGACACGCCCCAGAGCGAGCGCGCGGCCATGGTCAAGAAGCCGCCGCACATCTTGGTGACGACCCCGGAGTCGCTCTACCTGCTGCTCACCTCCGAGAAGGGCCGCCTGATCCTCGGCACGGCGCGCACGGTGATCGTCGATGAGATCCACGCCTTGGCGCGCGACAAGAGAGGCTCCCACCTGGCCCTGTCGCTGGAGCGTTTGGACGCGCTCTGCGGGCGGCCGCTGCAGCGCGTCGGCCTCTCGGCCACGCAGCGCCCTATCGAGGAGATCGCGCGCTTCCTCGTGGGCGCCGGCCGCGTCGATGAAGCGGGCAAGCCCGACTGCCGCATCGTCGACACGGGCCACGCGCGCCAGCTCGACCTGCAGATCGAGGTCCCAAAGACCCCTTTGACGGCCGTCTGCTCCAACGAGCAGTGGGCCGAGATCGACGAGAAGCTGGTCGAGCTCATCGGCTCTCACCGCAGCACGCTCTTGTTCGTCAACACGCGCCGCATGGCCGAGCGCGTGGCGCACCGCCTCACCGAGAAGCTGGGGGAGCAGGCGGTCGCCAGCCATCACGGCAGCTTGTCGAGGGAGATCCGCCTGGACGCGGAGCAGCGGCTCAAGGAAGGCAAACTGAAGGCCATCGTCGCCACGGCGTCGCTGGAGCTGGGCATCGACGTGGGCTTCATCGACCTCGTCGTCCAGCTCGGCAGCCCCCGCTCGATCGCCACGTTCCTGCAGCGCGTGGGGCGGGCCGGCCACCGGCTGGGCGTGATCCCGAAGGGGCGGCTCTTCGCGTTGACGCGGGATGAGCTGCTCGAAGGGCTGGCCTTGCTGCGGGCGGTGAAGCAGGGACGGCTGGACGCCGTCGAGATGCCGCAGGAGCCGTTGGACATCCTTGCTCAGCAGACGGTCGCTGAGGTCGCCGGAGGCGACCGAAGCGAAGACGAGTTGTATGCGCTGGTGAAGAGGGCGTGGCCGTACCGCAACCTTAAGAGAGCGGAGTTCGACAGGATCATCTCTCTGCTCAGCGAGGGCGTCGCTCGCGGCCGCAAGGACGGGGCCTTCCTTCATAGGGACGCCCTCAACAAGGTCGTCCGCGCGCGCAAGTCGGCGCGCCTGGCCGCGCTGACCTCGGGCGGCGCGATCCCCGAGAACGCCGATTACCGCGTCGTCACCGAGGAGGACGGCACGTTCGTCGGCACGGTGAACGAGGACTTCGCCATCGAAAGCCTTCCCGGCGACGTCTTCCTGCTCGGCAACACCTCCTGGCGCATCCGCTACGTCCGCGGCGG
>CAZZGQ010000058.1:3782-7193 GCA_964653765.1 uncultured Elusimicrobia bacterium | reverse complement strand
TCCCGACTCAACAAGAGATCCTTTTCGAACGTTTTTTCGACGAGACCGGAGGCATGCAGCTCGTCATCCACTCGCCCTATGGCGCCCGCATCAACCGCGCCTGGGGGCTGGCCCTGCGCAAGAGCTTCTGCCGCACCTTCGATTTCGAGCTGCAGGCCAGCGCCGACGACAACGGCATCGTCCTCTCGCTGGGCGTGCAGCACAGCTTCCCGCTGGAGCAGATGTTCATGCTCTTGAAGCCCGAGAAAGCGCGCGCCGTGCTGATACAAGCGCTCCTCGCGGCACCGATGTTCCAGGTGCGCTGGCGCTGGAACGTGACCCGCTCCCTGGCCGTGCTGCGCGCGCGCGGCGGCAAGAAGGTTCCGCCGCCGCTGCAGCGCTTCCGCTCCGACGACCTGCTCACCGCCGTCTTCCCGCTGCAGACGGCCTGCTTCGAGCACCGGCCGCCGGAGGTGCCCGTGCCCGACCATCCGCTCGTGGCCCAGACCGTCCACGACTGCCTGACCGAGGCCATGGACGTCGTGCGCTGGGAGGCGCTGCTGCGCGAGATCGAGGCCGGCCGCGTGAAGCTGTCCGCCCGCGATACGCGCGAGCCCTCGCCTTTCTCGCATTCGATCCTCAACGCCCAGCCGTACGCCTTCCTGGACGACGCCCCGCTCGAGGAGCGGCGCGCGCGCGCCGTGGCGGCCCGGCGCACGTACTCGCCGGACGACGTGCGCGACCTGGCGAAGCTCGACGCGGATGCTATCGCAAGGGTGAGGGAAGACGCTTGGCCGCTCGTGAGGAATCACGAGGAGCTTCACGATGCGCTCGTTGCGCTCGGTGTTTTCGCCGAGTCCGAGGGCGAGCGCGCCGATTGGGCCCCGCATTTCGCCGCGCTCGCCCGAGCTTCCCGCGCGGGTCGGCTCGTCCGCGAAGGGCTTCCTACGCTGTGGGTCGCCGTCGAACGATGGACCGCCGCCATCGCCGTTTTCCCCGACGCCAAAGCCGAGCCCGCCCCTCGTCTCAACGAAGAGCTCTCTAAGCCGGTCGAGTCCGTCGACGCCGTTTCCTCCTTCATCCGCGGCCGCTTGGAGATCACCGGCCCCATCACGGCGGCCAAGCTCGCCCGGGATCTCGGCTTGCGCGAGCCGCAAGTCGAGGCGGCGTTGGGCTCCCTCGAGGCGGAGGGCTTCGCCATCCAGGGCAAGTTCGAGACGCAGGAGACGGAGTGGTGCTCCCGCCGCTTGCTCGCGCGCATCCATCGTCTCACCTTGGAGGGCGCGCGCAAGCGCGTGCAGGCCGTGCCGCCCGAGAGCTATTGGCGCTTCCTCTGCGAGCACCACCACGCCCTGCCGGAGGAGAGGCGCGACGGCCGTCTCGGCCTGCACGAGGCCGTGGGCCAGCTCCAAGGCTTCGAGGCGGCGGCCGCCGCCTGGGAGACGGACCTGCTGCCCTCGCGCGTGGCCAAGTATCAGCCCGAATGGCTGGACACGCTCTCGTTCTCCGGCGAGCTCTCATGGGGGCGGCTGCGGGCGCCGCGCCGCGCCGACAACGGCGAGAGGCTGATGCCGGCCTCCGGCCTGACCCGGGTGGCGCCGATCGCGATGGCCTTCCGCGACGACCTCGGCTGGATGCTGCCGCCGGAGCGTCTAGCCGCCGGCGCCGCTTCTCCCGAGGGCGCCCGCCCCGAGGCGCTCAAGGTCTACGAAGCCTTGAAGAAGGAAGGCGCGCTCTTTTTCGACGGACTCGTCGAGGTGACCGGGCTGCTGCCGGAGCAGGTGAAGGACGCGTTGAGCGAGCTCGCGGCGCTCGGCGCGGTGACGTCCGACGGCTTCTCGGCGCTGCGCGGCCTGGTCCTCGCGCGGCGGCCGATCGCCAACCGGCGCATCTCGCGCTGGGGGCCGCCGCGCTCCGGCGTGGGGCGGGCGGGGCGCTGGACGACCTTCCCCGGCCGCGTCGCCGCCGCCAAGCCCGAGGACAGGCTGCAGCATTGGGCGTGGCAGCTGCTGCGCCGCTACGGCGTCCTCTTCCGCGACCTCCTGACCCGCGAGAACGCCGCGCCGTCCTGGTGGGAGCTCGTGCCGGTGCTGCGGCGCCTCGAGGCGCGCGGCGAGGTCCGCGGCGGGCGCTTCGTCTCGGGCGTCGCCGGCGAGCAGTACGCCCTGCCGGAAGCGGTGGAGGCGCTGCGCCGCCCGCGCGACGGCCAGTCGCGCTGGGCCGTCGTCTCCGCCTCCGATCCGCTGAACCTCGAGGGCATCATCTCCGAAAGCGCGCGCGTGCCCGCCACCCGCGGCAACCGCCTGCTCTACCGCGACGGCCGCGCCGTCGCCGTCCTCCAGGCGGGAACCGTCGACTTCCGCGGCGAGCTCCCGCCCCAGGCGCGCGAGCTGGCCGCGCGCGCCCTGAAGCTTCAGGTGATCTCGCTGCGCGACGGCGTGCTGGCGCAGCTCGCCGAGGCCGCGGCGGCGAAAGCGTAAGCCGACATCTCCCTGGGAGATGCTCGGGCGTGTGGACGGCTCGCCCGGGCTAGCCGTCCACAGGCGACGGTGGATAACTAGGTCCGAAGTCCCAGGAGCGGAATGGGCCTATCGCCTGGGCTCCTTCCCCGCACAAGGTCCGCACCAAGCCCTCTCGCACGCGTAGAATCTCCTCGACAAGTCGGCTCAGCCGACGAGGAGAGACCATGCGCCTGACCCTTTCCCTGCTGCTCTTGCTGGATGCCGCCCTGCTGCCCGCCGCCGAGATCGGCCCGAAGCCCGGAGCCATCCCCACACTGGCCGGCTTGCACGTCGAGGCCGCCGGCGTCACCGTCCCCCAGGCCGGCCTCACGCAGCTGCCGTCCTCGATCGAAGCCTCCGCCATCCTTCCCGCCGCCGCTCAGGGACCCGCCGAAGTCGGCCAGCAGCTGCAAACCATCTCCGTCGGCGTCGAAGCGGCCCTCGAGGCCGCCGGTCCCATCGGCGCCGCCTCCGCCGAGGACGCCGCGGGCGCCGGCGACAAGGTGCAGAAGGCCTTGGAAGGCGCGCCGGCCGCGCCCGCCGACGAGGCGCCCGCTGCGGCTCCCGCCGCTCCCGCGGCCCCGGCCTCTCCCTCCGGGCCCGGTTCCTCGTTGTCGGCCGCGCAGCTCCAACGGCTGCGCGCCCTGAAGTTCGTCGTCTCGATCTTCACGGAGCACTACGCGCCGATCCCGTGGAAGAAGGGCGGGCGGCACGTCGACTTCCTGAAGAACTACGAGGCGATCCGCGCGCGCGTGATCGCCGAGCCCGACATGACGCAGCGGCAGTTCCGCCGCATGCTCAGGGACTACGTCGAGGGCGCCCAGGACTTCCACGCCGGCATCTCCTTCTACTCCACCGAGGCGTCCAAGCTGCCCGTGACCATCCTCAGCGCCGAGGGCCGCTACTTCCTCTTCGACGTCGACCGCGACGT
>CAZZGQ010000058.1:1519-3682 GCA_964653765.1 uncultured Elusimicrobia bacterium | reverse complement strand
TGGATTGGAACTACCAGCCCGAGCTGATCGCCCAGGAGATCCCGCCGAGCGGCGACGTCCTCGGGCCGGAAGCGGTGCCCGATCCCTCGCGGTCCTCCGCCCAGCCGCCGCTGCGCCAGGGCCGCCCGGGCTTGCTCGCGTCCCTCAAGAAGATGGTGCGCGAGTTCCTCACGCCGATGGCGCACGCCGACGCCGCGCTGTTCGCGCAGGCCGCCAAGGACGAGCGCGCCCACGGCATGACGATCGCGGCCAAGAAGAGCTTCGTGCCCGAGCTCGGCAAGGTCGTTTGGCCGGCCACGCCGCGCGAGAAGGCGATGATGGAGCAGCTGCCGCTGCACGCCTATATCTACGAGAACGAGCAGGGCAAGAAGGTCGGCTACATCCGCATCCCGGACTACATGGCCGACGACAAGCCGCAGGCCTACGCGCAGCTCTTCGGCCAGCTGATCGCCAAGTTCGAGAAGGACACCGACGCCCTCGTCATCGACCAGGTCAACAACCCCGGCGGCAACATGTTCTACATGTACACGCTGCTGTCGATGCTGACCGACAAGCCGCTGGCCGTGCCCAAGCACCTGATGATGATCGATCAGAGCGACGGCAAGCTGGCCGCCCAGATCATCAAGCAGTCGGAGCAGCCCAGCATTCAGGACCTGCTGCGGCGCGCTTTGGCCGACGAGATGGTGGGCTTCCAAGCGCCGAAGGAGGAGAACCCGGTCGTGGCCTTCGCGCGCTACATCCTCAACCGCCTCAAGCGCGCCCAGGACGAGAAGAACGGCGACCTGCGCCTGACCGAGCCGGTGGATCTCTTCGGCGTCAGCCACATCGAGCCTCAGCCGATGGGCGTCGTCTACACCAAGCCGCTCGTCGTGCTCGCCAACGAGCTCGACTTCTCGGCGGCGGACTTCCTGCCCGCCATCCTCAAGGACAACGGCCGCGCCACGATCTTCGGCACGCGGACGGCCGGGGCGGGCGGCGCGGTCAAGTCGCTGCAGTGGCCCAACCAGTTCGGCATCGACACGCTCAGCTACACGTGGACGCTGGCGGTGCGCACGATCGGCCAGGTGCTCGAGAACCTGGGCGTGACGCCGGACGCGCCGTACAAGATCACGGCGGACGACCTGCGCAACGGCTTCCAGGGCTACAAGAAGGCGCTCAACGACGTGGTGCAGGCCAAGATCGTCTCGGCGCAGATCGCGGCCAAGCCCTAGCGGCCGTCGAGCGATGGAGCGTCCTCTCCCAAGAGGCGCTCCAGCTCCTGCTCGCCGGAGACCGCTTCGCCGAGGAAGTCCTCGGCGAGGCGGCGGGTGAGGGCGTCGCGGCCGTCCGCCCGGGTCGCCAGATCGGCGTAGGCGCGCACGCTGGTGCGCTCGGCGTCGAGCACGGCCAGGAGGACGGCGCGCGGCTCGTCCAGGGCGCGGTCCCAGCCGTCCCATGGGCACAGTGTAGCCGAACGGTCGTGGCGGCGCCGTCGCCTCCATGAAACGGTATTAAATCGTAGAATGACGCGATGAGCGCCCTGTTCACGCCGCTGACGCTGCGCGAGGTCCAATTCCGCAACCGCATCTTCGTCTCGCCGATGTGCCAGTATTCGAGCGAGGACGGGATGCCCACGCCTTGGCACCTCGTGCACCTGGGCAGCCGCGCCGTGGGCGGAGCCGGCTTGGTCATCGTCGAGGCCACGGGTGTCTGCCCGGAGGGCCGCATCTCGCCCGGAGACTCCGGGCTGTGGTCGACCAAGCATGCGCAGGCCTTTCGGCCGATCGTCGACTTCATCAAAGCGCAGGGAGCCGTCGCCGGGATCCAGATCGCGCACGCCGGCCGCAAGGCATCGACGACGCGGCCCTGGGAAGGCAGGCGCGCCGTCCCGCAGGACAGAGGCGGCTGGACACCCTTGGCCCCGTCGGCGCTCCTCTTCGACGAAGGCTACCCGATGCCGCGCGAGATGACGCGCGACGACATCACGGCGACCGTCTCGTATTGGAGCCGCGCCGCCCGTCTGGCCGCCGACGCCGGCTTCGAGGTCCTCGAGCTGCATTTCGCCCACGGCTATCTCGCGCACGAGTTCCTGTCCCCGTTGTCGAACAAGCGGACCGACGATTACGGCGGCAGCCGCGACAACCGCATGCGGTTCGCGCTCGAGATCGCCGCCGAGACGCGCAA
>CAZZGQ010000058.1:0-1419 GCA_964653765.1 uncultured Elusimicrobia bacterium | reverse complement strand
CCCGGCTGCGGCGCCTGCTGCATCGCCCCATCGATCTCGAGCCCGCTGCCCGGCATGCCGCGCGGCAAGAAGGCCGGAGAGCGCTGCGTGAACCTGAAGGACGACGGGTTGTGCCGCCTCTGGGGGACGCCCGATTATCCCGCGGTCTGCCGCGCCTTCACGCCCCAGCGCTGGGTCTGCGGCGAGTCCGCGGCCGAGGCGCTGAAGCTCATCGCCGAGCTCGAAGATCGCACGCGGCCGTAGGTCGGTTCAGCGGGAGGCGATGAAGACCGCGCGAGCGGGGCCGAGCGGTCTATCGTAGCCGCCCCGCGTCTCGACGCGGAAGCCCGCGATTTTCAGCCACGAGCGCAGCGTCGCCATCGGATAGAGCCGCAGGGCGTGGAGCTCCTCGTCGGGCCGCCAGGTCCGGCCCTTCCGCGTGAGCGAGAGGATGCGGCGCTCGAGCCGCGTGCCGCCGGCGTTCTGCCTCTTCTCGACGAAGACGGCCCAGCGTTCTTCGACGCGGGCGACCGTCGAGACGCGCGGCAGCCGCGGGTTCGGCAGGCGGACGTCGAAGATGAAGAGGCCGCCGGGCTCCAACGCGGCGCGGGCGCGGGCGAGCAGGCGGCGGACCTCGGGCGGGCCGGCCAGGTAGTTGAGCGGCTCGCCGAGCGCGGTGAGCGCGGCGCAGCGCGGCAGGGCGGCGCGGGACAGGTCGGCGCGGATCAAGCCCGCGCGCGGAGCGCGCCGCCGCGCCAGGCGGATCATCGCGGCGGAGGCGTCGATGCCCCAGGACTCGTAGCCCGCGCGGGAGAGCGCGGCCAGCCAGTGGCCCGGCCCGCAGCCCAGGTCGACGACGCGGCCCCGCCGGACGCCGCGCGAGCGCAGCAGGCGCAGCAGCGGGGGCGCGGCCGCCGTCGTCTCGTCGCTGAAGCCCGCGTCGTGGATCGCGGCGAGCGCGGGGCGGTAGGGGGCGGTGCTCAAGCTACTTGAGCGAGGCCCGCAGCGCGTCCAGCGTCTTCTGCCAAGCCTGCTTGGCGGTCTTCGCGTCGTAGACCTCGGGGCGTGTATCGTTGAAGAAGGCGTGGTCGACGCCCGGGTAGATCGTGAAGTCCGTCTTGACGCCCGCCGCCTTGAGCTCGCTCTCGAGCTTCTTCACCACCTGCGGATTGACAGAGGCGTCCTTCTCGGCGAAGACGCCCGTGACGGGGCAGCGGATCGCCTTGTAGTCCGGGGAGACCTTGGGATGGATGCCGTAGAAGTCGACGCAGGCTCCGATCTCCGGGAACTTGGAGGCGGCATAGAGGGCCAGCTGGCCGCCCATGCAGAAGCCGATCACGCCTACCTTGCCGCCGGCGGCGCCGGAGGCGAGCAGGTGCTTCACCGCGCCGCGCAGGTCGCGCGCGGCCCGCTCGATGTCGAGCGCCATCATCAGGCGGC
>CAZZGQ010000057.1:0-14485 GCA_964653765.1 uncultured Elusimicrobia bacterium | reverse complement strand
TCCTCGGCCAGGCGCAGCGCCCAGACGCGGATCCAGTGGCCGCCCTTGCCCTCGATGGCCTTGAGGCCGCGGTCCCAGAAGAGGAAGAACTTGGTCCAGGAGAAGAACGAATGCGGGCCCACCGCCTCGTCCATCGTCACGTAGCGGCGGGAGTCGGGGAAGAGCTCGTCCAGCGTGGCGTGGGGCGGGCAGGGGATCGCCGGCTGGAAGGACCAGACGATCGACAACGGCACGACGATGGAGCGCGTCCAGGCGCTCATCTCATAGATGTTGAAGTAGAACCAGTTGGGGAAGAGCATCAGCTCGGGCGGGATCGTGGGCACGCCGCGCCAGTCGTACTGGCCGAACATGGCCATGTAGAACTTGGTGTAGCTGTTGACCTTGTGGATGCCGCCCAGCTCCTTGATCTTCTTGCGCGCCGCCGCCATCCGCGGCTCGTTGGGGGCGTGCCCGGCGAGCTTCAGCGCCCAATACGCCTTCACCGTGGCCGAGATCTCGGAGGGGCCGTTGCGGAAGATCGGCCAGCCGCCGTCGGGCAGCTGCTGATCGAGGAGGAAGTTGGCGTACTTGCGGATCTTGATCGAGGTGCCGCGGCCCAGGAAGTGCAGCAGCATGATCGTGTCGGAGGTGGTCGTGGTGTCGCCCTTAAGGGGGCCGCACCAATAGCCGTCCTCGCGGTTTTGCATGCGCAAGAGGGCGTCCTGGGCGCGGCGCACGGCCTGCTCCACCTCGGCCGGAGCGGCGGCCGGCCGGGGCGCTTCCGGCAGGGGCCTGAGGTTTTCCGCCCAATCCTTGGGCTTTTCGAATACGGGGGTGCTCCACCGCGACAGAAGGGCTCTGATCATTGAAAGGCGATTATATCAAGGAAAAGACTAGCCTTTCAATCGGCCGTCACCGCCGTTGCCTTGCGTCCGTGTTTTTGTCTAGTATTGAGCGCTCGACGCCGCTCATCTTTCGACAGGAAGGTTCGACATGGCCTCTTTCATCAAGCGCTGGGCGCTGCCGGCGCTCCTCTTGGCCGCGGCCGCGGCCTGCGGCCCCAAGGAAAACACCGTCAAGATCGCCGTCGCCGTGCCGCTCACCGGCGACATGGGCACCGAGGGGCAGGGCCTGCGCCGCGCCGTCGAGCTGGCCGTCGAGCAGGAGAACGCCTCCAAGCGCCTGCCGTTCAAGCTCGAGGCCGTGCCTTTCGACGACCGCGCCGACCCCAAGGAAGCGGTCAACGTCGCCAATCTGATCATCTCGGACCCGCGCATCGTGGCCGTCATCGGCCATTACAACTCGGGCTGCGCGATCCCGGCGGCCAAGGTCTACGCCCGCGGCGGCCTGCCCTTCATCACGCCGGCCGCGACCAATCCCGAGGTCACCCGGCAGCAGCTGTCGCCGGATTGGTCCGGAGCCAAGATGATCTTCCGCGTCGTGCCGACCGACGACGTGCAGGCGCCCTTCGCCGCCGACTACGTCTACAACGTCCTCCATAAGAAGCGCTTCTCCATCATCCAGGACAAGACGCCCTACGGCCAGGGCTTGGCCGAGGAGTTCAAGAAGAAGTTCGTCGCGCTCGGCGGCAAGATCGTCAGCGAGGACGGCATCTCGGTGGGCGACAAGGACTTCAAGGCCCTGCTCACGCGCATCGACTCTCTGCATCCCGACGCGATCTATTTCGGCGGCCTCTACACGGAGGCCGGCCTCACCCTCAAGCAGATGAAGGAGCTCGGCATGAAGGAGCTCTTCGTCTCGGGCGACGGCACGCGCACCGGGGCCCTCTACGACGTGGCCGGCGACGCCGCCGACGGGGCCTACCTGACGATGGTGGGCACGCCCGTGGAGCTCATGCCCTCGGCCAAGCGGTTCATCGAGGACTACAAGAAGCGCTGGACGGGCTCGGGCGAGGACCTCAAGCCCTACGACATCTACGGCTTCGAGGCCGCGCAGATCCTCTTCGACGCCCTCGCGAAAGTCGGCCCGGACCGCGCCAAGGTCATCGAGGCGCTGCACCAGACCAAGCACGAAGGCATCGTGGGCACGACGGTCTTCGACGAGAAGGGCGACACGCTCAACAAGAAGATCACGATGACGCGGGCCGACGCCAAGACCAGGACCTTCCCGGCGGTGAAATAGCGGCCGCTTCAGCGGCCGCAGCCCGAGGATGTTAGCCCAGCAGATCGTCAACGCTCTCACACTCGGCGCGATATACGCGCTGATCGCCCTGGGTTATACGCTCGTCTACGGCATCCTCACCCTCATCAACTTCGCCCATTCCGAGATCTTGATGATGGGCGCCTTCGTCGCCTGGGCCGTGGCGCGGGGGCTCGGGATCACGGGAGCCTGGGCCCTGCTCGCCGTGTTCGCCGCGAGCATGCTCGCCGTCGGGCTCTTGAACGTGCTGATCGAGCGCGCCGCCTACCGGCCGCTGCGCAAAGCCTCGCGGCTGGCGCCGCTCATCTCGGCGATCGGCGTGTCGATCGCGCTGCAGAACGTGGTCTTCCTCTGGGTCAGCACGCAGTCGCTGAGCTTTCCGGACATCGTCGGCCTGCGGCGGTTCGATCTCGGCGCCGCCTCGATCAGCTCGCTGCAGCTGATCATCCTGCTCAGCGCGCTCGGGCTCATGACGCTGCTGCACCTCTTCGTCGAGAAGACGCGGCTGGGCAAGGCCATGCGCGCCTGCTCCGACGACATCGAGACGGCCGGGCTCATGGGCATCGACTCCGACAGGGTCATCGCCCTGACCTTCCTGGTCGGCGGCGCGCTCGGCGGCGCCGCGGGCGTCCTCTACGGGATGAACTACGGCTCGATCAAGTACAACCTGGGCTTCCTGCCGGGCGTGAAGGCCTTCACCGCCGCGGTGCTGGGCGGCATCGGCAACATCCGCGGCGCCGTCCTGGGCGGCTTCATCGTGGGCTTTCTCGAGGTGCTGGCGGAGGGCTACATGCCCAACGGCGCGCAATGGCGCGACGTGATCGCCTTCGGCGTGCTCATCCTCGTGCTGCTCGTGCGGCCCTCGGGCATCCTGGGCGAGAAGATCGCGGAGAAGGTGTGAGGCTCGACTCCAGGCCGTGGTTCAGGGCGGCGCTGGTGGCGGCGGCGCTGCTGCTGCCCGCCGTCTCGGAGCGGCTCGGCGCGCCGTTCGTGGTGCGGGCGGCGGGCATCACCGGCCTTTCGATGCTGCTCGGCCTGGGCCTCAACGTGACCTTGGGCTACGTCGGCCTCTTCGACCTGGGCTACATCGCCTTCTACGCGATCGGCGCCTACACCGCCGCCATCGCCGCCGCGCACGGCTGGCCGTTCCCGGCCGCCGTGCTGCTGGCCGCCGTCGCCGCCTTGGCCGTGCGCGCGCTGGTGGGCGTGACCATCCTGCGCCTGCGCGGGGATTATCTGGCGGTGGTGACGCTGGGCTTCGGCGAGATCGCGCGCCTGACCTTCAACAACCTCGACGCGTGGACCAACGGCCCCAAGGGGCTGCAGGTGCCGCCGGCCCGCTTGCTCGGCTCTACGCTCGTGGGCAACCGGCCCTTTTATTTCCTGATCCTCGCGGCCATCGTGCTGGCGGTGATCGTCTCGGAGCGCCTGGAACGCTCGCGCCTGGGCCGGGCCTGGGTGGCCATCCGCGAGGACGAGACGGCGGCGCGGCTGACGGGCCTTCCCGTGGCGCGGCTGAAGCTGCTCGCCTTTACGCTCAGCGGCGCCTTCGCCGGCGTGGCCGGGGCGCTCTTCGCCTATTGGGAAGGCTTCGTCACGCCGGAGTCGTTCATCTTCTGGGAGTCGATCCTGGTCGTCTCCATCGTCGTGCTCGGAGGCATGGGCTCGGTGATGGGCGTGCTTTTGGGCGCGGCGATCCTCGCCGGCGCTCCGCTCGCGATGCAGGCGGCGCTCTCGCCGGCGCTGATCAACTACCGCTACCTCTTCTTCGGCCTCATCCTGGTCTTGGCCACGCTGTTCCGTCCGGAAGGCCTGCTGCCCTCGCGCCGCCGCCGCGCGGAGCTCGAGGAAGGCCTGTGATGACTGTGACCGAAGGGAATAGTTTCCCTCCTAAGGATATGGGAAGGAAACTGCTGGAGGTCGTCGACCTCGCCCAGCACTTCGGCGGCCTCAAGGCCATCGACAACGTCAGCTTGAGCGTGCAGCGCGGAGAGATCGTCAGCGTGATCGGCCCCAACGGCGCCGGCAAGACGACGTTCTTCAACGTGCTGACCGGCGTCTACCCGGGCACGCGCGGGAGCGTCTCCTTCGACGGGCGCCCGATCCTGGGCCTGCCGAGCCACGAGGTGACGGCGCTGGGCGTGGCCCGCACGTTCCAGAACATCAGGCTCTTCTCCAACATGACCGCCCTCGAGAACGTCATGGTGGGCCGGCATTGCCGCTCGCGCGAGGGACTGGCCGGAGCGCTGCTGCGGCTGCCTTCGTTCCGCCGCGAGGAGGCGCAGATCCAGGCGGCGGCGCGCGCGCAGTTGGAGTTCGTGGGGTTGAAGGAGACGGCGAACGAACTTGCGAAAAACCTCTCGTACGGAAACCAACGGAGATTGGAGATCGCGCGGGCGCTCGCTACCGAGCCCAAGCTCTTGATACTCGACGAGCCGACGGCCGGCATGAATCCCGCTGAGAGCGCTGGGCTCGTCGAACTGATCCGCGCGGTGCGCTCGCGCGGGATCACGGTATTGCTCATAGAGCACCAGATGCGCGTGGTGATGGACATCTCCGACCGCGTCGTCGTCTTCGACTACGGCGTGAAGATCGCCGACGGCAAGCCCGCCGAGGTGGTCAAGGATCCGCGCGTCGTCGAGGCGTACTTGGGGAAGGGGGGGGAGTGAGCGAGCCGCTCCTGGAAGCGCGGGACCTGGAATGCGTCTACGGGCGCTGCATCAGGGCGCTCAAGGGCGTCAGCCTCCGCGTCATGCCGGGCGAGATCGTGGCGCTGATCGGCAACAACGGCGCGGGCAAGACGACGCTGATGCGCTCGATCGCGGGTCAGCTCCCGCTTGAGAAAGGCGCGGTGTCCTTCTCCGGACGGCCGCTGGCCGGCTTGAAGCCGCACGAGATCATGCGGCTTGGGCTCTCGCTCGTGCCCGAAGGCCGCCGCATCTTCCCGCGGCTGACCGTGCAGGAGAACCTCGAGATGGGCGCCTACGTCCGCAAGGAGCCCGACCTGCGCGCGGAGTACGACCGCGTCTTCGAGCTCTTCCCGGTGCTGGGCAAGCGGCGCTCGCAGCTCGGGGGAACGCTCTCCGGCGGGGAGCAGCAGATGCTGGCGATGGGCCGCGCCTTGATGGGCCGGCCCCGGCTGCTGATGCTCGACGAGCCCTCCATGGGCTTGGCGCCGGTCGTCGTCGACCGCATCTTCGAGACGATCGAGCGCATCAGCCGCGACGGCATGACGGTCTTCCTCGTCGAGCAGAACGCCCGCCGGGCGCTGCAGGCCGCCTCGCGCGCCTACGTCCTCGAGACGGGCCGCGTCGTGCGTGAGGCGGCCGCGCAGGCGCTGCTCGAGGACGCCGCGGTCAAGAAAGCTTACCTCGGCCTCGAGTGAGCGCCGGGGCGCGGCCCAGGATCACCCGCAGGCCGCTGCGGCGCAGCTGCGCGGCGTAGAGATCCATCAAGCGGGGGATGTAGCCCCTGGGCACGGCGCCCAGGCTCCGGAGCTCCAGGACGTCTCGGGCCTTCCAATGCGATACTTCGCGCGCGCCGCGAGCCCGCGAGACCGCGGCGACCGGCCGGGGGGCGGCGAAGATGTAAAGCTCGCCGCGCGTGAGGTTCTCGAGCTGATAGACCCAGCAGCCGGTCGCGCGCTTCACGTCAGCTCCTCGGCTTGGGCTCCACCAGGCCGTGGGCCAGCGCGTAGCGGGTGAGCTCGGCGACGCTGCGCAGCTGGAGCTTCTCGCGCAGGTTCTCGCGGTGCGCCTCGACGGTGCGCGCCGTGATGCCGAGCCTCTGGGCGATCTGCTTGCTGGCGAGGCCCTCGGCGACCAGCGCCAGGACCTCGCGTTCGCGGCGGGAAAGAGCGGGAGCGCTCGCGGCCGCCGGCGGCTCGCCGGCCCCCGGCGACAGGTAGACGGCCCCGGCCATGACGGCCTCGACGGCCATGACGATCTCGCGGGACGCCGAGGCCTTCGAGACGTAGGCCCGGGCGCCCAGCCGGAGGGCCTCGACGACGCGCTCGCTGTCGCGGTGCATCGAGACGATGAGCACCTTCACGTCCGGCAGCTCCTCGCGCAAGCGCCGCGTGAGCTCGAGTCCCCCGAGCTTGGGCATCTGGATGTCGACCAGCACCGCGTCCGGCTTCAGCCTATGGGCCAGGGCGAGCGCTTCCTCGCCGTTGTCCGACTCGCCGACGAGCCTCAAGCGCGGGTGCCCCGTGAACGCCGCCTTGAGGCCTTCACGGATGAGCGGATGATCGTCGGCGACCAGGATGCGCACCGTCTTCTGGGTCTCTGCCTGTCTCACTGTGGCCTCGCGAAGAGTCTACGAGAGCGCCGGTCGGCCCGCAATTGGCAATTTTACGGTCTCGGCGGCGCGACGAAGTCATGACGGCGGCATAACGGGACAGGATAGCGCGAGGACCGCCCGCGCGCTATGACGATCGTGCAACAACTTTAGGACTTTTTCGTGGCGGGCCCTGGGGGGCGGGTTTGCGCAGCAGCTCGTCGACGAGGGCGAGGAGAGCGGCCTTGTGCAGCGGCTTGATCGCGAAGCCGACCTCAGGCGCCGGCGGCTTCAGCGCCCGCCTGGCGGGACGACGATCAGGGCCGGCGTGGCCCCAAGGCCCGGCTGAGCGCGCAGCCAGCCGACCAGCCAGGGCGCTTCGCTGGGATGGACCGCCTCGAGGAGGACGAGATCGGGGTGGGCCGCGAGGGCCTGTCAGCGCCTGTCCGGGCGGGTCAGGCGCGCAGGAAGCCCGGCGCGGCCCTGACCGCCCGGCGCAGCACGTCCGCCAGGCGGCGCTCGTCGAAGGGCTTGAGGAGAAGCCCATCGGCGCCCGCCTCGCGGGCGCGCCGCTCCACGTCGGCCGTCGCCCAGGCGGTCATCGCGAGGATGGTGGCCCCGCGCAGCGCCGGCTCGGCGCGCAGCGCGACGCACAGCTGCCAGCCGTCCAGCTCCGGCATCGCCACGTCGGTGAGGACGACGTCGGGGCTCCAGGCTCGCGCCACCTCCAGGGCGCGCCGCCCGTCGTGGGCGATGCGCGTCTCCACTCCCGCCGCCCGCAGCCGCAGCGAGAGCATCTGCGCCAGCTCCTGCTCGTCGTCAACGATCAAGGCCCTGAGCTTCTCCATGGCTGTTCTCCGTCTCGGCGGGCCGTCCCGCGGCGAGCGGGACGGCGAATCTAAAGCAGGCGCCCGGACCGCCTGGCTCGAGCCAGACGCTGCCGCCGCAAGCGGAGGCGATCTCGCGGCAGATGGCCAAGCCCAGCCCGGTGCCCTTGTAGCCGCCGCCGGCATGGCGGTCGAGCTGCACGAAGCGCCCGAAGAGCTTGGGGGCGAGCTCGGGAGGCACGCCCGGACCATCGTCGGCGACGCCGATGACGAGGCGGTCGTTCTGCACGGCGGCTTCCAGGCGCACCCTCGAGCGGGCGAAGCGGCCCGCGTTGTCGAGGAGGTTCTGGAGCACCTGGAGGAAGAGGTCCGGGTCGGCGTGGACGTCCGGCAGCGGCGAGGGCAGCGCCAGCTCCCAGCGCAGGCGTCCGTCGCGATCGGCCAAGCGCAGGCCGTGCAGCGTCTCTTCCATCAACGGGCCCGGGGCGAAGCGCGCGGGCTGGATCTTGGCCTTCCCGGACTCGAGGCGAGAGAGGTCGAGGAAGTTGTTGATGATGCGCGTCAGCCGCTCGAGGTTACGGCCGGCGACGCGCACGAGCTGGCGTTGATCCGGGTTGATCGGCCCCGCGATGTCGTCGGCCAGGTTGGCGATCGCCGCCTTGGTGATGGTCAGGGGCGAGCGCAGCTCGTGCGAGACGGTGCTGAGGACTTGGTCCTTGAACGCCTCGATGCGCCGGCGCTCGGCGATCTCGGCTTCCACCTGCTCCACGCGGCGCGTGAGGCTGCGCTGCAGCGCGTAGCTGAGCGCGCGGCGCAGCTGGCGCGCGTCGGAGCCCTTCACGAGGAAGTCCTGGGCGCCGCAGGCGATGGCCTCGAGGCCCAGGTCGCCCTCCTCGAGGCTCGTCAGCACGACGATGGGCGTGTCCCGGGCGGCCTGCTTGGCCCGGATCACCGTCTCCACGCCGCCGCTGTCGGGGAGCATGAGGTCGAGCAGGAGGATGTCGTAGACGCCGCGCGACAAGGCGTCGAGCCCCGCCTTGAGGTTGGGGAACGACTCCATCGTGAACTGCACGTCGGCGCCGCAGGCCTCGTTGAGGGTGAGGCTCAGCAGCAGCTGCGCTTCGGGATCGTCCTCGATCAGCAGCACGTGGATTCTCTGCTCCATGCGCATAGTATGAGCCGGGACGGCGCGCATTCCAGCGCCTTTTCGTCAGCGCGGGTCAGTGTCTGCGACCGCGCGAAAGTGGCCTCGAAAAGATGCCGTTCCCGACGTGCTTTTTCGGCTCGCGTTGACGCGCCGGCCACATCCACGTCAAAAAACAGTTACTCCCACAGGGGCAAAAAGGAGCCCCGGGCGGCCGTCCGCCCGGGGCGCAGGGACTGATTCCCGAAAAAAATCAGCCGGGGATGGGGCTCGAACCCACGACCTGCTGTTTACGAAACAGCTGCTCTACCGCTGAGCTACCCCGGCAACGGGGCTATTGTAGCTTTATTGCTGCGTCCGTGCCAACCCCGCGCGAGCGCGCGGAGCGGCCGGGCCGCCCAGCGCGATGGGGAGCGTGAAGTGGAACGTGGAGCCCTTGCCGAGCACGCTCTCCACCCAGATCTGGCCGCCGTTGGACTCGACGATGCTCTTGATGATGTAGAGGCCCAGGCCGTTGCCACCCACGGCCGAGGCCTTGGCCGTCTCCGTGCGGTGGAACTGCTGGAAGATCAGCGGCAGGTCGTGGGGGGCGATGCCCATGCCCGTGTCGACGACGGAGATCCGCGCGTGCCTGCCCTCGGCGCGCGCCTCGACGCGGACCGAGCCGCCGCGGACGTTGTACTTGATGGCGTTGTCGACGAGGTTCTGCAGGATGCGGTTGGCGTGGTGGGGATCGGCGCTGGCGCGCAGCTCGGGGTCGATCTCGACCGAGACGGACACGTCGCGCCGGTCGGCGAGGGGGGCGATGCTCTCCACGAAGCGCTCGGCGAAGTCGCGCAGCGGGATGTCCTCGGGGGTGGGCTTGAGCTTGCCCGATTCGATGGCGTTGAGCGTCAGGATGTCCTCGACGAGCCAGCCCAGCTTCTCGGCGTGCTTCTCGATGATGCGGATGAAGCGGACGCGGTTCTTGGCGTCGTCGAGCCCGCCCAGCCGCAGCGTCTCGGCGAAGCCCTTGATGGCGGCGATCGGCGTGCGCAGCTCGTGGGAGACGGTGGCCACGAACTCGCGCTGCATGGCCTCGCGCGCGAGGAGGCGTCCGGATTCCTCGGCCAGGCGGCGGGCCGTGACGTCGCGGACGATGGCGATCACCATCTCGCGGCCCCGGAGAGAGAAGGTCCCGTGGGTGATCTCGGCGGGGAAGACGCGGCCCTCCCGGGAGCGTTGGCTGGCGGCGAGCTCGCGGTTGGAGCGCGAGCCTAGGACGGGGGCGGCGTTGTCGTCGCTCGGGTCGGCGAAGAGCTCGTCGGCGTTGAGGGCCAGCAGGTCGCGCCGCGTCGCGCCGTAAAGGGAGGCGGCGGCGTCGTTGGCCTCGATGAGCTGCTTGGACTTCTTGTCGAAGACGATGATGGCCTCGCGCGCGCCGGTGACGAGCAGACGGTATTTCTCCTCGCTCTCGCGCAGCGCCTTCTCGGCCTGGACGTGCTCGGCGAACTGCTGGCGCAGGCTGTTGTGGGCGCGCTCGAGCTCGAGCGACTGCGTCTTGATCTTCTCTGCGCGGTAATGCAGCTCGGCGAAGACCTGGACCTTGGCCCGCAGGATGTCGGGGACGATGGGCTTGAAGATGTAGTCGACGGCGCCCAGCTGGTAGCCTTTCACCACCTCCTGGTCGTCGGCGCTGGCCGCCGTGATGAAGATGATGGGCGTGTACTTGGTGCGCTCGCGCTCTCGAAGGAGCTTGGCGGTGGCGTAACCGTCGAGGCCGGGCATCAGGACGTCGAGCAGGATCAGGGCGAACTCGTGCTTGAGGGAGGCGCGCAAGGCGTCCTCTCCCGAATCGGCGGTCATCACGTGGTAGCCGGGATGCTGGAGCAGCGACTGGAGCGCCAGCAGGTTGGCGGGCTTGTCGTCGACGAGGAGGATATTGATCTTCGCGTTCATGGGGCGAGCCGGTAGAGGCAGCCGCTCTCTCCCAGGGGCCGGAGCTTGAGGCCGAGCGGCGAGGAGCGCACCGTGTGCTGGCGCCCCAGCGCCACCAGGCCCAAGGGACAGAGGCTGGCGTCGATCAGGCCGTAGACCCGCTGCTGCAGGGTCCGATTGAACTGCGGGATGAGGTCTCGGCAAACCACCAGATGAAACTCGTTCAACGAGCCGTCGGTGGCGAGGCTGTGCTCCATGAAGACAAGCCGGCTCTTCAAGTCCTTCGAGAACTGCACGAGGGGGCCCTGCGTGGAAAAATGGTCGGAGAGGCGGCCGGCGCCGCCGGCCTCGCGGTAGCGATCGGCGGCCCCGCTGAGGGCCGCCACGGGATAGGCGCCGTCGCGCGACTGGCGCAGAGCCGCGGCGGAGAGGTCCGTGGCGTAGATCAGCGCGCGGTCCAGGAGGCCGGCTTCCTTGAACACGATCGCCAGGGAATAGCTCTCCTCGCCCGTGCCGCAGCCGATGTGCCAGACCTTGACGGAGGGATACGTCCGCAGCAGCGGGACGGCGTCCTGCCGCAGCGAGACGAAGAAGCCCGGATCGCGGAAGAAGTCGCTCGGCCGCGCCGCCAGGCTCTCGATGAGGCGCTCGAGGACGCGGGGCTCCGACAGCGAGCGGTCGCGCAGGTCCGCGATGGAGGCGAGGCGCTCGCCGTCCACGACGTCGAGGACCCGCCGGCGCAGGGGCGGCACGGCGTAGTCGCGGAAGTCGTAGCCCGTGAGGCCGTACACCTGCTCGAGGAGCAGGCGCAGGTCCTCCAGGTCCTCCGCGCGGCCTACGGCCGCTTGCGATCTCATCGATAGGCCCACACCCGGACCAGCGAGAGGAGTTGCAGCGGCTCGACCGGCTTGGCGACGTAGTCCGAGGCGCCGGCCTCCAGGCACTTCTCGCGGTCGCCCTTCATGGCCTTGGCGGTCAGGGAGATGATGGGGAGGTCGCGGAACTTCGGGATCTGGCGGATGGCCCGCATCGTCTCGTAGCCGTCCATCTCGGGCATCATGACGTCCATGAGGACCACGTCGATGTTGGGCGTCTTCTCGAGCATGGCGATGCCGTCCTTGCCGTTCTCGGCGTAGAAGACCTCGATCTTCTGGCGCTCGAGGACGCTCGTCAGCGCGAAGATGTTGCGCACGTCGTCGTCGACGACCAGCACCCGCTTTCCGACGAGCTGCGGATCGAGCTTCTGGCCGTCGTTGAGCATGCGCCGCTGCGGCTCGGACATCCGGGCGTCCTGGCGGTGCAGGTAGAGCGTCGTCTCATCCAGCAGCCGCTCGGGAGAGCGCGCGTCCTTGACGATGATCGTCTTGGCGAGGCGGCGCAGGCGCGTCTCGTCCTTGGAGCTGAGGTCCTTGCCGGTATAGATGATGACCGGCAGGTAGTGCAGCGCCTCGTCGCTCTTGAGCTGCTCGAGCAGGTCGAAGCCCGACAGCGCGCCGAGGCCGAGGTCGAGCACCAGGCAGTCGACGTGGCGCTCGCGCAGGAGCTTGAGCGCTTCCTCGCCGGAGCCGACGGCCAGGGTCTCCACGTCGTCGGTGGCGAGCAGCTCGGTGAGCGCCTTGCGCTGGGTCTCGTCGTCCTCGACGAGCAGCAGCGTGCGTTGGCGTCGGCCGATGAAGCCCTTGATCTGTTCGAGCTCGGAGAGCAGGTTCTCCCGTGTGACCGGCTTGCGCATGCAGCCGCGGGCGCCGACCTTCAGGCTGCGCTGGCGGTCGTCGTCGCCGGAGACGATCTCGACGGGGATGTGCCGCGTCTGCGGGTCGTGCTTGAGCAGGTCGAGCACGCGCCAGCCTTCCATGTCGGGCAGGCCGATGTCGAGGGTGATGGCGTCGGGCTTCTTCTTGGAGGCCAGCGACAGGGCCGCGTCGCCGGTCTGCGCGACCAGGGCCTTGAAGCCGCTCTGGCGCGCCGCGTCGACCATGATGTTGGCGAAGGCCGGGTCGTCCTCGACGATGAGCAGGGTGAGGTCGCCGGGCTTGATGGCGTCGCGGTCGTCGCGCACTTCCGGCCGCCAGGTGACCTCCTCCGGGGCGGGGAGATGGCGTGCCTTGGGGGAGACGCCGAGGACGACTCTGGCGGCCTCGGCGTCCTCCGTCTTGGCGGCCGTCGGGACGTAGTGCCGCGGCAGGAGGAGCGTGAAGACCGAGCCCTGGCCGGGGGTGCTGTGCACCTGGATCTCGCCGCCGAGGCGCTTGGCGATCTCGCGGCTGATGGTCAGGCCCAGGCCCGTGCCGCCGTACTTGCGGCTGGTCGTCATGTCGGCCTGCTGGAAGGCCTCGAAGATGACGCGCTGCTTGTCGTGGGCGATGCCGATGCCGGTGTCGACCACCGAGTAGGCGATGATGTCGTCGGCGTGCTCCAGGGCGGGGTTCTCGAATTTTATCCCGGCCTCGGGGCGGGCGATCTTGAGCGTGACCGAGCCCTTTTCGGTGAACTTGAACGCGTTGGACAGCAGGTTCTTGAGCACCTGCAGCAGGCGCTTGCTGTCGGTGGCCACCGACTTCGGGATCGTCTCGCCGACCTCGATCTTGAACTCGAGGCCGCGGTCGTGCGCCACCTGGCGGAAGCTGCGCTCGACGAAGTCCGAGATGTCGGCGATGCCCAGCTCGCCGATCTCGATGGTGATCATGCCGGACTCGATCTTGGACATGTCCAGGATCTCGTTGATGAGGGCCAAGAGGTCGGAGCCGGACTGATAGACCGTCTTGGCGAACTCGACCTGCTTGCCGGTGAGGTTGCCTTCCTGGTTCTCGTAGAGCATCTTGGCCAGGATCAGCAGCGAGTTCAGCGGCGTGCGCAGCTCGTGCGACATGTTCGCGAGGAACTGCGACTTGTACTTGGAGGTCAGCGCCAGCTGCTCGGCCTTCTCTTCCAGGGCGTTCTTGGCGAGCTCGACCTCCTGGTTCTTGAGCTGGATCTCTTCCTTCTGCGCTTCCAGCAGGCGCGCCTTGTCCTGCAGCTTGTCGTTGGTGTCGCGCAGCTCGATCTGCTGGCGCTGCAGGCCCTGCGTCAGCTCCTGCGACTGCTTGAGCAGGTCCTCCGTGCGCATGTTCGCGGCGATCGTGTTGAGCACGATGCCGATCGACTCCGTCAGCTGGTCGAGGAAGGCCAGATGGATGGCGCTGAAGCGCTCGAAGCTGGCCAGCTCGATGACGGCCTTGACCTGGCCCTCGAACAGCACGGGCAGGATGACGATGTTGGCGGGCTTGCGCTCGCCGATGCCGGAGGAGAGGCGGATGTAGTCGCCCGGGACGTCCGACAGGAGGATGCGCTTCTGATCGTGCGCCACCTGGCCGATGAGCCCCTCGCCGACGCGGAACCAGTCGGGCACGTTGGCGCGCCGCTTGTGCGCGTAGCTGCCGAGCAGGCGCAGGCCGGGCGTCTCGCCCTCCTCCATCAAGTAAAAGACTCCATGTTGGCTGTTTACAACAGGAGAAAGCTCCGACAGGATCATGTTCGCCACCGTGAGCAGGTCGCGCTGCCCCTGCAGCATGCGCGTGAACTTGGTCAGGTTGGTCTTGAGCCAGTCCTGCTCCGTGTTCTTCTGCGTCGTGTCCTTGAGGTTGCGGATCATCTCGTTGATGTTGTCCTTGAGAGCCGCCACCTCGCCGTGCGCCGCGACGGCGATGGACCGGGTGAGGTCGCCCTTCGTCACGGCGGTGGCCACCTCGGCGATGGCGCGCACCTGGGTGGTCAGGTTGGCGGCCAGCTGGTTCACGTTGTCGGTCAGGTCGCGCCACGTGCCGGAGGCGCCGGGCACCTTGGCCTGGCCGCCCAGCTTGCCTTCCACGCCGACCTCGCGCGCCACGGTCGTCACTTGGTCGGCGAAGGTCGCCAGGGTGTCGATCATGCCGTTGATCGTGTCGGCCAGCGCGGCGATCTCGCCCTTCACCTCCAGCATGAGCTTGCGCTTCAAATCGCCGTTGGCCACCGCGGTGACGACGGTGGCGATGCCGCGCACCTGCGACGTGAGGTTGGAGGCCATGAAGTTCACGTTGTCCGTGAGGTCCTTCCACGTGCCGGCCACGCCCTTGACGTTCGCCTGGCCGCCCAGCTTGCCTTCCGTGCCGACCTCGCGCGCCACGCGGGTCACTTCCGAGGCGAAGGAGTTCAGCTGATCGAC
>CAZZGQ010000056.1:0-14500 GCA_964653765.1 uncultured Elusimicrobia bacterium | reverse complement strand
CAGCTCAAGCAGCTCGAGAACTCCGCGATCTAGCCTACCGCGCCAGCGGGCAGGACGCGGCGAGCCCGGATGTCCCCAAGTCGTCGTTTTGCGCGAACGCCGCGCCGATCTCCAGGCTGACGTCCGCCAGGCGCGCGACGTGGAAGCGCTCGACGAGGATCGAGGCCAGGGCCAGCTGCGTGCAGGCCTGGTCCTTGTACTTGGCCTCGAAGCCCTCGCCGGCGGGGCAGACCCGGCGGCCCAGATCGTCGACGGCTTCCAACGTGACGTCCTGGGAGCCGAGCAGGTGGCTCATGTTGGCGAATACGCCGCCGACGCCCACCACCGTGGCCCCGCTCGCCGGCGTGTCGAGCAGGCGCGCGGCGTCGCCATCCTGAGAGAGCACGCCGCTCAACTGCGCGCGGCAAGAAGCGAAATCGGCCGGGCGGGCCGTGCACGCGGGGACCTTGGGCATGAGCGACTTGATGTCGATCGCCGCCATCCGGCTCTCGGAAGGATTGGCGACCTGCACCGTGGCGCCGCCGATCTCCACCGTCACAGCGCCGGCGTCGCCGGTGAGCGCGGCCACCGAGAGCCGGCTCAGCTGGCCTTCTTCCTCGCCGGTGGCGACGTGCAGCTTGGCCTGCGGGAAGATCGCGCGCGTGGCGTCCAGCACCGACTGACGCTTGGCCAGGCAGGAGGCCTCGCACGTTTGCGCCGAGCCGCCGTCGAGCCGCCGGAACCCGCCGGTGCCGATCACGCGGATCTCCGCGTCGGCGATCTCGGGATGGACCGGCTCGATCGAGGACAGCAGGCGCGCGAGCATATCGTCCTGGCTCGCGGCGAGCGGGCCTCCCGTGCCCAGCGGCTCGACCTGGGGGGCGCCGCAGCCTGGCTCGCTGATCTTGTAGACGCGCGTCCCGGTGCTGCCGGCGTCCACGACGACGGTGAACTCGGCGGCGAAGGCCTGGGCGGCCAGCAAGAGCGAAGCGGCGAAAAGGGCGGTTTTCCTCATGCGGCCAGAATAGCGAGACGGCGCAGATCTGAACAGGGTCATACGGCCTACCGAGAGTACCCAGTTGGTCAGCGTGCGCTACTGTGTCCGGACACAGTAGCGCACGGGCGGCTCAGGCTTCGGCCGCGAAGAAGCGGCCTTCGTGCTCGACGACTTTCGCGTGGCGGCGCTGCACGTCGTGCTGGAACAGCAGCGTCCAGCCTTCCTCCGCCGCCTTCTTGAGCAGGCCGCGCTTGGCCTCCAGCGTGTCGACGGGATAGAGGTCGTAGCCCATGATGTAGGGCAGCGGCACGTGGGCGCGCGTGGGGATGAGATCGCCCATGTACATGGCGATCTGCCCCTCGGATTCGATGCTCACGACCTGATGGCCGCGCGTGTGCCCGCCGGTGCGGCGGACTTTCAGGCCGGGCTCGATCTCGTAGTCGCCTTCGACGAGTTCCAAGAGGCCGCTGCTTTGCAGCGGCTCGAAGTTCTCCTGCAGGTAGCTGGCCGCGTTGCGCTCGTGAGGATGCGTGGCGTCGTGCCACTCCACCTTCTGGATGACGTAGCGCGCTTTCGGGAACTGGGGGGCGAGCTTGCCCTCTTCGTTGTATTCCGTGTCGCCGCCGGCGTGATCGAAATGCAGGTGGGTGTTGATGACGAAGTCGATGTCCGTCGGCAGGATGTTGCGCGCTCGCAGCTCGTCTCGGAGCGTGGTCTGGCGGTCGACGGCGTAGATCTTCTTGAACTTCGCGTCCTTCTCGTACTTGGACGAAAGGCCGGTGTCGACGAGGACGCGCCGGCCGCGCGGCGTCGTGATCAGCAGCGAGCCCAGGCAGAGCGGGATGCGGTTGGCCTCGTCCGGGTGCTCGTGGCGGCACCAGAGGTTCTTCGGCACGGTGCCGTACATCGCGCCGCCGTCCAGCTTGAAGGTCCCGTCGGCGACCAGCTCGACGTCGAACTTGCCGACCTTCACTTGGCTACTCCTTATCGGCGCAGCACTTCTTGTACTTCTTGCCGGAGCCGCAGGGGCAAGGGTCGTTGCGCCCCACGTCCGGTCCGGCCTTCACGAAGGTCTCCACCTTCGCCCCGGCCTGCGGCAGCTCCTCGAGCTGGCCCTTGGTGATCTTGTCCTTGTTCGCCTCGATCCAGGCCTGGACGGCCTTCATGTCCTTCATGTTCACGCCGTCCTTCTGCATGTGGGCGGCGAGGACGCGCAGCTGCTTCATGAAGGCCGGGTCCTTCCACTTGCGGTAGAACATCGCCATCATGCCCTTCGCCTGGGGCGAATTGGCGAGCTCGGGCGGCAGCTCCGGGACGGGAACGCCCTTCTCTTGCGGCTGGCCTTCGGCGGTGCCGGTCGCGCCGGCGTCGGCCTTCTTGAACGGATTCCACCAGGACATGGCTGACTCCTTAAGGACGAGGAAAGTGGCGGAAGGGGTGGGATTCGAACCCACGAGGGGCGTTAACCCCTAATAGTTTTCGAGACTATCCGTTTCAACCGCTCACGCACCCTTCCACAAAGCGGTGAGCCATTATAGCAGAAGCGGAATTTCGCATTACAGCCATGGTGGATGGAATGCCGCGGCCGACGATCCGCGTCTTAAAGACTGTTAGTCCCGTCGAGAGACGAAAGCGGCGTAGTGGTGACGTAGTGCTGCTCCAGCTTGAAGTGCCAATCTGGCATTTCAAGTTCTCCAATCCGTGCGCCGTCAGCTAGACTAGCCGATCCATTTGAAATTTATTGACAACATTTTTCCCTCTTTACGACACTACCCTAGAGCAACGCCTCGAACGCATGTATAGGCATAAGATTCTTGTAGTCGACGACACTGACGAATGGCGGGAAGTTTCCACCCTCTGGCTTAGGAAAGAGCGCTACAGAGTCCGCGGCGCGCCAGACGGCTCACGGGCGATCGCATTGGCCGAAAGGTTCCGGCCGGACTGTATCGTCCTCGATTTCCATCTGGGAGATCAGACCGCTCTCGAGGTCTGCGACGCGCTCAGGGAGCGGCCGCATCTGGCTCCGATACCCATCGTCGTGCTGACCTTCGATGAGCAGGAGAAGCTGAGGGCATATTCGAAGTGCAAGGTTGATCACTTCGTCCTAAAGAGCGCTGGCCAAGAGGAACTCGTGGCGGTGATCGCTGCCGTGCTTCGAAGGCTGGACTGGGATGCAGGAATCTTGAAGCGAGGCGACCTGGCGCTACTGCCGAAGAGTCTCGCGGTACAAAAATCAGGGCGCGTCATCACGCGTCTATCTCCCGAGCAGTTTTCTTTACTCTACCTCCTCGTCCAGCGAAGCCCGGACTTTGTCGGGGGCGAGGAAATCTGCAAGGTGGTCCTTCACAAGCGGCTCTCCCTGGGAAAATCCGACGCGATCCGATCTCTCGCCCATCGTCTCCGCAGTGTTTTAGGGACGCAGCTTGCAAGACGGATCAAGAACAGCAAGCGGCTTGGCTGGGTCTACTTGGACGGCCTTACAGTCCGGTCTCAGGTTAACGCGACCGCAAAAGCGGCTTCCAAGAGCTGAGCCGTTCTCTATTTCGATGCCGAGATCGGCATCGTGACGCCTGCGAGATTGACGTCTTCATGGTCTCGGGCTATGGTTAGCCGCGAAGGGTGAGCCACTTATTATGAGGAGACCAGGATGGGAAAACTGAAGAGCCTCGTCGTTGCGGCCGGCATCCTCCTGCCGGCAGTTCCCGCATGGAGCGTTCCTCAGATACTCAACTATCAAGGACGTCTTAGCGATTCTGGCATCCCCGTGACCGGGAATCGCGATATCACGTTTTCGATCTTCGATGCCGCGACGGCTGGGACGCTGTTGTTCTCAGAAGCTCACGCTGGATCGAATTCCGTTTACGTTTCGTCTGGAACATTTAACGTGCTTCTCGGAACGCTGACTTCCGGCGGAGTCCCGCTCTCGGTTTTTGACGGGTCAGACAAATACATCGAGGTCAATGTCGGCGGAACGATCCTGCCTCGGCAGCGGATGACTAGTGTTGGCTACGCCTTCCACAGCGCTTTCGCGGATCAATCTTCGACCGCTGCGTATGCTCAGGTCGCTGGCTCAATCGCAGGTGGCACCGCGAGCGTCAACGTATCGACGATGACGGCAAACGCCGTCAATGCGAGCACACTAACCGTAGCGAACATCTCGATTGCGACGGGAACAATCCAAATCACTTCGGGTGGAATGAAAATCGGCCATTCAATCATCCTAGGACCCGTAAGCGGCACGCTAGGCGCGAATAATACGATCTCATTCGAGAATGGCGCCGGTTATATCAATACGGTCGATCCGGGTGCGGGCCCGCTGACGCTAGGGACAGCCGACGCATTCCCAATAATCCTGAATCCCGGTGGCAATGTGGGTATTGGAACGCCAAACCCGGAAACGAGCCTCCACGTAGCAGCCGGCGGAATCACCTCGGGGCAAGCGTCAACGGTGACGGGAAGCTTAAAGCTGTACAACTCAGCTAGCCCGAACGCGACAGTGATACAGGCTAGCAATGCTACGGCTGCCGTCGTTTATAAGCTGCCGCCCGCGGATGGATCACCCGGGCAAGTACTGACGACCGATGGGAATGGGAATTTGTCATGGGCGACAGTCGTATTCCCTCCTCCATCAATTGCATCAATTAGTCCTGTCTCTGGGTCAAACCTCGGTGGGACCATCGTGACGATTACTGGAACAAACTTTAGGACAAATGCCACGGTGACTTTCGGTGGCACATTCGCGCCAACCGTTACGGTCATTGGATCCACTCAACTACAAGTGAACACTCCTGCGGGCCCGAGCACTGGCGGAACTGTTGATGTCCTTGTCAGGAATCCGGATGGCCAGGCGGCGACTCTCGTGGGCGGCTATTCTTACACCGTGGCGGCAACGCCTGCATGCGCGAATGGCAGCGTTCAAGAACAGGTCTTTGTTCCGGGATCGATGGTGGGATGCACGACGAATCCGCTTGCTTTGGTATCAAATCCAGGGGCAGGGGCTGCTCTCTGTGCTTCTGGGTGGCATCTCTGCGATTTGAGTGAGTACGCTGCCCGTATTGGCACGGCCGTACCGACGAGGACTCGATGGCTGACCGCGACGGCGGCAGGCTACTCCCAAGGGTACGTAAACTTTTTTCCGGGAGGAGGTACGTATTGCCAAACCCCGAATACCAACAACAACATCGGGGTTCCTGTCACTTATAATTTGGACCCGACCAGCAAGTGTTGGATCGGTCCGGGCTGTTCGGGAACGCCGATACCGTATTGTTTCATGGACCAGCCTCCATCCGGCATGACCGCCGGAGCAACGTGCTGTAAGTAGGAGACAACTGCGAATCATTCGCGAGCACGCTGAATGCCCGTCTTGCCACGGCTGAGGCCAGATCTGCAAACCAGCCGGTTGGATTAGGGGGCCAGTGAACTGCGCCATCAACTTGACGCTCTCGCCGATTACCCATATTCTTTCTGGGTGAAACGGGAAGAACTTGAGGGGAACTGATATCCAAGACTCCTCAGGCCAGACATCGCCAGATGTTAGCCCCTCAAAGGGCTATTTTACAGCTGAATTCCTTTTTCCAAGCCTAGTCGGGGCCGCCAGCTTTTCCTTCCTCGTTTTCCGAGCCTATCCGTCGATCGGACCTCTTGACTCCTCGGAGCTGTCGACCGCTGGCGCCACATTAGGGATACCGCATCCGCCTGGATACCCGCTGTTTGCACTACTCGGTAAGCTGTGGTGCGCGATCATGCCGGGCAATCCTGCATACCGGATGAATATCTTGTCGGCATTCTGGTTTGCGGTATCAGCCGGTCTACTCGCCGCCTTTATTCAGAAGATTGGTGGCGCGCGCAAGGCAGTAGCTTCTGTCGCGGGTCTCCTTGCCGCACTTGCCATCATTCTGCCCAGTCCTCTCCAGAGGGTTGCCCTTTCTGCGGAGGTTTTCGGGCTTCATCTTGTTATTTTGGTCGGGATGCTCGTAGCCATCTATTGGGCGCTGGAGTCGAACTCAATCTTATCGCTTAGGGTTGCTGCGTTCCTGTTTGGCCTAGGGCTGACCAATCAGCAGATCACGATACTGGCGGCACCGACACTCCTTTGGACGGTCTTTGTCCTCTTTCGACGCCGCCAGCTCTCGAATAGGGAACTCCTGAAGCTGGTCGTGGCAGCACTCATTCCGTTCACGCTATATGCGTACTTGCCAATCCGAGCCGCAACGCATCCCGTCTTGAACTGGGAGGAACCGAGCACTTGGTCGCAATTCTGGTTCGTCGTCCTTCGAAAACGTTACGGTTCGTTGCAATTGGCTCAGGGCAACCAGCCCTGGAGCGTCGATCTAACCGTCGCCTCGTTGAAACTCTTTTTCCTGCTCTTGTGGGACCATGTGGGCTGGCCGTGGCTAGGTGTTGCTTTTCTTGGACTATGGTCAATCCGCAAGAAACCTGAGTTCGCTATCGGTCTCTTGACCTTTGCAATCCTATCGGGCCCCGCCTTTTTTGTCCTTTCAAAGGTGACAGTAACCCTGGATACGCGAATGATCATGGAGCGTTTTCTCCCGGCGACCTTCTTGATCATCAGTCTTCTGATCGCTTTCGCCACGTTGTCCTATCCTTGGCTAGCGGCAGGTCTCTTCTTGGCAGGACTGGCCGGACACCGGCCGTCCACCTGGCCGCAGCCCCGAAATGATTTCTATTGCCATGATCTCGCTAGATCGTACCTCGACAGCCTTCCACGCGGCTCGCTAGTCATCGCGGATGAGAGCAACGAAGTCGAGACGAGTCTGGCCTACATGTTGGATGCCGAGCACCGTCGGCCAGATATTCGGTTCGTTGATGCAAACGCCGGGGTCACGCCATCCATTTATGGCAAAGCGTACTACTCGATTTGGGGAGATGAGCGGCTGGCGATTCGGAATGCGGTTGAGGGAAAATTGATTGCCGGTTGGCCTGGGGCGGCCTACTATGCCACGCTGATCCCGCAGCACGCTAGCCTGTCGCTAGTTCGGGATGGTCTTGTGATGCGGGCCAAAGGGCCGGTCCGCTCTCTTGATTGGAGCAAAGTGCTTGCTATGCGAAAGCCGGGGGCTGAGAGAGAGCAGATCCTAAATGACGGACAACAAGACCTCTTGGCCCGGTACTTAGTCCAATCAGGGCAGCTTGCCGAGGCGGAAGCTGTGTCATGGATAGCCGCCGATGCCAGCGATGACCCCGCTCAGTGGTTGAGCGAAGCGGCAGCTTGGTTGTTTGAGAGCGGTGCCTACAAACAGTCAGCGTCGTTCGGCGAAGCTTCGGAGCGTCTCAGAGCTGATCCCGTTGCGTTGGCGAACCTCGGCGCAGCCCTACATCAACTCGGGCGGTTCACGGAGGCCGCCCGAGTTGAAAGAAAGGCGCTTTCTCTAGATCCCTACAATGAACGTGCGCAACTCAATCTGACAGTAACATGCTATGTCATGCGGGATTGGCAGTGTGCCTCAGAAGCCGCCCGCAATTATCTGGTCAATCATCCAGATAACGGCCAGATCCGGTCATTGCTGGATCAAAGCCTGCGCCGGGCCCAAGCCGGCGCCCATCGCCCCTAGAAGGGCATTTGTCAGCGCCGAGCGCATCGTGACGCTCGCGAGATTGACCCGCAAGAGCACCCCTGATATCGTTCCCCGGCGGCGAACGTCCCAGGAGAATCTACGTCAGGGCATACTAGGGAGACTTGGCTGCGTCTGGCATTCGCTATCGCGCTTGCCGCATTGGTATGCGGCAGGCCTTCGGCGGCACCGATCCTTGATAGCCAGGAGCTGGACGAATCCGGGGGGCATGTCACCGCGGGTGCGCTGGATCTCGTCTCGAGCGAGGGCCAGACCGCCATCGGTAGCGGTCATGCTGGATCGCTAAACCTAGATAGCGGGTTCGTCAATTCCATTTCGCTGGACGTTCGTCCGCCAAGGACGTCGATCCTTGTCGGGGTGCCTTCATCTTCCTCTGGCGGGCACGTCTTCGTCAGCAGCCACACACGGATAGCGCTCAGCGCGGTCGATGATTTGCTCGCGATCGGCGACGGCGCTGGCGTTGGGGTCAGACACTCTTACGTAGCTATCGACTCCCAGCCTGCCAGCCTATATCTAGGGCCGTTTTCCATCCAAGCGGAGGGACCGCATACTATCTCATACTTCAGCGTCGATACCGTCGGAAACACGGAAACGCCGCAGTCTTATCTTGTCGATGTCGATACAACTCCGCCTGCGACTCAGTTGACTCAATCATCCTCACTCGGTCAAGGCTACGTTTCTTCGCAAACGGTCTTTACCCTCTCTGCAGTAGACCCAGTATCTGATGGACGGGCCTCAGGGGTGGCGGCGACGCTTTACAGCATTGATGGCAGGGCCTTTTCCGTGTCTCCGAGCAGCTTCACGCTCAGCGGACCCGACGGTCCCTATACCATCGAGTACTACAGCCAGGACAACGTAGGCAACTCCGAAGGTCTGCAATCGACGACGGTCAAGCTCGATCAGACGCCGCCCGTCACCGCAGTGAGCGTGGGAGCTTCGTCTTTCACCGCTGCCGATGGGGCGCTCTACGTGAGCCAGACCGCCCCGATTGTATTCACGGCTGTGGACCCGAGCTCAGGCAGCGTTGCGTCGGGAGTCGGCCGAACGGAGTTTTCCATAGATGCCACGACTTTCTCGGTCTACGTCTCTACATTCGTTCTGCCTCCCGGAGCTCATACAATCACCTACCGCTCCGTAGATATGGCGGGCAATATCGAGGCAACACGCTCGTTGGCGCTGAGGGTGGATGGCGCGCCGCCCGCAACGAGCGTTTTGCCAAGCGGCGCGTTCTTCGTGGCCGCGGGGCAGACCTACGCTCCGGCGAGTTTCCGATACTCTCTAGCGGCTCAGGATCCCATTGTGTCGGGCGTGGCGTCCGGGGTCGCGTCGACGCGTTATTCGCTCGATAGCGGCCCTTTCATCGCCTATGCGAGCACGTTCTCCCTGACGGAGGGCGCTCGTCTCGTGTCCTTCCAGAGCCAGGACAACGTCGGTAATCTCGAGCTGCTGCGCAGCGCCACGATTTTCGTGGATGCCACGCCTCCTGTGACCAGCCTGATGATCGGCAGCGCTCCGGCCGTCAGCGGGACGTTCATCGGCGCCGGTGCGGCTCTGTCGCTGTCGGCCATCGACCCCGTGAACAACGGGGTGGCGTCGGGGGTCGGCGCCACACGCTTCTCGGTCGACGGCGGCACGTTCGCCGTCTACGGCGGCACCCTGACGCTGGCCGTCGACGGACCTCACGCGCTGTCTTATTACTCCACCGATGACGTGGGCAACGCCGAAGCCGTGAAGGTCACCACGATCACGCTCGACACGACGCCGCCGGTCACGATTGCCCATGTGGGCTCCCCGCAGTATACGGCCGGCGACGGCTCGGTCTACGTGACGCCGGCTACCCCGGTCTCATTCACAGCCGCCGACGCCGGCTCCGGAGTGAGCCGCACGGAGGTCGCGCTCGACGGCGGATCGTTCTCGCCGTACGCGGCTGCTTTGCGTCTGCCGGAGGGCGGCCACACAATCCTCTACCGCTCGATCGATGCGGCGGGCAACATCGAGGCCGCCAAGAGCCTCTCACTCAAGTCCGACGCCACGCCGCCGCTTACGGCGCTAAGCGAGAGCCGGCCGTTCTTCAGCGCGGGGGGCGTCGTTTACGAGGCGGGCGGCGCCGCGTATGGTCTCTCCTCGACCGATCCCGCTGGAAATGGCGTCGCATCGGGCGTCGCCTTCACGCGCTACAGCGTCGACCGGCTCTCGAACATCTCCAGCCAGGCTCCGACCGTCTCCACCGGGCCGTTCCAGGCCTTCGCCTCGACCTTCAGCCTGGTCGAAGGCGCGGCACGGATCAACTTCTTCAGCCAGGACAACGTCGGCAACGCCGAGACGGCCAAGACCCAGACGATCTACGTGGACGCGACGGCTCCCGTCACGGCGCTGGCGGTCGGCCTGCCGCAGTACTCGGCCGGCGGCGTCCTCTTCGTCGGCCCCGCCACGCCGATCGCCTTGGCGGCGCAGGACCCGGTCGCCCAGGAGGTGGCGTCGGGCGTCGGCGCGACCTCGGTGCGGCTCGACACGGGCGCTTACGCGGCCTACGCGTCGAGCTTCACGCTGTCCGGGCAGGACGGCTCGCGCGTCATCTCGTGGTTCTCCACCGACAACGTGGGCAACGCCGAGGCTGCCAGGAGCGCGACGCTCGCTCTCGACGCCACGCCGCCGCAGACGACGCTCTCCTTCCAGGGCGGTCGCCAGGCGCCAGGACTCAATGGGACGGTCTACGTCTCCTCGGATACGCTGATCGTGCTGACCTCCACCGATCCCCTCGTCGGGGGGGCGGCATCGGGATTGGCCGAGGTGTCCTGGCGTGACGGAGGCGGCCAAGCCACCGCCTACGCGGGACCCTTCGCCCTAGCCGGAGGCGCCCACTCGCTGACCTATCAGGCCCAGGACAACGTGGGCAACGTCGAGGCGGCTCATGCGGTGACGGTATTGGTCGACTCGGCGCCGCCCGCCTCGACCGTCGCCTTCGGGACGCCGTTCTACGCCGCCTCGGACGGCACCGTCTACGTGGCGACTGGCACGCCTATCAGGGTCTCTGCCGCCGATCCGGCGCTGCCTACCGGGCAGCCCGGCTCGGGGGTGGCTCGGATCGAGCTTTCTATCGACGGCTCGGCGTTCGCGGCTTCGTCGGGAGCGATGACGCTGGCCGAGGGCGCGCACACTCTGGCCTATCGGGCCATCGATGCTGTCGGCAACGTCGAGGCGACTCACTCCCTGGTCGTCCGGGCCGATGCCACGACGCCGCAAACCAGCGTCTCGGTCGGTCAGCCGTCGGTCTCGGTTGTGGGAGGAGTGCTGATCAGCTCACGGACGCCGCTCTCGTTTACGGCGCTCGACCCTCTGGGCGCCGGCGTCGCCTCGGGGGTCAACCGGACGCTCTACGCCATCGACGGCGACAGCTTCGCCGTGTCGGCGGGCTCGTTCACTCTCTCGGGATCAGACGGGGCGCATATCCTCGCCTTCTACAGCATCGATCAGGTCGGCAACGCGGAGGCCGTGAAGACCTTCGCCTACCAGCTCGATACGACCCCGCCGGCCGCCGCCCTGCTGTCCCCGAACTCCACTCAGGCGGGGATCGCCCGGGTCTTCAAGGGAAAGTTCGCGGTGCTCGGGAGCGTGTCGGACGCGCACTTCCAGTCGTACACGCTGGAGTACGCGCCCGGGCAGGGCGCTAGCAATGGCTTCGTCTCGATCGGCTCGGGCACGGTCGCTGTCAGCTCCGGGACGCTCGGGGCGTGGGACGCAAGCAAGCTGACGGGCTGGCAGACTCTGCGCCTGACTGCGGTCGACCTCTCCGGAAACACGGCTCAGGTGAAGATTGACGTGTTCATCGGCGATCCGGGCCAGCTGCTCCTGTTGGGCGGCGACGACGTCTTCAACATGCCGCAGGGCGTGGCGGTCGGTCCGGACGGCTCGATCTACGTCGCAGACACGAACGGCAGCCGGATCGCCGTCTTCTCGTCGACCGGGACGCCCTTGGCGTCGTATGGGCAGCCGGGGAGCGACGGCGGCGACAACCGGGTCAGCTCCACGACGCTCGTCCTGAACCATCCGCGAAGCGTCTTCGTCGACGCGGCGAGCCGGATATTCGTGGCCGACACTAACGACGACCGAATCGTCGTCCTGTCGCCGACCGGCCAGCTCCTGCAGACCATCGGCAGATCCGGCCATGCGGCGGGCACGTTCTACAAGCCGTCTGGAGTCGCCGCCGACGCGTCCGGTCAGATCTACGTCGCCGACACGCTCAACAACCGCGTCCAGGTCCTGAACGCCTCTGGGACCGTGGTGGAGGCGTTCAGCCTGCCTCCTGCCGCGGACCTGCCCGCTGGAGAGCACGACCGCGAGGCCGCACAGGCGGCCGACAAGAAGCTCGGGCGGCCGTACGGCATCGCCGTCGACGTTGCCGGGCATATCTATGTAGCGGACGAGCGGGGAGGGCGCGCCCTCGAGTACTCTTCCAGCGGCCAGCTCTTGCTGACCATTCCGATCGGCGGCCGGCCCGGCGGGATCGCGGTCACGCCGGATGGCGGCGTCATTCTCGTCAGCGACCGCAAGAGCAACCAGGTCCTCAAGTACGACCTGCTTGGCAACCAGACGCTCGCGTTCGGCCAGCGCGGCAAGCCCGCGGACGTCTCCAAGATCACGCTTCACAAGCCCGTCGGCCTGGCTTTGGACTCGGCCGGCGACCTCTTCATCGCCGACCGCGACGACGATCGGATCAAGGAAGTCTCGCTGCCTTCCGGCCAAGCGCCGTTGGTTACGCCGCCTGATAGGCACGACGACCATGTCGCGCGCGAGGTGCTCGATCGCGACGAAGGCGGGCATGTACAGCGCGGCGACAACGCCGGCATCGACGTGCCCCCTGGCGCTCTCTCGGACGACCTCAAGATCGTCGTCGCGACGGCCATGCCGGCGAGCTCTCAAGAGGAGAACGCCAAGACCAAGGACATGTCCGACAAGGGCATGGTCCCGGCCTACGCGCCGGTGCAGTACTACCCGGAGGGCACGCAATTCGCCAAGCCCGTCACGCTGACTCTGCCGTACGACCCCGCGATGGTCGCGCAGTTGGGCATCAACGAGGACAGCCTGCACGTCAACTACTGGGACCCGGTCAAGCAGCAGTGGCAGACGTTCGACTCGACCGTCGACAAGAACAGCCACACGGTCTCCGCGAAGACCACGCACTTCTCGCTCTACCAGGTCATGTCCGGCTCGGCGACGACCCAGGGCCTAGGGGTTCAGGCGACGGCCTCGAATACCGTCGACACCGTCCAGATCGCCTGCAACCCGCTGCGGCCGGACTGCCGTCCCCTCAAGTTCCAGAACTTGCCGGCGGGCGCGCGGCTGCGCATCTACACGCTGACGGGCGCTCTCGTGCGTGACCTCAATTCCGACGGCAGCGGCCAGGCGACGTGGGACGGCACGAACCAAAGCGGCGCCAACGTGGCCAGCGGCGTCTACTTCGTCCTGGCGCAGGGCAACGGCACCAAGAAGACCTTTAAGGTGGCGGTCGAGAAATGAGACACCTGCTCACGGCGGCCCTGGCGCTCGTGCTCCTCGGCGGGACCGCCTTGGCCGGCAGCTTCAGCACCGCCGCCAAGGGCACGACGGCCGGCACGTTCCTGCAGCTCGGAGTGGGGGGCCGGGCCATGGGCCTGGGCGGCGCCTACTCCGCGGTCGCCGACGACGCCAGCGCGCTCTACTGGAACCCGGCCGGTCTGACCCGCGTGGAGAAGCATGCCGCCACGTTCATGCATGCCAGCTACCTCGATTCGAGCTATTTCGACTACCTGGCTTATGCTCAGAGCCTGGAAACAAACGGAGCCTGGGGCGCGGGGCTGCAGTACCTCAATACCGGCTCGATCAATCAGACGGACTCTAACTTCAACTCGCTGGGTTCCTTCACCCCGTACGACATCGCGTTCTCGGTGGGCTACGCGCGCAAGTTCGACGCGCTGGGCGGTTACTCCGTGGGCGTGTCCGGCAAGCTCATCCGCTCGCACATCGTCGACACGGCTCAAACGGCGGCTCTCGACGCCGGTCTGCTGAGCCCGGCGTACTTGGGCGGCAAGCTCAACCTGGCCTTCACGGTGACCAATCTAGGCGGCACGCTCAAGTTCCACCAAGAGGCCGACAACCTGCCGCTGACGTTCAAGGCGGGCAGCGCATACCATGCCAGCGAGCGCTGGCTGGCCTCCGCTGATGTAGGAATACCTCGGGACAACGGCGCCTACTTCGCCGTCGGCAGCGAGTACGTGTTCCCGCTCAGGGACAGTTGGGCGATGACGGGCCGCTTCGGCTACAACTCCCAGACGTTGAACGATGTCACGGGGGGCTCGGGACTCTCCATGGGCGTCGGCTTGGGCTCGAGGGCCATGACGTTCGACTACGCGTTCGTGCCGTATGGCGGCCTCGGCATCACCAACCGGTTCTCGCTTTCCGCCCGCTTCTAACTATGAGCGTCGCCATCAAGCCGAAGCTGCCCAAGCCGGCGACGCAGTTCGACTCCCTGATCCTGGGACAAACAAAACCGGCGTAGTGTTTACGTAGTGGTCCGGACTCCAAACCGCACTACGCGGTCAAACGGGGCTTCACTGTTCTCGACGAGAATCCGAGAGACGGGATTTCCTCGAGGGGCGGGAAGAGGATTTCGAGACTATCCGTTTCAACCGCTCACGCACCCTTCCACAAAGCGGTGAGCCATTATAGCAGAAGCGGAATTTAGCCTGCTATCGTCGGTTCGGTCAGCACTAAGTCCAGTCGGTCGCGGGACGAAGGCTGCTCGCGGAGCTTTCCGCCAAGACCCGGGCGCCCTTGGCGACGTAGCCGGCGAGGTGTCGCGCCGTGAAGGGGGTCCCCGCCACGAAATGCATCAAGGCTCCGTACGAGTACGTGGCCGGCGCTCCGATGAAGTGAAGCCCAGGCACCGTGGACT
>CAZZGQ010000055.1:10553-14811 GCA_964653765.1 uncultured Elusimicrobia bacterium | reverse complement strand
TCAACACCATGTCCAACGTCGTCGTGCGCGACATCCGCGCCATCCCCGGCGTCGTTTCTACGGAATCTCTCGTAACGACGGCTATATGAGTCTCGCGGAATCGCAACGCGATTCCGCGAAACCTGATTAGTGGATCCGATCCTCTCCATCCGCGGGCTCCGTACCTACTTCTACACCGAGTCCTCCGTCGTCCGCGCCGTCGACGGCATCTCCTACGACCTCCACGCCGGAAAGACCCTCGCTGTCGTCGGCGAATCCGGCTCCGGGAAAAGCGTTCACGCCCTGTCCATCCTGAGACTGCTGCCCGAAAACGCCAAGATCATTGCCGGCGAGATCCGCTACCGTGGCAAGGATCTTGCAACTCTGCCTTCGGCAGAGTTGCGCAGCCTTCGCGGCAACCGCATCGCCATGATCTTCCAGGAGCCGATGACCTCGCTCAATCCCGTCTTGACGGTGGGCGAGCAGATCGCCGAGTCGGTGATGCTCCACCAGAAGGCCGGCCGCGAGCAGGCCTGGGCCAAGGCCGTCACGCTGCTCAAGAAGGTGGGCATCCCGCACGCCGAGGAGCGCGTCGACGACTTCCCGCATCAGTTCTCGGGCGGCATGCGCCAGCGCGCCATGATCGCCATCGCGCTCGCCTGCGAGCCCGACGTGCTGATCGCCGATGAGCCGACCACGGCTCTCGACGTGACGATCCAGGCGCAGATCCTCGAGCTGATGAAGGAGCTGCAGCGCGAGCTGAAAATGGCGATCATCCTGATCACCCACAATATCGGCGTTGTGGCGGAGATGGCCGACGACGTCGCCGTCATGTACGCGGGCCGGCAGGTGGAGTGGTCCGACGTCGGCTCCCTGTTCAAGGACCCCAAGCACCCGTACACGCGCGGGCTGCTGCAATCGGTGCCGTCGATCTACACGAAAAAAGACCGTTTGGAAGCCGTCGCGGGTCAGCCGCCGGAGTTGACTAAAGAATTCAAGGGATGTCCTTTCACGCCCAGATGCCCGGTGCGGATGGAAAGGTGCGAAACACAGGACCCTCCGCTCTTCCAACTTCAGAACGGCAGGCTGTCCAACTGCTGGCACCAAGAGAAAGAGGCAACGGCCTCTAGCCATCGTTATGAGGTTTCGCCGCGCTCGGAGGCTCACGCGAAATGACCAGCGCGGCGAGCCGTCCCATCTTAAGCCTTATCGACCTCAAGAAGCACTTCCATGCCCGCAAGGGCGTCTTCGGCAAGGACACCATCGTCAGAGCCGTCGATGGAGTCAGCCTGGACGTGATGCCCCAGGAAAGTTTCGCGATAGTCGGAGAATCAGGGTGCGGCAAGACCACGCTCGGCAAGCTGATCTTGGCGCTCGAGGCTCCCACGGCAGGCCAAGTGCTCTTCGAGGGGCGGGACTTGAACGCCCTGCCGCGCGCGGAGCTGCGCGCCGCGCGGCGCGACCTGCAGGTCATCTTCCAGGACCCGTTCTCCAGCCTCAACCCGCGCATGACCGTGGAGCGCATCATCAGCGAGCCCTGGGAGATCCACGGCCTGCACAAGGACCCGGCGCAGCGCGCGCAGAGGCTGCACCGGCTCCTCGAGCAGTGCGGCATCGCGAAGGCCCACCTGAAGCGCTATCCCCACGAGTTCTCGGGGGGACAACGCCAGCGCGTGGGCATCGCGCGCGCTCTCGCCTTGGAACCCAAGGCCATCGTGGCAGATGAACCGGTCTCCGCGCTAGACGTGTCCATTCAGGCACAAATACTCAATCTGCTCAAAGACCTTCAAAAGGAACTGGGACTGACCTATATCTTCATATCCCACGACTTCTCCGTTGTCCGGCACCTTTGCGACAGAATAGCCGTCATGTACCTTGGAAAAGTCGTGGAATTGGCCGACGCCGAAACGCTTTTCAACGACCCTCAACACCCCTATACCGAGGCGCTTCTCTCGGCCGTACCGGTACCAGACCCCGCGATCGAGAAGCGCCGTCGGAGGCTTATCCTCACCGGCGACGTGCCGAGCCCGCTCAAGCCGCCGTCGGGCTGCCACTTTCACCCGCGCTGCCGCTACGCGCAGCCGTCCTGCAAGACCGACGTGCCGCAGCTCGACGAGGCCAAGCCGAAGCATTGGGCCCGCTGCCCCGTGCTCCCGTTCAAGGACCAGCCGAGCCAGTCCGCCCTCACGGAGATGACCGCATGACCAGCGCCACCGCCCCCGCCGCACGCGACAAGAACGCCTCTGACTCGCTCAACGTCTACGTCGCAGACAACGCCAAGGTCCCCGAGTTCACGATCCAAGCGGTGCTGCTGGGCTTCATCCTCTCGATCGTCTTCAACGCGGCCAACGCCTATCTGGGCCTGAAGATCGGCTTGACGGTCTCGGCCTCCATCCCGTCGGCGATCATCTCGATGGGCGTGCTGCGCATGATCCTGCCGCGCATCCTCAAGCGCGACGGCACGATCCTGGAAAACATGATCGTGCACTCGATCGCCTCCAACGGCGAGTCGCTGGCGGCCGCCATCATCTTCACCGTGCCGGCCATCCTCTTCATGGGCGGGGAGATCACCAACGGGAAGGTGTTCCTGCTCGGCACGGCCGGCGGCATCCTCGGCATGCTCATGATGATCCCGCTGCGCCACTCGCTCGTCGTCACCGAGCACGAGAACCTGCCCTTCCCGGAAGGCGCGGCCTGCGCCAAGGTGCTCATCGCCGGCGACAAGGGCGGCGCGAGCGCCGTGCCCGTCTTCACCGGCATCCTCACCGGCGGCCTCTTCAAGTTCGCGATGTCGGGCCTGAACCTCTTCAAGGACACGCTGATGTGGTCGTGGCCCCAGCTGAACATGGCCGGCTTCGGCTATGAGATCTCGCCGCTGCTCGTCGGCGTCGGCTTCCTGGTCGGGCTCGAGATCTCCGCCGTCATGCTGGCGGGCGGCCTGCTCGGCTACTTCGTGCTGATCCCGCTCATCCATGCCATCGGCGGCCACAACATCATCGCTCCGGGCACCGTGCCCATCGACACGATGAGCACAGGCGAGCTGCGCGCCCAGTACGTGCGCTACATCGGCGCCGGCGGCGTGGCCTTCGGCGGCCTGGTGAGCCTGGTCAAGTCGCTGCCCGACATCCTTTCGTCCGTGCGCCACAGCATGAAGATGCTGGCGAAGGCCTCCGTGTCCAAGAAAAATACGACGGACGTCGCGAAGGACTGGGAGCACTCCTACATCGTCTTCGGCGGCGGCGCGCTGGGCCTGCTCGTCGGCGCCTTCGCCTGGGAGGCGCCGTGGCACATGGGTCCCGACGCCTGGGGAGGGGCGCTGCAGCTGGTCGCCGGCTCCGCGGCCCACCTCGTCCTCGGCGGCGGCCTCGGCGCCGCGATCGGCTGCATCCTCTTCTATTACATCGCGCACTACTCGGTGAAGCTGGGCCAGGGCTTCAGCCGCACGGAGCACGACTTGCCGCTGCCCATCGTCGGCCTCGGCGTGCTGGCGATGTTCTTGATGCTCTGGCTGACCCCGGCCTTCGGCCTGAGCTTCTTCGAGTCGCTCGTCGTCATCCTCTTCTGCTTCTTCTTCGTCGCCGTGAGCGCCCGCATGGTGGGCTTGATCGGCACGACGAACCAGCCGGTCTCGGGCATGACGATCACGGCGCTCATGGCCATGACGCTGCTCTTCATGGTCTTCGGCCACGACCCGGCCACCCTGAAAACTGCGGCGATAATGGGCGGCGCTGTCGTCTGTATTGCAATTTCCTTGTCCGGCGACCTGTCGCAGGACATGAAGACGGCGATCCTCGTCGGCGCGACGCCCTGGAAGGTGCAGCTGACGCACATCATGGGCACGCTCGTGTCGGCCGTGCGTTCGGGCTTCATCCTCCTGCTGCTCTACGCCGCCTACGGCTTCGGCGCGGCGACCGTGCAGCACCCGCACGCCCTGGAGGCTCCGCAGGCCCAGCTGATGGCCGAGCTGGTGAAGGGCGCCACCGGCGGCCATCTGCCGTGGACGCTGCTGCTGACCGGCGCCGGCATCGGCCTGGTCTGCGAGCTCTGCGGCATCTCCGCGCTGGCCTTCGCCATCGGCCTCTACCTGCCGATCACGAACTGGCCCATGATCATGGTGGGCGGCGCGCTGGCCTGGTGGGTGGCCAGGAAGAAGGGCGGCGCCGACGCCGAGCACGACCCCGGCTCGCTCTTCGCCTCCGGCCTCATCGCCGGCGACGCGCTGATGGGCATCGCCCTCGCCATGCTCGTCGTCGTGGGCCAGACCAAGCAGTTCAGCGGC
>CAZZGQ010000055.1:1267-10453 GCA_964653765.1 uncultured Elusimicrobia bacterium | reverse complement strand
GACGCCGACTCGCTCGATCCGCACTGGGAGCAGGACACGGCCAGCTCCGAGCGGCTGCTGCAGATCTACGAGCATCTGCTCTTCCCGCTGGACGACTCAGGCGAGCATTACGAGCCCTGGCTCGCCACGCAGGTGCCCACGCGCGCCAACGGCCTGATCTCGGCCGACGGCAAGACGTACCGCTTCCCGATCCGCAAGGGCGTGCGGTTCCACGATGGATCCGAGCTCACGCCCGAGGACGTGCGGTACTCGTTCCTGCGGGCGCTGCTCATCGACCGCTCGGGCGGTCCCTCGTATTACGTGCTCAAGCCGGTCGCCGGCGTCGAGACGGCGCGCGGCGCGCGCGGCACGCCCGACCCGGACGTTTATAAAAAGGTCGCGCAGCGTCTTCGCGTGGACGGGGACTCCTTCGTCGTCGAGCTCGAGAAACCGCTGCCGCTGTACTTGCTGCACGCGGGGGTCTCGATCGTCTCCAAGCGCTGGGTCGTGGCTCAGGGCGGCTGGGACGGCACGCTGGAGAGCTGGCCCGCCCACTTCGATCCGCCCAAGAACGACGAGCTCTACGACAAGGCCGACGGCACCGGGCCCTTCAAGCTCGAGCGCTGGGACCGCCAGAACCGCCAAGTCGTCCTGACGCGCTTCGACGGCTACTGGCGCAAGCCGGCCGCGCTCAAGCACATCGTCTACCGCTCGGTCGAAGACCCCAACACCCGCGCGCTGCTGCTCAAGGCGGGGGACGCCGACATGATCAGCCTCCAGCGCCCCTACCTGCCGCAGATCGACGGCGCGCCGGGCGTCGTCATCCACGACGGGCTGCGCGCCACCGCCACCGACAGCTTCGTCTTCCCGTTCAAGATCGAGACCGCCGGCAACCCGTACGTCGGCTCCGGCAAGCTCGACGGCCAGGGCATCCCCGCTGACTTCTTCGCCGATCCCGACGTGCGCAAGGCGTTCGCCCTCGCCTTCGATTACGACGCCTTCATCCGCGACGTCTGGCGCGGCAAAGGGGAACGGCCGCACGGGCCGGTGCCCAACGGCGTGTTCGGCGTCAATCACGAGCAGGCCATGCACGACTTCGACCCGGCCAAGGCCGCGGAGAGCTTCCGCAAGGCGCGGGGCGGGGAGATCTGGAAGAAAGGGTTCCGCTTCTCGTACGTGTACAACGACGGGAACTCCGACCGCCTCATGGCGGGTCAGATGCTCAAGAGGACGGTCGAGTCGCTCAACCCGAGGTTCCACATCGAAGTGCAGGCCACGCAGTGGCCCACGCTCCTGTCGTCCTGGTCGGCGCGCCGAGTGCCCTTCATGTACGCGAGCTGGGTCGTCGGAGACTCCGACCCCTACGACTGCGTGCAGCCCTTCGTGGAGCCCACCGGGCACTACGCCTCCGTCCAAGGCTACCGCAACGCCGAGATCGACGGGCTCCTGCCGGTGATCCAGAACGACCCGGACGAGGTGCGCCGCCGCGACGCGCTCTACCGCCTCCAGGCGATCGTCCACGACGACGTCCCTCAGATCTACCTCCCGCACCAGTACGGCCTGGTCGCGATGCGGACCTGGGTGAAAGGCTGGAGCTACAACCCGGCCATGAAGGACGGCTACTTCTACCCGATCTCCAAGGAAGCCCCGTGATCCTCGCCGCGCTGCTGAGCGTGGTTTTGGCCGCCCCGGCGCGCGCCCAGGTCAAGAACCCCGAGATCTTCACCTACGCCATCACGGGAGACGTCGACAGCCTGGACCCGCACTGGCAGTTCGACGTCATCAGCCAGGAAGTCTCGATCCAGATCTACGAGACGCTGATCGCCTACAACGGCGCCTCGGTGGAGGACTTCCAGCCCCTGCTCGCCACGCAGGTGCCGAGCACCGACAACGGCCTGCTCTCCAGCGACGGATTGAGGTATGCCTTTTCGATACGAAAAGGCGTCCATTTCCACGACGGCTCCGTGATGACGCCCGAGGACGTGCGGTACTCGCTGCTGCGCTTTCTGCTGATGGACCGCGCCAGCGGCCCGTCGTCCGTGCTGCTCGAGCCGCTGCTCGGCGTCTCCGGCACGCTCGGCCCCGACGGCAAGCCCGACCCTGGCCTCTTCGACGCCGCGGACCGGCACGTCCGCGTCGAGGGCGGGGCCGTGGTGCTGTACCTGGACCGCCCGTACCCGCCGCTGCTCTCGATCCTCGCGGGCTTCTGCCCGATCGTCTCCAAGAAATGGGTCGTCGCCAACGGCGGCTGGGACGGCCGCGCGGAGACCTGGCTCAAGTATCACGACCCGCCCAAGAACAACGAGCTCTACGACAAGGCCAACGGCACGGGCCCCTTCAAGCTCGACCGCTGGGACCGACAGAGCCGCCAGGTGCTCCTCTCGCGCTGGGACGGCTACTGGCGCGCTCCGGCCAAGCTCGCGCGCGTCATCTTCCGCACCGTGGACGAGCCGAACACGCGGCGGCTGATGCTCGCCGCCGGCGACGCCGACGCCATCATGGCGGAGCGGCAATACCTGCCCCAGCTCGAGACGCTCGACGGCGTCACCGTGATCGACGACCTGCCGCTGCTCGAGACGCACAACGCGTTCGTGATGAACTTCAACACCGACGCCCAGGGCAATCCTTTCATCGGCTCGGGACGCCTGGGCGAGGACGGCATCCCGCCCGACTTCTTCGCCGATCCCGAGGTGCGCAAGGGCTTCGCCCAGTCCTTCGACTATGCGGCGTACATCCGCGACGGCTACCGCGGCAAGGGCGAGCGGGCGCGCGGGCCGATCCCGCGCGGCGTCTTCGGCTACAACCCGCGCCAGCCCGTGTGGGAATACGACCTGAACGCCGCCGCCGACCACTTCCGCAAGGCCCAAGGCGGCAAGCTCTGGGACTTCGGCTTCCGCTTCACCCTGACCTACATGGAAGGAAGGGCCGACCGGCAGCTGGCCTGCATGATCCTCAAGCGCAACGTCGAGTCGCTCAATCCCAAGTTCCACGTCGACGTGCGCGGCATCCAGTGGTCGACCTGGCTGTCCGACTGGTCGGCGGGCAGGATCCCGATGGCCAACACCCGCTGGCACATGGACTACCCCGACCCCAACAACGCCGTCTATCCGTGGCTCGACAGCGGAGGGTACTACGCCAAGACGCAGGGCTATTCCAATCCACGCGCCGACCGCTTCATCGATCAGTCCAAGCGCGAGAACGACAGGGACCAGCGGCGCCGCGACTACTACGAGCTCCAGGCCATCGCCTACCAGGAAGTGCCGACGATCTTCACCATCGACACCTTCCACTTCCAGGTCCTGCGCTCTTGGGTCAAAGGCTGGTCGTTCAACCCCATCCTCTTATACGGCACCCTGTACCCGGTCTCCAAAAGTTAACGGCGGGCAGCCTTAACATTTAAGTTTCCCGATAACTTAAATCTTAAGGCTGCCCGCCGTTAATTTATCTAGAATGTAGCCGATGCGAGCGCTCCTCGCCGTGCTGCTCCTCGTCGGCGCCGCCGTGCCCGCGCGCGCCCAGATTCAGGTCAAGAACCCGGATACGCTCACCTACCTGACGATCTCCGACGCCGACAGCATGGACCCGGCCTGGGCGTACGACACGTCGAGCCAGATGACCATCCTCAACGTCTACGAGCCGCTGTTCTGGTTCGATGGAGGCTCGCTCGAGAAGCTCGTGCCGCTGATCGCGGCGAAGGTGCCCACGAAGGCCAACGGCCTGATCTCCGCCGACGGCCGCGTCTACACGATCCCCATCCGCAAGGGCGTCAAGTTCCAGGACGGCACGCCGCTGACGCCGGAGGACGTGCGCTACTCGCTGATGCGCTTCATGCTGCAGGACCGCGACGCCGGGCCGTCCTCGATCCTGCTCCAGCCGCTGGTCGGCTACACCTCCACGCGCGACGACAAGAACCAGCGCCTGCCCAACGCGTACAAGGACGCCGCCAAGGCCGTCAAGGTCAAGGGCGACGACCTGGTCCTGACGCTGCCGCACCCCTACGCCCCGTTGCTGTCGATCCTCGCCTCGTGGGCGCCGGTCGTCTCCAAGAAATGGGCCGTGAAGAACGGCGATTGGGACGGCAGCGAAGCGACCTGGCAGAAGTTCAACAATCCGCAAAAGGAGACCTCGCCGTTCTACCAGAAGGCCAACGGCACGGGGCCCTTCGTGCTCGAGCGCTGGGACCGCCGCAACCTGCAGATCGTGCTCAAGCGCAACGACCGTTATTGGCGGGCGCCGGCGAAGCTCAAGTACGCCATCGTCCGCGGCGTCAACGAGTTCGGCACGCGCAAGCTCGAGCTGCAGGCAGGCGACGCCGACACGATCTACACCACGGCGCCGCAACGCAGCCAGGTGGAGCACCTGGCCGGCGTCCATCTCCTCGACGACCTGCCGATGGTGGAGCTCAATCCGATCGTCTATTTCACCTTCCACATCAACACGACGGCCAACCCCAACATCGGCTCCGGCAAGCTGGACGGCGACGGCATCCCGCCGGACTTCTTCTCCGACCTCGACGTGCGCAAGGCCTTCGCCTACTCCGTGGACTACGCAGGCTACATCCGCGACGTCAAGCGCGGCCACGCCACGCAGGCCACGGGCTGCATCCCGATCACGCTCCCAGGCCATAACCCCAAGCAGGCCGTCTACACCTTCGACTCGAAGCTGGCCGAGGCGCACCTGCGCAAGGCGTGGGGGGGCAAGGCCTGGGACAAAGGCTTCCGCTTCACCATCCTCTACAACGAGGGCAACCAGGAGCGCGAGACGATCTCGCTGATGCTCAAGCGCAACATCGAGAAGCTCAACCCCAAGTTCCAGATCGACGTGCGGCCCGTCGAGTGGCCGTCGTTCCTCGACGCCTACAAGTCCTCCAAGCTGCCCATCTTCATGCTGGGCTGGCAGGCGGACTTCCCGGACCCCCACAACTTCGCCTTCACGCAGATGCATTCGCGCGGCGACTACCCGGCCACGCAGCACTATTCCAATCCGGAGGCCGACAAGCTGGTGGAGCGCGCCATCGCGGAAACGGACGCCGCCAAACGGCGGCAGCTTTACTTCAAATTGCAGGAGCTGGAGCACGAGGACGTGCCGCACCTCGTCATCGACGACGGCACGCGCTTCCGCACGGACCGCACCTGGGTGCACGGCTACGTCCACAACCCGATCTTCCCGGATTCCCCGTACGGCGCCTACTTCTACACGATGTGGAAGGGCGGCCCGTCGGACCGCAAGGGAGGGGGACGCTGATGGGCAAGTTCATCCTCAAGCGGCTGGCGCTGCTGCCGCTTGTGCTCTTCGGCGTGACGGCGCTGCTCTTCTGCGTGCTGCAGTTCCTGACCCCGGAGATGCGTGCCTCGCTTTATATCCGCGACCCGCGGCAGCTCTCCGCCCTCGAGGCCGTCATCGAGAAGTACGGCCTGCGCAAGCCCGTCTACGTGCAGTACGGCCTCTGGCTCAAGCAGGTCGCCCACGGCGACCTGGGCTACTCCGAGACCGCGAAGATGCCCGTGGCCGACGCCGTGCGCGCCTTTTTCCCGGCCACCTTCGAGCTGACGGTCGTCTCGTTCTTCCCGATCCTGCTCATCGGCGTCTATTTCGGCACGCTCTCGGCGGTGTACAAGGACAAATGGCTCGACCAGCTGACGCGGTTCGTGGCCATCACGGGGTATTCCCTGCCCAGCTTCGTCCTGGGCTTGCTGCTGCTCATGTTCTTCTACGGACGGTTTCAGTGGCTTCCGCCGGGAAGATACGGTCTCGAGACCGACTTGTTGGTGCATGGAGATGCCTTTAAACACTACACCGGCCTCCTGACGATGGACACGCTCCTCAACGGGGACGTCGCTGCCTTTGCCGACGTTTTGAAGCACCTCATTCTCCCGGCAGCGACTTTGGTGTACATCGACCTCGCCCTTCTCTTGCGCATCACGCGCTCCTCCATGCTCGAAGAGCTCGGGAAGGATTACGTGCGCACGGCGCGCGCCAAGGGCCTGCCCGGGCCGGTGATCGTGCGCAAGCACGCCCTGCGCAACGCGCTGATCCCCGTCGTGACGCTGTCCTCGCTGCTCTTCATCGGCCTCCTGGGCGGCGTCGTCATCACCGAGACCGTCTTCGATTTTCCGGGCATCGGCCGCTGGGGCGTCGTCGCCGCGCAGCAGCTCGACATCGCCGGCGTCCTGGGCTCGACGCTGCTCGCCGCCGGCCTCTTCGTCGTCGCCAATCTGATCTCGGACGTGCTCTACGCCTTCGTCGATCCTCGGATCCGGGTGGGCTAGGACGATGCGCGAACAGCTCAAGGAGCTCTGGCGGCTGCTCAAGAAAAGGCCTAGCTCGATGCTGGGCTTCGGCCTGATCGGCTTTTTCGCCGCCGTGGCGATCGCCGCGCCCGTGCTGGCGCCGATGGAGAAGAACTCCCACGACGCCTACCTGATCCCGCAGGACGGCTACAGCCCCGATCCCGTGCTGCCCAGCAAGAAGCACTTCTTCGGCACGACGGAGCAGCAGTACGACCTCTACTACGGCATGGTCTGGGGGACGCGCACGGCCTTCAAGGTGGCCCTCTTCGTCGTGGTGACGTCGCTGCTGATCGGGATCCTGCTCGGAGGCGCCGCCGGCTACTACGGCGGCTGGGTGGACGAGGCGCTCATGCGCTTCACCGACATCGTGCTGGCCTTCCCCGACCTGGTGCTGGCGGTCGTCATCGTCTCCGTGACGAGGCCGGGCCTGTTCAACGTGATGATCTCCGTCATGATCGTGTCCTGGCCCTCGTACGCGCGCCTGCTGCGCGGCGACGTGCTCTCCATCAAGGAGAGGGATTTCGTCGCCGCGGCGCGGGCGCTGGGCGCCTCCGACGCCCGCATCCTCTTTCGCCACATCATCCCGAACTGCATCTATCCGCTGCTCGTCGTGGCCTCGCTGTCGATGGGCCGCATCGTCATCACCGCCGCCGCTCTGAGCTTCCTCGGCCTGGGCGCGCCGGTGGGCTACGCGGACTGGGGCCAGCTGATCTCGCTGTCGCGCAACTGGATCCTGGGCGCCTCGGGCAACCCCTTCGCGTACTGGCACACGCTGTTCATCCCCGGCTTCGCGATCTTCCTGTTCGTCCTCGGCTGGAACCTGCTCGGCGACGCCGTCCGAGACATCTTGGACCCTAGGCAAGGAACATGAAAACTCTGAACGATCTAAGGCTGGCCGCGGCCGAACAGGCCGCGGCGAAACCCTACCTGGTCACCGCCGACGCCTCTCTTTCTTTCGGCGAGTTCAGCCGCCTCGTCGAGCGCACGGCGGCGGGCTTTGCCGCCGCCGGCGTCAAGAAGGGGGACTGCGTCGGCATCATCCACCGCAACAGCCCGCACTTCGTCGTCGCCTATTTCGCCCTGGCCCGGCTCGGCTCTATCGCCGTGCCGATCAACTTCCTCGTGTCGAAGCCCGAGGAGTTGGCGTACATGCTCAACGATTGCAAGGCGATCGGCATAGTCGCTCAGAAGGAGTTTCTCAAAGGAATACGGGCCGCGGCGAAAAGGACCCCTTCTCTCAAAAACATCTGGGTCTCGGATGCCGCCGACGCCAACGGCGACGAGAAGCCTTTCTCGGAGCTCACGTCCAATTCCGACCCTGCCCCGGCTGCTGTTGTCTCGGAATCGGACGTGGCCTCCATCCTTTACACCTCCGGCACCACGGGCAATCCGAAGGGCGTCATGCTGACGCACCGCAACCTCGTCTCCAACTGCGTCTCGTCCGCGGCGAGGCTGGGGCTTCGCGGCGGAGACGTCGGTCTGAACATCCTTCCGATGTTCCACTCCTTCGCTTGGACGGGGAACGTGCTCGTCACGCTCCTGGTCCGCGCCAAGCTCGTGATCTGCCCCTCGATCGCGCCGCCGCGGCCCTGGCTGCAGCTCATGGCCAAGCACAAGGTGACGCTCTTCTCGGCGGTCCCGCAGGTCTATTCCGTGCTCGCCAAGGAAGCGTGCGGCTTCAAGGGGCTGGTCCTCAAGTGGTGGTTCTTCCGCAAGGTGCGCCTGGCGATCTCAGGGGCGGCGCCGCTGTCGCCCATCGTGGCGAAGGCGTTCGAGGACGCCTTCGGCATGCCAATCCTGGAAGGCTACGGGCTCACCGAGACCTCGCCCGTCGCCACCATCAACACGCTGACCGAGCATAAGCCCGGCACGGTCGGCAAGCCTATCAACGGGGTCGAGGTGAAGGTCGTTTATGAGGATGAGTCTTCGGCGCCCGTTGGCGCCGAAGGCGAGGTCTGCATCCAGGGCGACAACGTCATGAAGGGCTACTTCGGCCTGCCCGACGCCACGCGCGAGGCCTTCACCAAGGACGGCTGGTTCAAGACGGGCGATATCGGCGCCCTCGACGAGGAGGGTTATCTCGCCATCCGCGACCGCAAGAAGGACATGATCATCATCAAGGGCCTGAAAGTGTTCTCGGCCCAGGTGGAGGCGGTCCTGCTGGAGCACCCGGCCGTCTCCGAGTGCGCCGTCATCGGCGTGCCCGACGAACACGGCGACGAGACGATCAAGGCCTTTTTCGTGCTGAAGCCCGGCGCCTCCGTCGAGAAGGCCGAGCTGATGAAGCTCTGCCGCGAGAAGCTCGACCCCTACAAACGGCCGCGCGACATCGAGATCCTCGACGCCCTGCCCAAGAACGCCCTGCAGAAAGTGCTGAAGAAGGACCTGCGCGCCCGCGAGCTGGCCAAACGGGGGAGCGGCAACGGCAAGCCGTCGGCGGCGGCCGCCTAAAGAACTTAACAATGGTGTCAGGCTCGGTTGTTAAGTCGTTTACGCATGGCGGGTAAGCCGCCCGCCTCGGCGCGCCTGACGCCCGAAGCGCTCGAGGCGGCGCGTCTCGCGGCGAAGCTGCACGGCAAGCCCGCCTACCTGGTGGGGGGCGCGCCGAGAGACCTGTTCCTCGGCCGGCCCGTCGTCGACCTCGATCTGGCCTGCGTGGGCGCGCAGGCGCTGGCGCGCAAGCTCGCCTCCTCGCTCAAGGGCGTCTTCGTCGTCCTCGACGAGGCCACCAAGGTCTATCGCGTCGCTCTGCCCGCGGCCTTCGGCGAGCTGAGGCAGATCGACGTGGCGGAGCTGCTCGAGGGCCGAGTGGCCTCGGACCTGGCCCGCCGCGACTTCACGATCAACGCCATGGCCCTGCCTCTGGCCGAGGACCTGCCGGCGGCCGTCCCGGCCAAGGCGCTGCTCGACCCGCGCG
>CAZZGQ010000055.1:0-1167 GCA_964653765.1 uncultured Elusimicrobia bacterium | reverse complement strand
CTGGCCGAGGACCTGCCGGCGGCCGTCCCGGCCAAGGCGCTGCTCGACCCGCGCGGCGGGCTGGCCGATCTCTCCGCCCGCCTCCTGCGCTGCGAGGACGCGGCGATCCTGCGCGACGACCCGCTGCGGCTGCTGCGCGCCTTCCGCTTGGCGGCGCAGCTCGGCTTCGAGCTCGAGCCCCGCACGCTCGAGAAGATCGCCTCCTTGCGCCACCGCGTCCGAGCGCCCGCGGGCGAGCGCCTGCAGTCGGAGCTGATGCTGCTGCTCGCCGTGCCGGGGGCGTCGCGCTGGCTCAAGACGATGGACGAGGCGCGGCTGCTGACGGCGCTCTTCGAGGAATTGGAGCCGATGCGGCAATGCGCCGAGGAGTACTACGGCGAGGGCGGGGTGATGAGACACTCGCTCGACACGTGCAGCCGCGCGGATTTTCTTCTCAGCCATATCGGGCGAGTGTTCCCCGAGCAAGCCGCGGCGATCGAGGAATCCTTCAAACAAAGCGCGGAGAGCGGCCGACAAATGAGGCCGCTCGTGATGCTTTCCGCGCTTTTGCACGACATCTCCAAGCCCGAGACCGCCAAGACCGTGGACGGGCGGCTGCGCTTCTTCCAGCACGACACGATCGGCGCCCAGCGCGCCGGGGCCGTGCTCAAGAAGCTGCGTTTCTCGCGCGACCATACGGAGCTCGTCGGCGCCGTGATCGCCCAGCACCTGCGCCCGGGCCACCTCGCCGCCGCCGGCGCGATCACGCCGCGCGCGGTCTACCGCTTCTTCCGCGACCTGGGCGACAACGCCCTGCCGCTGCTGCTCGTCTGCTGGGCGGACCATGCCAGCTATCTTCCGGAAGCCGGCGTCGTCAAAGCCCTCAAGACGGCGGCGCAGGATCCCGTCGAGGGCCGCGCGGCGCTGGCAAAGCTCCGTCCCCAGCCGGCGCGCAAGACGGTCTACCACCTCCAGGTCATCGCCCTGCTCATCCGCCGGCTCTTCGACGCCGGCCGCAAGCCGGTCCCCGACCGCCTCCTCGACGGCAACGACGTCATGAAGGCGCTCAAGCTCAAGCCCGGGCCGACGGTGGGCGAGTGGCTGGAGCGCGTCCGCGAGGCGCAGGCCGAGGGCAAGCTCCTGACCCGCGAGCAGGCGCTGGCCTTCCTCAAGAAGCAGGCCGCCCGC
>CAZZGQ010000054.1:0-14876 GCA_964653765.1 uncultured Elusimicrobia bacterium | reverse complement strand
CTGCCTTCGTGATTGTCTGGGCGCTGGCGTTGTGGTTTTCCGTCTTCGCCGCGGCTCAGACGCGGTCCGACGGCTCGCAGCCCTCCGGCGGCCAGCCCTCGGGTGATCAGTCTTCCGGCCAGCCACCCGCCGATCAATCCGGCGGCGTCGACACGGGCGTCCCGCAGGATCCCGGGGCGGATTCGTCGGCCTCGCAAGGCGACAACGGCGCTCCCGCCCAGGCCGCGCAGGACGCGGGCGGCGGCGACGACATGGGCGTGGAATCCTCCGCCCCCGCGCCGCAGAAGCCCACCGGCGGCGACGACAGCTACTATTCAGAGCAGGACCTCAACGCCAAGGTCGCTCCCGCGCCCGCGCCGAAGCGGCGCAAGGCCAAGCTGGCGAAGAAGCCCAAACGTGCGAAGGCCGCGAAAGCTTCCGCGCCGGCCGCGGCCGCTCCTTCCGCCGCCAAGCCCCTCCCCGCTCCCGCCGCCCTCCCCGCGATCCCGCCGGTCCCCCCGACGCCGATCGTGCCCTTCAACCCCTAGTCGCTGCGATCGCGCCGCGGCCGACCATCGCTTCTTCAGGGACGCTCGGCATTGAGCCTCGCTCGACCTTGCGCTGCGCGCCGTCTTGCCGAAGGCGCGCCGCAAGACGCCCTTCAGAGGCGATGGTCGCCCGCGTCGCTGTGCGCGCCATAGCGAAAGGCGCAGAGCGCCGCGGCCAAACCCGTCTCCGAAGGGCGTCTTTCGCCGCGCCCTGGCCAGATCGGCGCGCAGCGAAAGTGCGAGCGAGGCTCAATGCCGAGCGTCCCTGAGGAGACGGGTTTGGCCGCGGCGCGGTCGCTAGAGCTTTTCGACGGAGTCCGAGCGGACCCAGCCTTTGGCGCCTTCTTTGGCGACGCCGACCTCGAGCCACGGGCCTTGGTCGGAGAGGATCTCGACGCGGCGGCCTTCGGGGACGGTGAAGCTGACGGAAAAGCCGTCGCCGGGGCCGTTGCGCAGCTCGGCCGTGGACTTGATCACGACGCCCTGCTCGGAGGGCTCGAGCCAGCGCCGCGCTCCCCACCAGCCGCCGGCCGCGATCCAAAGAGCGAACGCGGCCGCAGTCCACGGCGCCAGCGCCTCGCGGCGCGCCGGGCGCAGCATCCAGAAGGTGGCGAGCAGCAAGGAGAGCCAGCAGCCGAGCCAGTGCAAGCCGGCGAGCTCGCCGGCGCTGAGCCAGTGGAAGGCGGTATAGAAGAGCGGCGGCACGCCGGGCGGGACGAGCTCCTCGCCGGCGCGCTTGAGGGCGAAGTCGAGGTTGAAGCGGACGTCGCCGCTGCGCGGGGCCAGGCGGTAGGCGCGCCCGAAAGCCGCCACCGCCGGGCCGAGCCGGCCGCCCTTGAACAGGGCGTCGCCGAGGTCGTAGTGCCAGGCCGGCTCCGATGGGTGCTGGGCGGCGAGCTGGCCGTAGAGCTGCGCGGCCCCCGTGTAGTCCGCGGCGTCGTAGCGCTTCTGCGCGTCGGCCGCGGGCGAGGCTTGGGCGCGGCACGGGGCGGCCAGCAGCGCGGCCGCCAAGATCAGGGCGTTCATCGCAGCACCTCCTTGTCGAGCCGCTCGAGCAGGGCGTCGACGCGGTCGGCCACGGCGACGGCGCTCTCCCCTGCCGCCGTCGGAGCGAAGCGGCGCATGTCCAGCTCGTCCCACAGCTCCTTGACTTGGTCGAGCAGCTCGGCGGGCGCGTCGGGCCGGCGCTGCCGCAGGAGCTCCTGGGCCCGCTTGAGCGTGAGGCCGGACGCCGGCTGGCCGAGCTTGTCCGCCAGATAGCCCGTGAACGCCTCGCTCAGGCGCGCGGCCGAGGCGCCGGGATCGGCGGCGACCTGGCGGGCCTGACGCAGGCGTTCCTGCGCCGCGCGGCGGGCCGAGCGCGCGCGGGCTCCCGCGGGATCGAGCCCCTCGCGCCGTTTCCATTCCGTCCACCCGAAAGCGCCGAAGAAAACCAGGAACGGCGCGGCGTTGAGCCAGCCCGCCGAAGCGAGCGCCTCGAGAGCGGCGGTGAGGGTCCCCCGCCGCGGAGCGGCCATCAGATAGCGCAGGTCCTGGGAGACGGCCGTGACGCCGCGCGGCGTCGACGCCGCCGGCCCGGAGGCGGTCTCGCCGCCTTCGCCGGGAGCGACCTCGAGGCGGATCGGCGCGCTTTCGGCATGACGGTAGGCCCGGGCGGCGGGATCGAAGAAGTCGAGACGGATCGGCGGGATCGCGACGGGCCCGGACACCTTGGGCACGAGCACGGTCTTGAAGACCTTGGCGCCGCGCACGACGTCGCCGCGCTTGTCGAGGCTCAGAGACGAGACGGTGTCGAAGACGCGCAGCGACGGCAGGTCCGGCAGCGTGGGCGCGCCCACCGTCTTGAGGTTGCCCTGGCCCGTGACCGTCAGCGTGAGATTGACCGCCTCTCCCGCTTTCACGCGGGTGCGGTCGACGGCGGCGCTCAGGAAATATTGCCCGACCGAGCCCGAGAAACCGGCGGGCTTGCCGGCCTCCGGCAGCGGCTCCGCGGCGATCACGATCGGCTCCGAGCGGTCCTCGACGGCGCGTCCGCCCGCCCCTTGCTGGAAGAAGCGCTGGAAGATGTCTCCCGACATGTCGTCGAGCCGCGGCACCAGCACCACTTGCGCGCGCGCCGCGCCGACGGTCAGCCGCCCGGCTTGCGCCGGGAACAGAGCCGTCTTGATCTCCCAGCAATGATACGGGCGCCCGCGCACGGTCATGTTCGCCTGACGCTCCGGAGGCGGCAGGTCCTCGGCGAGGAAGCCCGACAGCGACGGCGGGTCGTACTGCGGCCCCTGCAGCAGGTCCGCGGCCGTGCAGACGTGGACCGAGAGGGTGAGCTGCTCGTTGACGTAAGCCTTCTTCTTGTCGACGTCGGCGGAGACGAAGAACTCCTTGCCTCCCCGGGCCGAGGGCGCCGCGGCCGAGCCGGGCGCCTGGCGGCCGGGCGAGCCGGGAGCCACGGGCGCGCCTTTGCGCACCATGATGTCGATGGGCTGCGTCTGGACGGTGCGGCCTTGATAGGTCACCGAGATCGGCGGGACGACGAGCTTGCCGGTCTTGCGCGGGATCGCCACGTAGGTGTAGACGATCGAGCTGGAGACCTGCCCGTTGACGATCGAGAGGCTTTGGCTGCGGCCCGAATCGTAGACGCTGAGGTCGTTGAGCGGCGGGATGTGGGGCTCGGGCAGATTGGAGTCCGGCCCGGCGACGGTGACGGCCAGCGTGAGCTGCTCGTCCGAGGAGACCTCGGTCTTGCTGACCTCGGCGTTGATCGTGACCTGCGCTCGCGCGGACGCGGCCAGCGCGGCCGTGAGCGCGGCGGCGAAAAAGAGCGGCTTCTTCACCAATCCTCCTCGACGTCGGGCTTGCGCAGCGGCGCTTTCTGCAGGTTGTGAGGAGAGGCTTTCTCGCGCTCCTGGACGGCGCGCATGATGCGGTCGGCGTCCTCCTTCGACATCTGCTGATCCTGCGGGCGCGTCTTGGGCTGCGGCGGGTTCTGCCCTCCCCCGCTCTTGTTCTGCTTCTGATCTTGGGGCTTGGGCGGCGGCGGCTGCTGCTGATCCTTCTTCTGGTTCTTCTGATCGGGCTTCTTCTTGGGCGGAGGGTTCTTGAGGCGGCGCAGCGCCACGGCCAGGTTGCGGCGGGCGTCGCCGTCCGAGGGCCGCAGCGTCACGGCCTTGCGGTAGGCGTCGACCGCCGGGCCGTACTGGCCCTGCTGATACAGGGCGTTGCCGAGGTTGTAGTACGCCTGCGATCTCACGTCGGCGGGCCCGCCGCCGTCGGCGACGGCCTTGAAAGCCTCGGCGGCCTTGTCGTATTGCTGCAGGCGGTAGAGGGCGTCGCCGGCGTTGAACACGGGCCGGCGGTCGCGCGGGCTCTTCTGGCCGGCGATGCCGTACTGCTCCAGGGCCGGCTCGAACTGGCTGTCGTCGTAGAGCGAGTTGCCGCGGCGCAGGGCGCTCTCGGCCGTGGCGGAGGCGCGGGCCGGCAGGAGCGCGACCATGGCCAGCGCGGCCAGCGTGGCGGCCTTGGCGCTCGCGGGCGAGGCGGCCGCGGCGCCCTCCGGGATCAGCGCTTCGGCGAGCAGCAGCAGCAGCGCCAGCGCGAGAGGGATCAGGAAGCGGTTCCTGAGGCGCAGCGACGCGCCCTGCGAGGCCTCGTCGCTGGCCGCGCCCAGGGCCCGGCGCGCGATCTCGGTGGCCTCGGAAGCGCCCGGCGAGGAGCGGAAATAGGCGCCGCCGGTCTTTTGCGCGATCGCCGCGAGATCGCCTTCGCCGAGGCGGCTCATCACGGTGGCGCCGTGCTTGTCCTTCTTATAGCCCGTCACGTGCCCGTTCTCGTCGCGCACGGGGATCGGCTCGCCCTCGGGATTGCCGATGCCGATCGCGAAGATCTTCACCCCTTGCGCCGCCGCCTCCTCCGCGGCGCCGAGCGGGTCGGTCTTGTGGTCCTCGCCGTCGGTGAGGATGACCAGGCTCTTGCTGCCGGAGTAGCGGGAGAGCGCTTGCGTGGCGCGGCGGATCGCCGTGCCGATCGCCGTGCCCGGGACGGGCACGGCGTCGACGTCCAGCCCCGCGAGCAGCTGCTTGGCGGCCTCGGAGTCCGTCGTCAGCGGGCAGACGATCGCGGGCTCGCCCGCGAAGGCCATCACGCCGACGCGCGAGCCCTTGAGCTCGTCGATCAGCAGCGACAGGTCCTGCTTGGCGCGCGCCAAGCGGTCGGGCTTGACGTCCTCCGCCTTCATGGAGAGCGAGACGTCGACGGCGATCATGACTTGGCGGGCCTGCGTGCGGGTCTCCACCAGCTCCACGCCCCATTGCGGCCCGGCCAGCGCCAGCATCAGCGAGGCGAGCGCCGCCAGGCGCAGCGCGGTCTGGACCTTGCGGCGGCGCGGGGCGTCGCCGCGGACCAAGCGCCGCAGCGTGGGCACGTCGCCGAGCTGGCGTTCCAGCCGGGCCCGCCGCGCCGCGCCCCAGGCATAAGCCGCGGCGGCGAGGCCGAGCAGCGGCAGCGCGCCGAGCAAGTACCAGGGATCGCGGAACATCAGCGCGCTCTCCTCATGGCCACCTCAGCCACAGCGTGTGGCTCAACAGGGTCTCGGCGAGCAAGAGCAGCGCCGCGGCCAGCACGAACGGGCGGTACAGGTCGTCGCGCGAGACCACCGGCGGCAGATCGACTTTCGACTTCTCCAGCGTGTCGATCGTGGCGTAGACGTCGCGTAGCTCGCTCAGGCTCGCGGCGCGGAAGTAGCGCGCGTCGGTCATCGTGGCGATCTGGCTGAGCAGCTCCTCATCCAGGTCGTCGTCGACCATGCCGCTGATCGGCCCGTGGACGGGATCGACATAGGAGATCCGCGCCGGCCCGTGGCCGCCGGTCCCGATCGTGTAGAGCTTGACGCCCATCGAGGCCGCCGTCTTGGCGGCCGTGACGGGATCGATGAGGCCCGTGTTGCTGCGGCCGTCGGTGAGCAGGATGATGATCTTGGTCTTGGCCGTCCCCTCCTTCAAGTGGTTCAGCGCCGAGACGATGCCGTCGCCGATGGCGGTGCCGTCGACCATCGTCATGCCGGGCCGCAGCGCGTCGAGCTGGCCGAGGAGGGCGTCGTAATCCGCCGTGAGCGGGCAGGCGAGCTGGCTTGCGCCGCCGAAAACGACGAGGCCGATGCGGTCCTCGGTGCGGCCGAGGATGAAGCGCCGCGCCGTCTGCTTGGCGGCCTCGATACGCGAGGGCTCCACGTCGGTGGCCGCCATGCTGGGCGAGACGTCGACGGCCAGCATGATGTCGATGCCCTGCCCGCTCGTCTGCAGGCGGCTGAGGAGCTTCTGGGGCCGGGCCAGCCCGACCACGACGGCCAGCAGCGCCGCTCCGCGCAGCGCCGCGGGCGCCCAGCGCGCCGCCGGCCACGACGACAGCAGCGCGGCGCGGGACAGCCGCTCGGCCGCCGGATAAGGGAGCCGGGCGCGCCGGCGCTCGCCGCCAGTGAGAAGCCACCAGACCGCCGCGGCGACGGCGAGCGCCAAGAGGAGGACCCACGGGTAGGCGAACCTCACGGCCTGGCCTCCTGGGCCGGCGCTTGCTCGCGCGGCGGGGCGGTGAGCTTGACCAGCTGGCGCGCCGCGTCGAGGTCGAGCGGCCCCTGGCCGGGCTCGGGAGTGATCTTGGCGAACTTGACCAAGTCGGCGCGGTCGAAGACGCCCTTGAACAGCTGCACGGCGGCGCGGTCGAGCTCGGCTTCGCGCAGCTGGCGCGCCAGCTCCCAGGTCGTGAGCTTGAGCGCCGGCATGGCGAAGCGCCGCTCGAGATAGTCGCGCACCACGTCGGTCAGGCCGCCGTAGAAATCCTTGTGCCGTCCCGAGGCCCAGAGGCCGGACGCCTCCAGCGCCGCGAGCTTCTCCAGGGCGATGACGTCGGCCGGCCGATCATCGGGCGGCGGCCCCCCCGGCTCTTCCTCCCTCATCCCCTCGAACGGGCGTTTTTTCCAGACCCACCAGCCGAGCGCGGCCAGAGCCAAGGCGAGCAGCCAGGGCCAGAGCGCGGGCCGGGCGCGGGCAGGCTTCTTGATGTCGGCCACGTCGGCGTCCTTGGGCAGGTCGGGCTCGAGCACGGACAAGACGGCCGAAGCGGGCGGCGCCCCCGCTTGCTTCCACTCCACCTTCACCGGGACGCTGCCGACGGCGAGCGGGACGATCTGCAGCGGCCAATCCTTCGCGCCCGCTCCGGCCTTGGGATCGGGCTTGGGCTCGCCGGCCAAGGCGACCGCGTAGGTGTCGGTGGTCGAGGCCTCCAGGTCGGGCTCGAGCGCGGAGGTGACCGTGGCGGCGACGGGAACGCCCAGTTGCGCCGTCGTGGAAGAGAGCTGCAGCACAGGCGCGGTCTGGGCGCGAATGGGAACCGGCAGCAATGGGATCGCGGCCAAACCGAGCGATAAAAACTGGTGGCGCCACCAGTTCTTATCGCCTGGTTCCCCACACGCGCCCCGAAACTGGTCGCGCGACCAGTTTCGGCCTTCGCGCATCGCGTCCCATGCAGCGCGGGTCATCAATGCCTCAACCTCCGCGCCCGCGCCTGGAAGAAGCGGACCACCGGATCGATGTAGGACGTCCCCGCCTGGACGCGGATGGCGTCGAGGCCGTTGAGCCGGAAGAGGCGGTCGAGGTCGGCCAGCCGTTTCTCCTCCTCGCGGGCTTGAGCTTCCAGCGCCGTGGAAGCGCGGGCGTCCAGCAGCACCCGGCGGCCGGTCTCCGGGTCCTCGAGGTCCAGCAGTGCGCCCAGCGGCGGCAGGCGGCGCTCGCGCGGGTCCTCGAGGACGACGGGGATGACGTCGTGCTTGAGCGCGGCGAGCTTGAGCGCTTTCTCGAAGGCGCGGCCCTGGTCGGCGGCGTCGTCGAGGCGGAAATCCGAGACCAAAAAGACGATGCAGCGGCGCTTGAGGACCCGATTGATCGAGTCCAGGGCCGGGGCCAGCCGGGTGCCGCGGCGGCTCGGCTGGTAGGCGAGGACGTCGCGGACCACCGAGAGGACGTGGCGGCGGCCCTTCTTGGCCGGCACGTACTTCTCGATCTCCTCCGTGAAGAGGAACATCCCCACCTTGTCGTTGTTCTGCAGCGCCGAGAAGGCGAGCAGCGCCGAGAGCTCCGCCGCCACCTCCTTCTTGAGCTTGCCCGCCGTGCCGAAGAACTGAGAGCCGGAGAGGTCGCAGGCGATGACGACGGTCAGCTCGCGCTCCTCGGTGTAGACGCGCACGAAGGGCTTGTTCGCGCGGGCGGTGACGTTCCAGTCGATGGAGCGGATGTCGTCGCCGGGCACGTACTCTCGGACCTCGGCGAACTCCATGCCGCGGCCCTTGAAGACGCTCAAATACTCGCCCGCGAACGTCTCGGAGACGAGACGTCCGGTCAGGATCTCGATGCGTCGGACTTGGGCGAGGACCTCTCTAGGTAACATCGGCTCTGGTCAAGGCACCTCGACGCTCTCGAAGAGCCGCTGGATGATGTCCTCGGAAGTCACGTTCTCCGCCTCGGCCTCGTAGCTGACGATGATGCGGTGGCGCAGCACGTCGGCGCCGATCGCCTTGACGTCCTCGGGCGTCACGTAGCCGCGGCCGTTGAGGAAGGCGAAGGCCTTGGAGGCCTGGGCCAGGGCGATCGTGGCGCGCGGGCTCGCCCCGTAGGCGATGAGGTGCTTGTGCGCCCCCATCTTGTGCGCCTCGGGCTCGCGGGTGGCGAAGACGAGGTCGACGATGTAGGTCTTGATCTTGTCGTCGATATAAATCTGCCCGACCGTTTGTCGGGCGGATGCGATCTGCTGCGGCGTGGCCACCTTCTGCACGGCGGGCGTCGCCGCGCCCGCCATGCGCTCGAGGATGGCGCGCTCCTCGGCCTTCGTGGGATAGGTGACGCGGACCTTCAGCATGAAGCGGTCCACCTGCGCCTCGGGCAGGGGATAAGTCCCTTCCTGCTCGATCGGGTTCTGGGTGGCGAGCACGAGGAAGAGCTCGGGCAGCGGATACGTGTCGTTGCCGATCGTGACGTGGCGCTCCTGCATGGCCTCGAGCAGCGCGCTCTGGACCTTCGCCGGAGCGCGGTTGATCTCGTCGGCCAGGACGAGGTTCGAGAACAAGGGGCCTTTGCGGACCTTGAAGTCGGAGTCCTTCGGATTGTAGATCAGCGTGCCCGTGAGGTCCGCGGGCAGCAGGTCGGGCGTGAACTGGATGCGCGAGTAGTCGGCGGCGATGGAGTGGGCGAGCGTCTTGATCGTCAGCGTCTTGGCCAATCCGGGGACGCCTTCGAGCAGGACGTGGCCGTTGGCGAGCAGCGCCGTCATCAGGCGGTCGACCATCTCGTCCTGGCCCACGATCACGCGCGAGACCTCGCGCTTGAGCTCGGCGACGAAGGCGCTCTCCTGCGCCACCTTCTTGTTGATCTCCTTGATCCCTAGTTCCATGTCCCTCCCTCTTTCATTGCCGCTGCTGCTGCTGCGAACGCTGCACGGCCTGCTCGTACTGCTTGCGCAGCTCCGTGGCGAGCTCCTCGAAATCGCGGCGCCGCTTGTCCTGCAGCGAGCCGAGCACGCGCAGCGCCTCGGCGCGCACTTCCGGCTCGTAGTCTTTAGACGCGGTCTGGGCGATCCAAGGGGCGGCCGCGGCGTCGCCGATCTGCTCCAGGCCCTTCAGCGCGGCCAGGCGGATCTCCTTTTGCGGGTCCTTCAGGGCGGTCACCAGGGCGTGCTGGCGCGGGCCCCCGCCCTTGCTGCCCAGCAGGGTCACGGCCTTGAGGCGCACGTCGGGATCGGGGTCCTTGGCGACGGCGCGCTCCAGGTACGCGATCGCCTCCGGGTCGCCCAGGCTGTAGAGCAGCTCCAGCGCGGTGGAGCGCACGCCGGGATCGTAGTGCTCGGTCGAGGCGCGGACCTTCTTGAGCTCCTCTTGCGAGAGGAACGAGGGCGGCTTGATGGGCCGGGCGGCGGGCAGGGAAGGCGCCGGCTGAGGCAGCGCCATCCGGGTGTACTGGCGGTAGAGATAGTAGGCCGAGGCCGCGAGCAGCGCCGTCGCCAGGAACCACCTCATCGCTGTTTACCTCTTTTGCGCCGCTTCCAAGGCCTGCCGGCGCAGCTCCTCCTGCCGCTTCTGCTCGGCGGCGATCTCGGCCGCCTTCTTGTCCTGCAGGCTGTTGAGCGTCTTGAGCGCCTGCACGCGCACGGTCTCGTCCTGATCCTTGAGCACGTCGGTGATCGCCGGGGCCGTCGAATAGTCCCCCACGGCGTCGAGCGCCTGCAGCGCGGCCACGCGCACGGTGGGCTCGGCGTCGCGCAGCGCCCAGACGAGGTTCTGCGAGACGTCCGGTCCCCGGCGCTCGGCGAGGAGCTTGGCGACCTTGATGCGCAGATCCGGCTCGGGATCCTTGCGCAGCTTCTCGAAGAGCAGGGGCATCGCCTGCGGCGAATGCATCTTGTCGAGGAGGACCAGGGACTCCCAGCGCACCGTCGCGTCCATGTCGTTGGTGGCGCGGATGATCTTGGCCTGCTGCGCCTCGTCGATGATCGGCTGCGGCTGGGCGTTGATCACGGGCGGCGGAGGAGGCGGCGGCGGCAGCGGCTTGGGCTTGGCTTGCTGGAGAGCGAAGTACCCGGCCACCACCAAGACGATGAATCCCAGAAGGTATTTCACGCGGCCACGGCCTCCTCGGCGCCGAGCGCCAGCTGCGGCAGGCCCGACAGCGGCCGCCGCTCCACGGCGATGCGGCCGCCCGAGACGCGCGCCGTCAGCGTCTCCGGCGGCGCCATCAGGTCCCAGTCGCCGGCGTCGAAGCCCTCGCTGCCGACGACCAGGCGGGCGCCGCGGCGGGCGAAGCTCATCTGGCTCCACGGCTGCCGGGGATGGAAGATGCCGCGCGTGGCCAAACCGCGGGAGGCGGCGTGGCAGACGGCGTAGAGAGACTCGCCGTCGGTCATCACCACGTTCAAGCTGCTGTAAGGCGCTGGCGCGTCGGGATGGCGCTTGCGGCAGGCGTCCCAGATGTCCCAGAGCTCGAGCAGCGCCAGCTGCGCGGCCTCGTGGAAGCCGCCGGCGCGCTTCAGGTGCTTGAGCAGGTGCCAGAAATAGACCTCGCTGTCGTTCTGCGCTTTCAAGCGCGAGCGCAGCGGCCCCAAGGCCGCCGCCGTCTCCCGCGGGATGTGGAGCGTGCCGTTATGGGCGAAGATCCAGCGGCCGTCGGTGAAGGGTTGGCAGTTGGCCTCGGTGATCAGCCGGGCCCGGTCGAGGCCGAGCGGATTGGAGGCGGCGCGCACGTGGCCGATCACGACGCGGGCCACGGCCGCCTTCGCGGACAGGCGAAGCCGGGCTTCTTCTTGGTAAATGGGCTCGGCGCTGCGGCGCAGCCGGGCGCGGCCGTCCTCGTGCCAGCCCAGGCCCCAGCCGTCGCGCTGCAGGTTGCCGCGTTGGCCGTTGCTCTGGCGCAGCAGGGAATACCGCGAATCGAGGAGGAAATCCTCGGCGGACCGGGGCGAGAGGCTCAGCTGGGCGAAAAGCCGGCACATAGCTCGATTAAACCAGTTTCTCCAATGCGGCGCGCGCCTTCTCGGCGCTCTCGGCGTTGATCAGGATGCGCGAGGTGTGGCCGCCCACGGAGGTGCCGTAGACCGTGGTGATGTTGACGCGGCCGTCGGCCAGGGCTTGCGCCACCCGAAAGAGCTCCCCTGGCTTGTCGTCGACCTCCACCGAGATCAGCGTCGTCTCCACGCTGGCGAAGCCCGCCGCCGTCAGGATGCCGGAGACGTCGGCGTTGCCGGAGACGGCGATGCGCACCATGCCGGAGTCGTCGCGGACCTCCGAGGCGATGCCGAGCATGTTGACGCCCTTGTCCGAGAACAGCTTCGTCAGGCGCGCCAGCGACCCCGGCCGATTCGGCAGGAAGATGCTGAACTGCTTGAGGACCTCGACCTTCATAGGTCCAAGCTTAGCAAGAACTAAGCAGGGGTGTCAGGCTCGGTTGCTTAGTTGTTCGGCTTCGGCTGCGCCGAGCTCGTCGAGACGCGGCGGGTCAGGTAGAGGTAGAGCAGGGCCAACGGCCCCATGGCGACGGCGATCCAGAAGAAGGGCGTCAGGCCCGCCAGGCCGGCGAAGGCGAAGGGCTGGAAGCCGAAGAGCAGCTTGCCGGTGAAGAGGAACTTCATGCCGATGATGCCGATCGTGTTGATCGCCATCGTCGCCGAGCCCAGGAAGCCGATGGCGTCGTTGACGTCGGCGGCGGGAGCGCGCGAGGTGAAGTAGTTCTCCTGCTTGATGTTGGAGATGACCTGGGCGATGCCGTACGGGATGAGGGCCAGAGCGGGCAGCGTCAGGGCGCCCCAGAGCGGGCCGATCGGGATCGCCATCGTGGCGATGGCGGCCAGACCGATCGTGCCGAAGAGCATCCAGCGGAGCATCGACTTGCGCATCTTCTCCTGGACCTCGGGCTCCGGCAGGTTTTTCAGGCGCCGCCCCTCGAGCAGCATGACGATGCCGCCCAAGAGGCCGCCCAAACTGTAGAGGCCGGTCAGGTCGCCGATCACGGAGGTCACGCGCGGGTCGTCGCCGCCCAGCAGCCGCACGCCGTAGGCCGGCGCCATCACGTTATAGAGGAACGGATTGAGGATGCCGTAGGCGACGTAGGCGAGGAAGGTGTTCCAGAGGGCGGGGTCGGCGCGCACGACCTGGTAGCCGCGCTTGATGCGCCGCCAGAATTCCTTGAAGACGCCGTCCTTGACCTGGCCGGCCGCGGCCTGGCGCGCCTCGTCGAGCCGGGCGCGCTGGCGCATGTCCTCGACGTGCTGCGGGATATCGAGCCACTTCGCCATCATCAGCACGGAGAGGAGGAAGGCCACGGGGAAGGCGACGAGCACGGGCATGAAGCCGAGGCCGGCCACCACGAAGCCGGTGGCCATGGGCAGCACCGAGCCGATCACCTCCAGCAGCGTCTGTTTCCAGGCGCCGAACGACTCCAGCTTCTCCTGGTCCTGGCCCACCAGCGCCGGCGGGATCGCCTTCTCCGCGAAGCCCGCGACGCCGCCGACCAGGCCCGTGGCGAGGTACAGGCCGGCCAGCAGGGGCACCGTCATGTAGCCCACCGCCAGCATGCCGGACATCGCGCCGTAGAGGCCGACCTTGATCCAGAGCGCGCCCGTGTAGGCGGTCTTGAGGCTGAGCTTGCTGACGATCAGCGGCCCGATGGTGCGCCCGACCAGGCCGGCGATCTGCGACACGACGGTGAGGTCGGCGACGATGGAGAAGTCCCCGAAGATCTTCTGCAGCAGCGCGGGGAAGGCGGCCGCCTGCGCCTCGACGCCGACCTGCTGGACGATCAGCGCGCCGATGAAGAGCGCGGCGGTGAGGCCGAGGCCGAACCAGCCGGGGCCGTTCGGCGCCGGTTTATCGGGCTGCGGCGCGGGGGCCGGAGGCTCGGCGGCCGAGGGCGCCGGGGCGCGGCGCTCCGGCGCGCCCAGGGAGCCGGCGGCCGGCCGCGAGCCCGGCTCGCCGCCTTCTTCGCCGGCGGCCTGCGGTTGGAATCCGATCTCGCGGCGCTCGCCGAAGAGCGCGCGTCCCCTTTCGATCGCGGCGCGCAGACGGCCGCCGTCGGCGACGCGGCCGGAGCTGCGCTCGATCGCGCGCGCGGACGCGTCGAGCGTGGAGGCGTCCTGCGGCGGGGCGGCCTGCGGCGGGGCGGCCTGCGGGACGGCTGCGGCCCCGTTCGTCTCGGCGGCCGCCGCGGCCGTCGTATCGACGGCGGAGCCGGGAAGAGCGACGGCGTCGAGAGACGGCGGCGCGTCGGCGTTCAGCGCGGGGACGGCGGCGTGGGTCAGCGGGGCGACGGGCAGCGAAGCGCCCTGCATGCCCCAGCCCTCGATGACGCGGCCCGCGGCGGCATAGGCTTGCGGGCCCGCCGAGACGGCGAGCAGGGCCTGGCAGAGCAGCAGCGCGGTCCAGCGCTTGAGCCTGCGCGCGTTCAAGGTCCGCATGGGACGCTATTCTAGGAAAGCGAGCGGCCGGCGCTTCGGGCCGATCGGCACCGTCTCCGCCGTCAAAAGACCCAGGCTGACTGGGCCCCACTTGAAAAATCAGGGGAAATGGCGGAAAATCAGCTCGGTGGATCGCGAAGCCGTCAACATCGAGGAGCTGGCGGAGTCCCTGGTCGCGGAGGTCGTCGCCGCGGCCCGGCCGCGCGGGCTCGAGCCCATGTCGGCGATGGCCATCGAGTCCATCCGGCGCGCCGTGGTCTCGCGCCCGCGGATGACCGAGCTGCTGCGCGCGCTGCTGCGGCAGGGCCTGGAGGCCGCGCTCTTCGGCGATCTCGTGCTCTCGTTGGACGTCGAGCCAGCTCCGGAGCCCGCCTTCATGACGCTGCATGCCACCGTCAGCGCCCGCGGCGAAGAGCCGCGCGGCTGCGCCGCTGAGGTCGCTTTCCCCGGGGCGGCGTTCGGCGTCGAGGCGTTGTGGGGCCGAGGCTTCGTCTTGTGGACGCGCGTCAAGGTCGAGCGCCCGACGGAATTCATGGCGGTGCCGCGTTTCCCCGGGCGGCGCGTCCTCGTGGTCGACGCCAGCCCCGGCCATCGCGAGGTCATGCGGCGCAAGCTCGGCTTCTGGGGCATCGCCACCGTCGGCGTCGACAACGCCTACGAGGCCGCGCGCCGCTTGGACCAAGAGGCGTACGACGCCGCGTTCGTCGACAAGCTGACGTTCCACGGCGCCGGCGCGCCCCAGCTGCGCGAGACCCTGCGGGGCCGCCCCTTGGCGGTGATGTCCCTGTTCCCCGCCTCTCTCGAGGAGGCCCTGGCCCAGCCAGACCGCTCGGCGTTCCTGGCCAAGCCCATCCGGCAGGCCGAGCTCTTCGCCTGTTTGAGCGCCTTCTTCGGCTCTCCGGCGGCGCCGCTGCCGTCTTTCTCCGCCGGAGCGCCTCCCGCCGCTCCACCCGTCTCCGCGCCCGTTCCCGCGCCCGCGCCGGCCGCCGAGCCCGCTCCCGTCGCCGCCGACGCGCCCGGCGCCTCGAATCGCCGCATCGTCGTCTGCGACGACGACGAAAGCATCGCCGAGATCCTGCGCGCGGCCTTCACCAAGGCGGGCTTCACCGTGGACGTGGCGCCCAACGGACAGGAAGGCTTGAAGCTCATCCGCGCCAAGCGTCCCAGCATCGTGTTCCTCGACATCGATATGCCCGTGATGAGCGGCCTCGAGGTGCTGCAGGACCTCTACGGCAATCCCCTGCCCGCGCCGATCCCTTACGTCATCATCTTCTCGAACTTCGACAGCCAGAAGATCCGCAACCGGTGCAAGTCCTTGGGCGCGCGGGAGATCATGATGAAGCAGCCGCCGACCAAGGAGCTCCTCGCCCA
>CAZZGQ010000053.1:12951-14897 GCA_964653765.1 uncultured Elusimicrobia bacterium | reverse complement strand
GATTACCGGTTCAAGGGGTTGACGCGTCCAGGTCCGGGGGCTATACTGCCCGCGCAGCCATGAAAAGCTCGACGAAGAAAACCAAGGGAACACGCAAACGCCACGAGCGCCCCATGGAGTTCGGGCGCGGTTGGCAGGACCTCGAGGCTCAGCACGACAGGCTCAAGATGGATTGGGGAAGCCTGGCCGCGCAGCTGGGGATCGGGTCCAGCGGCCGGTTCTAGCGGACTAGTCGTCGGCGTCGCGCCGCCGTCTCAGGCGCAGCGCCGTCTCGGTCACGCGCTGAGCGAAGCGCTCGACGACTTTGTCGGCGAGGGCCCGCAGATCGGCCGGCCATTCATTCGCCTTCCAGCCGTCCAGGAAGCGATGGGCGTCGAAGTGCGCCACGCTCTTCCATAACGGCGTCTCGCGCAGCGCCCCCTCCAGGCTCTCGAAGCGGTCCGGGCTCTCCGTCTTGGTCGGGAACTTCCACTGGTCCTTCGGCGTGATCGCCGCCTCGTCGTGCGTGCCCGAGACCACCTGATAGCCGTGCTTGGCCGCGTAGGCGATCAGCCGCTCCTTGAGCGGCTCTTCCTGGGCCTCGATCTCCTTGATCTGCGCCCGCAGCGCCTTGCGCTTCTCCTCCAGCGAGGAGAGCTGATCGACGGCCTTGCGGCCCTCGTCCTGGGATCGCAGCTCGATGGGCGCGGCGGCGAGCTTCTCCCCGTGCGAGAACAACGGGCAAAGCGAGCGATACTCGCACCAATTGCACAGCGCGCTTTCGTGCGGCGGGAACTCGTGGTCGGCCTTGAGCTTGCCGATCAAAGCGTCGACTTCCCCTTTCAGCGCGGCGAGCTGCTCGGCCGTGCGCGTGGACGTGAGCGTCTTGCCGTGCCGCACGTAATGCCACCTGAGCCGTACGACACCCGTGTCCGGCCACTGATGTCGTACGGCGATCTCATATAAGGCGAGCTGCCAATCCTGATCGACATAGGCCTGCGCAGGAAGGTTCTTGGCGGTCTTGTAGTCGTGGATCTCGAAGGCTTCATCGTCCGCCGAGAGCGCAAGACGATCGATGAAGCCTTCGAGAAGATATGAGTTTCCTTCGACCTCGACCGGGAATCCAATCCGCTTTTCCACGGCTACCGTGCGGTCCTGTTTGAACGGAGAATATTGTCTGTAATAGTTCTCCACGCATTGCCGCCCGACGTTCCCCCAATCCTGCTTGTTCGGCGCGCCCTCGGGCCCGGCGACGACCTCGGCGAAGCCGGCCTCCCAGGCCTTCTCGAAGACGGCGACGGTCTCGGCCTGGGTCAGCGTGCGCCCTTTCTGCAGGCCCTCGTAGAGCGCCTCGAAGGCCGAGTGCACGCAGGTGCCCAGGAACTGCTCCACGGTCTGGCCCTGGCGCTTGAGGCGGTCGATGTAGCGGAACTTGTATTTCCGCGGGCACTCCTTGTACGCGGCGAGCTTGGAGGGCGAGAACTTGCGCGAGGAGTCCTCGACCAGGCCGTCGCTCACTACAGGACCTCGAGCAGGGCGAAGTGCAGGTACTCGGTCTCCGGCATGGCGAGCAGGATCGGGTGATCCGACGCCTGGGGCCGCAGGGCGAGCAGCCGCGTCGGCGCCTGCGCCTGCGCGCCGGCCAGCCTCAGCATGTCGACGAACAGCTCGCGGCTGACGTGGTGCGAGCAGGTGGACGTGGCGAGCAAGCCGCCCTTGGGCAAGGCGCGCAGGGCCTGGGAGTTCAGCTTGCTGTAGACGCGCAGGGCCTTGGCGAGGTGCTTCTTCGACGGCACGAGGCTGGGCGGATCCAGCAGGATCATGTCCGGTTTGAAGGGCTGCTGGCCGGCGGAGAACGACTTGAGCGCGGCCTCGGCGTCGTCCTCCTCGAACTCCGCGACGCCCTCGACGCCGTTGAGCGCGGCGTTCTCGCGCGCCGCCTCGATCGCCGGTCCCGAGCTGTCGAT
>CAZZGQ010000053.1:0-12851 GCA_964653765.1 uncultured Elusimicrobia bacterium | reverse complement strand
TTGAGGTAGATGGCGCGCGGCTTGAAGAGCTCCTGCAAAGCCGCCCCGAGCTCCTCCAGCCGCGCCTCGATGCCGGCCGAGAGCACCTGGAGCACGAAGACGTCGCCGTAGCGGTCCACGACGAGGCCGGGCAGGCCGTCGGATTCGCCGAAGCAGAGACGGTAGGAGGTCTCCTCCGGCCGGACGCGGTCGCGCAGCTCCTTCGCCGCGCGCAGGCGCTCCACGAAGAAGGGGACGTCAGGGGTGACACTTTGGCGCAGCGTCAGCATGCGGCAGGCGATCAGGCTGCGCGGGTTGTAGAAGGCCCCGCCCACCAGGGCGCCGCCGGCCGAGATCACGTCCACCACGGCCCCGGCCTCCGCCGGCCCTTCCACCTTCGCCACCTCGTTGGAGAAGACCCAGTTGTGGCCGGCCAGCACGCGCTTCTCCTGGCCCGGCTTCAGCGTGACGCGTCCGACGGCCGCCTTCGTCTCAACCTCTGGCATCGATGATTTCTCCAAGTCTCGCCGCGCTCTGCGCGGCGAAATCCCCGTTCCGTACGCTGAGTTCCAGCAATCCGGAAGAGCCGTACACGGTGACGGTCTCTCCTTCCGCCACATCGGCGTACGTCTTCCTTACCGGGATCGCCCGGCCTTTATAACGGATCTCCTTCACCGGCTTCTCTATCGACGTGATCGCGTTGCCGAAGCGATCGATGGCCACGATCTCGTCCTTGGGCCAGGGCAGCGTCACGGACGGCTCCGCCTGCGGGCCGAGGTCGTCGCGGTCCAGGCCGGCCGCGAGCCGCGCCGCGACCGGCGCGAAGATGTCCCGGCCGTGGAAGGTGCTCGAGACCTTGGGCAGGAAGAGCTTGGCGTTCTCGACCCGCCGCCATTCCACCACGGGGTCGGGCAGCCAGCTCAGCAGGCCGTTGTCCGGCGCCAGGAACCAGTGACGCTTGGTCCGCGCGAAGAGGATCTTGCGGGAAGAGCCCACGCCCGGATCGACGACGGCCATGAAGATCGTCCCGTCCGGGAAGTACGGCGTGGAGGACCGCAGGTGCAGCGCGCCGGCCTTCACGTCCTGGGGCGGCACGCCGTGGCACAGATCGACGACCTTGGCGTCGGGAGCGATGCCGGCGATGACGCCGTGCATGATCCCCACGAAGGGGTCTTGCAGGCCGAAGTCGGTGAGCAGGGCGATGACGGGCGCCATCAGACGATGATATCAAACCCTCCACCGACGGGGGCAGCCCTCTCGCGCGGATGACCGGAAAACGAATTAAAACTGGTGGCGCCACCAGTTTATGTTCGTCTTTCGGGCCGACAGGCTTCTAAACGACGCCGCCGCGCCGCAGGATCTCGCGCACGTTGGCCTTGTACGAGGACAGGTCGAAGCAGGCGGCCAGGTCCTTCTTGGACAGGCGCTTGCCCACGGCCGGATCCTCGCCGAGGACCTTCTGGAAGTCCTCGCGCGTCTTCCAGGTCTTCATCGCGTTGCGCTGCACGATGTCGTAGGCCTGCAGGCGGCCCAGGCCGGCGTCGATCAGGCGCAGCATCACCTTCTGCGAGAAGACGAGGCCGTTGGAGCGCTCGAGGTTCTCCTTCATCCGCTCCGGGTAGACCTGCAGGCCGTCGAGGATGGTCTTCATGCGCGCGAGCATGAAGTCGAGGGCGATGTGGGCATCTGGAAGATAAATGCGTTCCACCGACGAGTGGCTGATGTCGCGCTCGTGCCACAGCAGGCAGTTCTCCACCGCCGCGCTCTCGTAGGTGCGGATCAGCCGCGCCAGGCCGGTGACGTTCTCGCAGAGGATGGGATTGCGCTTGTGCGGCATGGCCGAGCTGCCCTTCTGGTCGGTCGTGAACGGCTCCTCGACCTCGAGCGTCTCGGTCTTCTGGAGGTGGCGGATCTCCACGGCCCAGCGCTCCAGGGCGACGGCCGACAGCACGATGGCGTGGAAGTAGTCGGCGTGCCGGTCGCGGGGCACGACCTGCGTGGAGACGGGCTCGGCGCGAAGGCCCAGCTTCTCGAGCACCTCGGCCTCGTACTCGGGGCCGACGTGCGTGAAGGCGCCCACGGCGCCGGAGATCTTGCCGAAGGCGATGAGGCCGCGCGCGCGGCGCAGGCGCTCGATGCAGCGCAGCGCCTCGGCGTGCCAGCCGGCCAGCTTGACGCCGAACGTGATCGGCTCCGCGTGGACGCCGTGCGTGCGGCCGACCATCCAGGTCAGCTCATGCTTGCGGGCCAGCGCCTTGAGGCGGCCGGCGACGTCCTCCCAGTCCGCGATCAGCAGGTCGCAAGCGTCGCGCAGCTGCAGCGCCAGCGCGGTATCGAGCACGTCCGAGGAGGTCAGGCCGTAGTGCAGGTAGCGGCCCAGGTTGGGCGCCTGCTCGGCGATCTCGGCGCTGACGGCTTGGAGCATGCCGATGACCTCGTGGCCGGACGAGGACTCCTTGCCCCGCGAGGACTCGACGAGCGAGCGCTGCATGAGCTGGCGCAGCGCCTTCATCTCGCGCGGCGGGATCTCCTTCTGCTCGGAAAGGACCTCGAGGAACGTCTCTTCCACGCGCATCATCGCGCGCATGCGGAAGTCGTCGGACCAGATCTTGGCCATCTGCGGCCGGGTGTAGCGCTCGATCATGCTAAGCCTCCAAGGCGCCCAAAGGCGCCGTCATGCCCTGCTCTTCGTCGTTGAGATGACGCGCGAAACGCGCGAAGCCGAAAGCGGAGAGGCAGGCGAGGACGGCCACGGACAGCCACGGGCCGGCGGGCCAGCGCGGCGTCACGTGCTCCAGCGCCAAGCCGCCCAGCAGAGGCCCCAGCGCCTGTCCTATCTGCGCCGCGATGCCGTGGAAGCCGGCGTAGCGCCCGCGCCAGCCGGCGGGAGCGAGGTTGGCCGCGATCGTGTACAGCGACGGCGAGACGGAGGCCTCGCCGAGCGTCACGACGGCGACGGCGGCCGTCAGCGCGCCGAACGTGCGGGCGAAGCCCACCCAACCGTAGCCGACCGCGTAAAGCAAGCAGCCGGCCGCGAGGCCGATCGTCAACGGGCGCGTCCGCCAAGCGCGCGTGAGGGGCGCCTGGAGCATCGCTACGATGGCTCCGTTGAGGCCGAACAAGACGCCGACCTGCCGCTCCGAGAGACCTACGACGGACACGCAGTGGACGGAGAGGCTGGCCACCAGCTGCGTCATGACGGCGCTGATCGCCATCGTGTAGGCGCAAAACTCGAGCAGCCGCGAGTCGCGGGCCGCTTGCATGACGCCGGCCACGGCGAACGCCTGCCCGGCGCGCGCCGGCACGTCCACCGGCACGCCGGCGCGCAGCACCTCCCAGCAGACGAGGCAGGCCAGCGCGGTGGCGGCGAACAGCAGGGCGTAGGAGCTCTGCGCCAGCACGCCGCCCAGCGCCGGGCCGATGCCCCAGCCGATATTGCCCGCGATGCGCTGATAGCCGAAGAGCGTGGCGCGCTCGGAAGGCTCGTAGCGCTCCGCGATCCAGGCGCGCACCGCCGGGTCGTAGAAGTTGCCTCCGAAGGCCGCGAGCACGTAGAGCCCGACCAAGACGGAGACGGGCGCCCGCCACCTCACGGCCAGCGCCAAGCCGCCCGCGACGACGGCCCGGCAGGCCAGCGCCCCCTCCATGACCGTCTTGGCGCCGTAAAGGTCCGAGAGCTCGCCGCCCCAGGCCTGCGAGGCGGCGGTCGAGGCGACGACCAGGGCCAGCGCCAAGCCGACCGTGCCCATCGGGATGCCGCGATCGCGGTTCAGATAGAGCGCGAAGAACGGGAAGGACAGCGCCAGCCCGGCCACGAGCACGCCCTGGCACACGAGCAACGTGTAGAGACCGCGACGGCCCTCCGCCATGCCGCCTATTCGCCTTCTTGGGCGCCGGTGGCGACGCGGCTGGCGTCGGTCAGCGGCACGCCGGCCGAGCACTGCGGGCAAGCCGTGGGCGCGCAGACCTGCAGCGGATAGGAGATGAGCGTCCGCGCCGGCACGGAGAGGCATAGGGCCATCGGCGAGCGGTCCACGATGGCGCCCACGCCGGTCACCCGCGCGCCGTAAGCCTGGGCGAGGGCGATGATCTCCGCCGTCAGGCGGCCGGTCGTCAGCACGTCCTCGATGATGAGGGCCTTCTCGCCGCGCTCCAGCTTGAAGTCCCGCCGCAGCGCGACCATGCCGTTGTTGCGCTCCGTGAAGATGGCGCGGCACTTGTGCACGCGGGCGACTTCCTGGCCCAAGACGACCGACGACATGCCGGGAGAGATCACGACATCGGGCCGGCCGGGGAACTTCGCGGCCAACGCGCGCGCGATCTTCTGCGCCACGTGCGGGTACTGCAGCACGAGAGCCGTCTGGATGTAGACGGGGCTGTGCAGGCCGGACGCCAGCTGAAAATGGCCGGAGACGACGGCGCCGTGCTCCTGCAAGACGCCCAGAACGTCCATCTTCTTCATCATTCTTTCTTCGTCTCCTTCGTTTTGTCCTTTTCCGCCACGGCCGGAGCCGGGGTCTGAGCGGGCGCCGGCAGCGTCGGGCGCTTGATCGGCCGGCCCTCGAGCTGCTGCAGCTTGGCCAGCGCCTCGAACCGCGCCTTGCCCCGTCCGCGCGCGTCCGCCATGGTGTCCTCGATCTCGTGGGCGCCGATCTTGTGCAGCCGCGGCTCGAGGTCCGGGTTATTGAGATCGCCCTTCACGCGGAAGCCGATCGCCGGGCGGCCCATCTCGTCCACCCACCATTCGGGCAGCGGAGCGCGATAGCTGGTCAGCCGGGTCAGGATGTTCATGTCCACCTTCTCCTGGCCGAAATCGGCGGTGCCGTCCGTGAAGGCGATCAGCTGCGGGCTGTCCACGTCGGAGAAGCGCGTGGTCACCACGCCCTGGTGGATGCCGTACTGGCCCTCGATGCGCGTGAAGTCGAGCGTCTTCGGGTAAGCGGTGGCCGCGCTGAGCTGCGAGAGGCTGTTCATCCGGTGCATGTAGATGTACGGCAAGAAGACGATATTAAGAAATTTATGCGACTCCTGGACCGCCTCGATGTCCTCCACGCGGCCGGGGCCGAAGCCCACCCGGATCTCGCCGTTGACGGTGTTCAGCTGCGGCGTCACGCCGTGCAGGTCCCAGAGCAGGTCCATGTCGCCGAAGGAGAAGTTCTTGTGGGTGACCTTGCCGATCTTCAGGTGCCCCATGGTGTCGGGAAAGTGCTGCGGGATGGCGTACTTGAACGTCTGGACCCAGAGCTGCTTGGCGGACTCCGCCTCCGGCTGCGGGCCGGACACGGTCTGCGTGGACGGGGCGATCGAGTCCAGGATCGACTCGGCCAGCGGCTGCGCCTTCTCCCAGCGCACCCGGTCCACGACGCCCGAGATCGCGACGTCGTGCGGGTCCGGGAGGTTGGCGATGCGGCCGCGCGCGCGCACGTGCGAGACGTCCCACTTGAACGACAGGTAGTCCACGTCAAGGTTCCTCTTGGCCAGATGGAAGGCCGAGGTGATGTCGCCGAAATCGTTGCCGTAGGCGCGGATCGCTCCGCTCGACAGCGTGACGGCGAGCTCCTCGAAGTCGCGCCGCGCCGTGAGATCGGCGCTGCCGCCGATCACGCGCCAATGCGCGAAGCCGGCCTCGAGACCGTCGAAGCGCGCGTGCGTCTTGGCGACCGCCCAATGGCCCGGAGCGCCGCTAAGGGAGACCTCGCCGCGGACCGTGCCGCGCAAGGAGAACCGCTTCAGGGCCGGCTCGAAATCCGCCGCCTGCTCGAGAGGGAATTCCTCGACGGCGAGGTCCGCCGTGATCTGCGGCTGGGCGCCGTTCAGGTCGACGGCGCCGCTGGCCTGGCCCGCCAGGGAGCCGGCCTTCGCCGTCAGGCTGTCGACGGCGAGCTTGCCGGGAGCGAACCAATGGACCTTCGTGCGCCACTCGGACGCCGGAAGGTTGAACTCCCACGTCTTGCCCAGCCAGCGCTGCCAATCGTCGGGGCCCAGCTCGGGCAGGCGCACGACGGCGTCGAGCGATGCGGGCGGCAGGCCGCGCGCCATGAAGGAGCCGCGGACCGGCCGGCCGTCGATCCTCACGACGGCGCGCTCGGCGGCGAGCCAGCCCTGGTCCCAGTCGAACCCGGCCAGCGACGCCTGGCCCGACAAGGCGACGGAAGCGGTGACGGTGCTGCGGCCCAGGTTGACCGCGTTGTCGAAGCTCAGCGAGTACGTGAAAGGCGCGCTCAGATCGAACTGGCGGATCGAGAGGTTGAAGCGGTCCACGACGAAGTGGCGGCCGCGCAGCTGGTCGTCGACCTCCAGGCGGCCGCTCTCGATCGCCGTCTGGTCCGCGGCCAGCGTCACGGGCATGCCGAAGGACTTGGTCGCCTGCTGGCCGGCCGGGGCGGTGGAGGTGAAGATGTCCGCGAAGCTCCAACGGCCCGAGGCGTCGCGCGTGACGTGGATGCGCGGCGACGCCAGCCGCACGTTCGAGAGCTCCAGGCGATGCTTGTCGAGCAGCGGCTGCAGCTTGACGGTCACCAGCGCGAAGTCCCCCTCGATGAAGGGCGTGGCGCCGTCTGGCTCGAACACCCGCAGGCCGCTGAGCTTGACGCCCTGGGGCGTCACGAAGACGCGCTGGATGCGGACCGGCCTGTGGAGGACCAGCTGCAGCTGCGCCTGGATCACCGCCTTCGCCTGCTCCCCGTCCACGACATAGGGCAGCGCGAAATACGCCGCGATCAGCAGGACCGCGACGAAGGATGCCAGCGCGCCGAAGCCCTTGACCAAAAGGGCCGCCACCCGGAGGGCGAAGCGCAAGTTCTTCCGCGCCCGGCTCTGAGGCGGGTTTACGTCGGTATTCACGGCGGAAATTTTATCTTTTTGGGAGTCCAAATACCGGTCAACACGGAGGCGGCGTAACCTAATCCTAATATCGCCGGGCGCGGCCGCGGCTTACCGGTCGCGCCGGACGGAGGCGTAGCCGGCGGCGGTGGCCTCGGCGTTGGCGGCCCAGGTGTTGGCGGCCACGGAGGCGGCCGCCTGGGAGGCCAGCCGGCGCCGGAGACGCTCGTCGGACGATAGCTCGGCGAGCCGCTCCACGAGCGCCGCGCTCCTCGGCGCCACGGCGAAGCGCGTCATCTCCTCCGGGAACAGCTCCGCCGCCCCGACCCTGTCGCCGCAGACCACCGGCAGGCCGCAGGCCAGCGCCTCCTGAACGCTCTGGCCGAACTCCTCGTAGAGAGCCGGGTGGCAGTAGACGTCGAGGGCGTGGTAGTACGTCTCGACGTCGCGGCGCGGCGGCAGGAAGCGCACCGTCTCCCCCAGCCCCAGCTTGTCGACCCGCTGCAGGTAGGGGCCGAGGTGGGCTTCTTTGCCGACGACGACGGCTCGCAGGCCGGGGCGGTTGAGAGCGGCCATGGCTTCCAGGAACAGGCCGACGCCGCGCTTCTCGAAGTCCCCCGAGGTGATCAGGCCGATCACGACCTCGCGATCGGAGAGGCCGAGCTCTTTGCGCGCCGCCGCGCGCCGCCGCGCCTTGTCGGCTTCGTTGAACTGCGCCGGATCGTGGGCCGGATAGATCACGCTCAGGAGCTCGCGAGGCACGCCGAAGCGGGCGTTCACCTCGTCGGCCATGAGCTTCGAGTTGCAGATCAAGAGCCGGAAACGGCGCTCGCTCAGCTGCCGCGCGTGAAGGCGCCCCACGGAGTCCGACGACGGCAGCGGCTTGCCGTGGATGGCCTCGTGCGCCGCGTGCACGCAGTTGTGCAGGCTGAGCACGTCCTGGCGCAGGTTGTCGCCGTGGCCGTGCACGGCGTCGTAGCCGGAGCGCGTCAGGAAGTCGGCGGCGGCGGCGAAAAGGCGGCGCTTGGGCCAGCTGCCCCACGGCAGGCCGGGGACCCGCCTGACGCGCGCGCCGGCAGTCTCGAGGCGCTCGCGGTCGAAGCGGTAGGCGAGAACGTCCACGTCCCACCCTTTGGCGGTGAAGGCCCGCGCGTGCTCGACGACGGTGCGCGTCGTCCCTCCGAGGCCGCGCAAGTCGCGGCAGACGATGGCCAGCTTCACGAGAGCGATTCTAACAAGTCTGGGACCTTCGGTCTGGGCCCGGTCCTAGGCGGTGTCACGGACGATTCACGACGGGATTACGAACGCGGTATTAAGCGGCGGCTCCCGGATCGCTAGTCTATGTCGATGAAAAGAACGATCTCCGCCCTCCTCGCCTTGGCCGCCTGTCTCCCGCTGGCTCGCGCCTCCGACGTCCCGATGGCGCCCGGACGCTCTCTCGTCGCCACCGTCCAACCCTCCGCCGGGGTCTTCCTTTATGAGCGCGGCTTCATGCGCGGCAAGCTGTTCTTCTGCTCCGCGCTCGGCTGCCGCCGGCTCGCCGACGACGTCTCCGTCGAGGATACTTCCTCCCGCGGCGTGTACGCGCAGGGCGCGCGGGGCTTCGAGCACTGCTCGCCCGAGGGCTGCGCGCCCGTCCTCGCCACGGGAGACCGGCGCTCGCGCGGCTCGGCCGATATGGTCGCGGTCGGCGTCGACGACGACCTGTGGGTGAGCGGCGCCGACGGCACTTGGCGCGCCACGCCCGAGGGCGGCGCCAAGGTCGCCGACTTCGGCATCGGCCGCGACGCCATCTCGACGATGTGGACGGCTTCCGGCGAATGGATATCGTCGTCGGGCCGGCTGTCGGTCTGGTGCGGCAAGACGGGCTGCGTCCGCCTGCAGGCGCCGGAGTTCTGGTTCTTCTTCGATCCCGCTCCCGCCGAGGTGCCGGCGCCGTCGTTCGTCTTCGGCGTCGACTTCAACGGCAACCATGACATCTGGCGCTGCGCCCGCGACGGCTCCTGCCGGGACCTGGGCCGGGCCGGCCGCGACCTGAGCCGCTGGGCCTTCGACGCCGCCGGCAACCTCTATCTGCCGGGCGACGACTCGGATTTCGTCTGCGCCGCGGGCGCGGCGGCGTGCGTCCCGTCGCCGAAGGGCGCCGTGGCGTTCCCCCGCCGCGTCGGCCACATCCCGTATCCGGTCCGCAAGCCCGCCTACGGCATGACGACGCCGACGGACGCCTCCGGCGTTCGTTCCGTCGTGGGCGGCGACGGCGCCGCCTACTTCATCGTCGGCGATTCCTACCCGCGGCCCTCGGCCGACAAGCGCGCCCCCGCGGCGGTCTGGCGGCGCGAAGGCGACGCCCCCGCCGCGGCGCTGACCTTCGACAAGCCCCAGAACTGCTGGACCTGGGACGAAGGCGACGACGAGGACGACGCCGGCTACCTGATGAGCTGCGAGTTCCTCGCCCCGCCCCGCTAACTTAACTGCGGGCAGCCTTAACATTTAAGTTAAGAACTTAAATGTTAAGGCTGCCCGCAGTTAAGATATCCAGCGGTCGTACCAGCGCGCCAGCGAATACAGCATCCACAAGCGCGGGGCGTGGTCGATGCGGCCGCCGCGGTGCTCGTGAAGGAGGCGGCGGCAGAAGGGGCCGTCGATCCAGCCGTCCTTGAAGAGGCGGCTGTGCTCCAAGGTGTCGGCGACCACGGCGCCCAGCGGGCCGCGCAGCCATTCCTTGAACGGGAAGGAGAAGCCCATCTTCGGCCGCCGCACGACGGGAGGCGGCAGATGGCGCAAGGCGACCTCCTTGAGCAGGTGCTTGAGCCGGCCGCCGGGGGCTTTCACCTCGCCGGGCAGCGAGAAGGCGAGCTCGCAGAGCTCGTGATCGAGGAAAGGCGCCCGCGCCTCGAGCGAGTGCTTCATCGTGACGCGGTCGACGCGGTGCAGCAGCACCTCGCTCATCTTCGTGTAGAACTCGGTGAAGCAGACGAGATTGATCAGGTCCTCGGGGTCGCGCGCCTCGCGCTCGTAGCGCTGGTACAGGCGCGAGATGAACTCGCCGGCGGGATCGGCGCCCATCGCGCCCAGGGCCGGGCCGGCCAGCTGCGCGCGCTGCGTCCGCGGGAAGCCGATCGAGCTGCCCCAATAGACGGGATCGCCGGTGGCCGCGCGGCGCCAGAGATCGAAGCGGCGGTGGCCGCGGTGGCTGACCGCGTAGATCGGCTGGCCCAGGCGGTAGCCGGCTTTGGCCAGGGCGCGCCAGGCGCCCACGCGGAATCGGCGCAGCTCGCGCAGGCCTGAACGCATGGAATCGTATCCAAAGAAGAGCTCGTCCGAGCCCTCGCCCAAGAGCGTCACCTTGAAGCCGTCCGCGCGCGCGCGCTGGCTCAGGAAATGCAGGGGCACCCAGACCCAGTCCGTCACCGGGTCGTCGAGCACGAGGTCGTCGTCCTGCAGGACGCGCTGGACGGCCGAGGATTCGACGACGACCTCGCGGTGGTCGATCGGGTATTTCGTGGCCACCATGCGCGCGTAATCGAACTCGTTGTAGCCCGGCATGTCGGTGTAGCCGATCGTGTAGGCGGCCGTCCCCCGCGCCCCGGTCTCCGCGATCTTGTGGGCGATCAAAGAGGAGTCGATGCCGCCGGAGAGGAACAGGCAGACGGGGACGTCCGACACGAGGCGCCGCCGCGAAGCGACGCTCAGAGCCTGGTCGACGAGATCGGCCGGATCGCCCTCCGGCCGCGCCGCGCCGAGCGGCGACCAATAGGGCATCAGCCGCCGGCCTCCCGGCCCGATCTCGAGGTAATGGCCCGGCGGCACCTTCTCGAGGCCCTCCACCAGCGTCAGCGGCGACGGGGCGAACTTGAGCGTGAGGAAAGCCTCCAGCCCCTGCGCCGACAGCGCCGAGCGGCGCGGCCGCAGCGCCTGCACGGCCGCCAGCTCGCTGCCGAACGACCAGGCGCCGGCGTCCTCGGCGAAGTAGAGCGGCTTCTTGCCGGCGCGATCGCGCACCAGGTAGAGCTTGCCGGCCCGGTCGTCGTAGAGGCCGAAGGCGAACATCCCGGCGGCCTTGCGCAGCAGCGCCGCCAAGCCCCAATGCTGGTAGCCGCGGATCAGCACCTCGGTGTCGCTGGTGGTCGAGAACTGAATCCCGGCTTCCTGCAGCTCTTTCTTCAGCTCGGCGAAGTTGTAGATCTCGCCGTTGTACGTGACGGCCACCTGCCCGTCGGGCGAGCTCATCGGCTGATTCGCGCGGTCGGAGAGATCCAGGATCGATAGCCGCCGATGTCCGAACCCCAGCCGACGCTCGGGCCAGACTTGAACGGAACCCGCGTCGGGGCCGCGATGGCGGAGACGGTTGAGGCCGTTTTCGAGATCACGCTGGGCCGACTGCGTGTCGAAAACGGCCGATCCCGGTCTATATAACCCTAGAATCCCGCACATAGCGCCAAGACCCCCGCTGTCACGACGGGCATCCACAGGTTGTCATTGAACCAGCGGGTCGTCGGAAGCAATTCCACGAGCGAGGCGGCGGCAGCCGCCAAGATCGTGGAAGATATGGGGAACTTCAACAGACATCCTACCAAGACGCACGCCGTGAAGCACGCCAGCGTCCCCTCAAGCGACTTCCCCGTCCTGATCTTGTGCCGCCCGATCGCCTTGCCCACGAGCGCCGCCGCCGCGTCGCCGAAGGCGACGCAGTAGATCGCCGCCGCGACCACCGCGGGCCGGTTCCCGAACGCCGCCATCACGATCAGCACGCCGATCGTCGTGTGGATGATGCCGCTGTACTTGTCGCTCTCCTCGGGCCGCGCCAGGCCGCCGAAGAAGCCCGTCAGGGCCCGGTTGAGCCCGGGCGAGCGCAGCCGCCACGTCTCCACGACGACGACGACGGCGGTCCAAGCGAGCATCCAGCGCAGCACGGCCGGCCAGCCGATGAGGCGGTAGAAGCCGAGGTAGACCAGGGAGAGCAGATGGAACGCCTTGCGCCCGAGCTCGCTCCTCACGGCCGCTTGAGCTGCGCCACGAAGGTGCGCCGCAGCGGCGCCACGAGCCCGTACAGCGAGCCCCAGAAATGCCGCGTCCGGAGCGCGGCCAGCCGCGCCTCGGCGCCGAAGTCGACGGCCGCCGGGAAGAGCAGCTTGGAGAGCCCCAGCACGACCACGCCGTTGGCGAGCAGGATGACGGCCAGCGAGAAGACGACTCCCCCCGCCGCGGCGAGGTCCGGCTGCTCCACGTCCCAGATCGACTCGAACGTCTTCACGACGTGGAACGCGATCGAGGCCCCCATCAAGCCGAGGAACAATCCGCGGCCGCCGGCTTCGGGCCGGAAATAGAGGAGGGCCCGGTAGCCCGCCACGACGAGGAGCGTGTAGATGGGAATGCAGTACGGCGCCAGCGCCACGAAGGCGTTGGAGTGAGAGAGGTCGACGTGCCCGCCGTCCTCGCCCACCTCCATGCCCAGGACCTTCGCGCCGACCGACCAGGCGGCCACGGCGTGCGTCACCTCGTGGCCCAGCACATGCCCGCGGCGCGACAGCGACGCCACCCAATGGCCGAGACCGGACGGGCTCTCCAAGGCGTAGCGGCAGAACGCCCAGACGGCGCCGCTCGCGACCATGCCGCCCAAGAACGGCCAAGCCGGCCCGTGCGCCGTCAGCCCCACGACGGCGTCCGCCGCCGCCCACACGGCGAGGGCGGAGCTCGGAAGCAGCAGGACGCCGATGAGCAGGCGCAGCATGCTACTCGAGCATGTAATCCTTGTAGGGGATCTTCTTGGCGTCGAGCTCTTTCTTCCAGAGCTCCTTGGCCACGGGGGCGCGCGCGCGGCACAGCGCCACCCACTTGCTCTCGGGCGGCGTGAAGAGCTCGATCGCCGTGCGGTACCAGACGTAGGCGTACTTGAGCGAGCTCTCCTTCATCCGCTCGTCGTGGTCGAAGCGCGCCAGGAACAGCCGCTGCTCGAGCTGCTCGGCCGGCCAGGCCTCGCGCGACGCCTGGGCGCGCAGCTCGGCCTCGTGCGCGGCCAGCTCGGCGTCCAAAGACGCCTTCTTGAGGGA
>CAZZGQ010000052.1:4234-14906 GCA_964653765.1 uncultured Elusimicrobia bacterium | reverse complement strand
ATGGAGATGCCGTCGAAGGTGGAGGTGCCGCGGCCCACCTCGTCGAGGACGAGCAGGCTGCGCGGCGTGGCGCTGGCGAGGATGTGCGAGGTCTCCTTCATCTCCACCATGAACGTCGATTGGCCCTGAGCCAGCGCGTCCTGGGCGCCGATGCGCGTGAGGATGCGGTCGACGACGCCGATCTTGGCGGACTTGGCCGGCACGAAGGAGCCGAGCTGCGCCATCAGGGCGATGAGGGCGTTCTGCCGCAGGTACGTGGACTTGCCCGACATGTTCGGGCCGGTCAGCACGACGATCTGCCTTTCCTTGACGTCGAGCTCGATCGAGTTGGGGACGAAGGCGCCGGCCGGGAGCAGCGCCGCGACCACCGGGTGGCGGCCGTCGACGATCGAGAGATCGTGGCTGAGGTCGACGAGCGGCTTGACGAAATCGTTCTCGGCGGCGGCCTCGGCGAGCGCGTTAAAGACGTCCAGCTCGGCCAGCAGGCTCGCCAGGCTCAGCAGGGAGTCGTGGTGGCGCAGGACGACCTCGCGCAGGTCCTCGAAGAGGCGCGCCTCCAGGCGCCCGATCTTCTCTTCAGCGCCAAGTATCCGATTCTCCAATTCCTTGAGCTCGGGGGTGATGTAGCGCTCGGCGTTGGTCAGGGTCTGCTTGCGCGTGTAGCGCGGCGGGACCTTGGCCGAGTGCGTCTTGGTGACCTCGAAGTAGTAGCCGAAGACCGAGTTGTAGCCGGCTTTGAGCGAGGAGATTCCCGTGGCCTCGCGCTCCTGCGCCTCGAGGCGGGCGAGGAAGCCCTGGCTGTCGCCGCGCAGCAGCCGCAGCTCATCGAGCTCGGCGTTGAAGCCGTCCCGGATGAGGCCGCCGTCGGAGAGGCGCGCCGGCAGGGAGTCGTTGAGGGCCTTGCCCAGGGTCTCGCCGCAGGCCTTGAGGCCGGAGCCGGACTCGGTGATGCGCTCGGCCAGCACGGAGAGACCCGGGCAGAGGGCCGCGGCGCGCAGCCAGTCCGCGAGCGTGGGCAGGGCGCGCAGGGTCAGCCGCAGCGCTCCCAAGTCGCGCGGGCCGGCTTGCCGCGTCGCCAGGCGGCTGACGACGCGCGGCACGTCGGAGAAGCCCCGCAGGAGGTCCGAGAGCTCCTCGCGCGACTGCGGCTTGTCGAAGAGGTCCTCCACGCAGTTCTGGCGCAGCGCGATCTCTTCCAGATCGGTGGAAGGGTGCAGGATCCAGCGCTTGAGCAGCCGGCTGCCCATCGGCGTGCGGCAGCGGTCGAGCAGGCCCCAGAGCGTGTGCTGCTTCTCGCCGCTCGAAGCCTCGACGAGCTCGAGCGTGCGGATCGCCGTCTCGTCGAGCTGCATCTCCCCGGCGGGCTCGCGGTACGACAGCGAGAGCACGTCCTTGAGGTGGAAATGGGCGTCCTCGACGTAGCGGCGGCAGGCGCGGGCCGCCCGGCAGGCCAGCGGATGGTTGAGCCAGGCCGGGCCCGAGGGCCAGGCGCCGGCGTCGCGGCCGCCGCTCGTCTCGACGAGCGTCAGGCAGGTGCGCGGCGCCAGGGCCTGCCGCAGCGAGAGCGCCTCGGCGGCGGCCGGCGTGGCCAGCACCTCGGCCGGGCGCACGCGCGCGAGCAGGTCGAAGAGCTTGCGGCAGCCGCGGTCGTTGAGCGCCTGCGTGGCCCAGAACTCGCCGGTCGAGACGTCGATGCAGGCGGCGCCCCAGCCCACGATGTCGTGCTCGATGGCGACGAGGAAGTTGGTGGCCGTGGGCTCGAGCAGCTCGTCCTCGATGAGCGTGCCCGGGGTGATGACGCGGGTCACGGAGCGGCGGACGAGCTTCTTTCCCGGCGCCGGCTCCTCCATCTGCTCGGCGACGGCGATCTTGTGGCCGGCGCGCAGGAGCTTGGCGACGTAATGCTTGAAGTTGTGGTGCGGCACGCCGCACATCGGCACGTCCTGGCGCGACGTCAGCACGAGCCCGAGCAGGGGAGCGGCCAGGCGGGCGTCCTCGCCGAACATCTCGTAGAAGTCCCCGAGGCGGAAGAAGAGGACGGCTTGCGGGTGCGCGGCCTTGAGCTCCTGATACTGGCGCATGACCGGCGTATCAGGCATCGTCGGCGACGACATCGAGATATTCTAGCTTAATTTTGGGGTCAACCCTCAAAGTTAAGCAGCTCACCAGCGGCGGGCCCGGGCCGGGCTGCTTAACTTTGAGGGTTGACCCCAAAATTAAGCTAGAACAGCAGGCTCATGCCGACGTCGGCGTAGTGCTCGCGCTGCAGGTAGAACTGGCCGAACGGGGAGTGGCCGGTGAAGTAGCCCACGAAGAAGCGCATCGAGCGCGGCACGCCCTTGAAGCCCAGCTGCAGGCCGCCCACCGTCCGCGAGTTAACGTTCCAGTGGACGTTCTCGTGGGCCTGCACGTCCTCGGCCAGGAAGACGTGGAAGAGATAGTCCCGCGAGAGGCCCAGCTCCTTGGAGGTGAACTCGACGCCCCCCTGGCCGACGCGGCGCTGCGGGAACGGCACGGTGTGGAGGAGGTAGGTGCCGCCGGCGTAGAGGCGCGCCCAGAACGTGAGATCGTACGACAAGGTGAGGCCGACGCTCTCGTTGGAATAGCGGAAGCCCTCGTCGCCGGTCCGCCGGATGAAGTCGTCGCCCAGATGGGAGCTCTCATGCGAGAGCGCGGCGCGCGCGGAGAAGTTCCCGCGGCGCACCTCCAGCGGGAGGCCGACGATGAAGTCCACCGTCTGGAACTCGTTGACGCCTCCTCCCAGGATGAAGCGGGAATAGGCCATGCCCTCGACATTGGCCTGCCAGATCCAGCGATCGTTGCCCGCGTACCAGCGCGCCAGGCCCCAGCTGTGGCCGAGGGCGGCGTCGGCGTTGTCGCGGCCCCGGAGGCGGTAGTAGGAGACGCCGAGCTGGACGTGGCGCGGGTCGGCCGACAGCTCGCGAAACACCTGCTGCGACTCGGGGAAGAGGCCGTAGGGGCTGTTGCCGGCTCGGGCCGGGGCGGCGAGGCAGGCCAGCAACCCGAGGACGGCGGCGACGCTAGCGGCTCTGCGCTTCGGCCACGTCGCGTTCGAGCTCATCGTAAGCCTTGGGTCCCAGATAGCGGCGCACGATCGTGCCGTTCTTGTCGATTAGGAAAGCGGCGGGGAAGCCGGGGATCGGGTAACCCGCCGGCAGGTCGCCGTTGGAGACGAGGATGGGGTAGGGGATCTTGTTCTGGCGCACGAACGGGCCGACGACGGAGACGCCCTCGGCGTCCATCGCCACGCCGACGAGCGTGAAGCCCTTGTCCTTGTGCGCCTCCTGGAAGCGCACAAGGTCCGGGAGCTCCTCGAGGCAGGGCTCGCACCAGGTCGCCCAGAAGTCGAGGAGCACGACCTTGCCGCGGAAGGAGGAGAGAGCGACTTTCTTGCCGCTGACGTCGGGCAGCGTGAAGTCGGGCGCCGTCTGCTCGGCCGTCGCCTTCTTCGTGACGGGCTTGGCGAAGAGCCAAAACAGCAGGGCGCCGGCCCCGATCGCGGCGACGAGGCCCAGCCAGGGAGCGGAAGAGCGCTTCTTCATCGGGCGAACCGGGCCAGCGATTGCGGCAGGAAGCGGGCGAGGAGGCTGAGCTTGTTGCTCATGATCAGCACGCCCACGGCGACGAGCAGGGCGCCGGCGGCGCGCTCGCCCCAGACGATGTGCCGCTTGTAGCGGCCGAAGAAGCTCAGGAAGGCGTTGAGGCCGAAGGCGGTGAGCAGGAACGGCACGCCCAGGCCCAGGCTGTAGACGGCCAGCAGCAGCATGCCGCGCGTGACGGTGGCCTCGGTGGCCGCAAGCGCGAGGATGCCTGCCAGGATGGGGCCGATGCAGGGCGTCCAGCCGCAGGCGAAGGCCAGGCCCATCATGAAGGCGCCCAGATAGCCCGGCGGCACGCCGCGCGAGGAGACGCGCTTCTCGTAGTAGAGGATCGGGATCGTGATGACGCCGGCCGTGTGCAGGCCGAAGACGATGATCGTCAGGCCGGCGATCTTCGCCAGGACGTCCATGTAGGAGGCCATGATCCGGCCGATGAAGGAGGCCGAGGCGCCCAGGGCCGTGAAGACGACGGTGAAGCCCAGCACGAAGAAGATCGAGCCGACGCCGGCGCGGCGCAGCACGAGGCCCCGATCCGAGCCCTTCGAGAGCTCCTCCAGCGAGAGCCCCGACATGAACGAGACGTAGCCCGGCACGAGGGGCAGCACGCAGGGCGACAGGAACGAGGCGATCCCTGCGGCGAAAGCGGTGGGCGTGTCGAGCGCTACTGGCATCGTGTTGAGTCTATCATTTTGCTATTTTTGGGGCATGGGAGAACGCGCCGAGGGCGCCCAGGCCGAGCTCATCCGGCGCATCGCCTCCGTCGTCGGCCATGAGCTGCGCAATCCGCTCGCTGTCCTCAATAACTCCTCCTACTTCATCAAGAGCAAGCTCTCGGCGGGCGGCGCCCTGGATCCCAAGGTCGAGAAGCACCTTGGCATCATGGCCTCCGAGATCGCCCGCGCCGACCGCATGATCGCCGACATGCTGACGTACTCGCGGCCGATGGAGCTGACCAAGGGGAGGGTGCCCTTGGCGGCGATGGCTGAGGCCGTGGTCGAGTCGCTCGCCGCGCCCGCCGGCGTCAAGGTCTCGATCAAGGCGCCCAAAGCGCCGGTGGAGGCCTCCGCCGACGAGAAGCGGCTGTCCGAGGCGCTCAAGCGCCTGCTCGAGAACGCCGTGGAGGCCGTGGGCGAGAGCGGCGCCGTGACCGTGACGATCTCCCGCGAGAAAGGCGAGGCCGCGCTCGAGGTCCGCGACAGCGGCCCGGGCGTGAAGGCGGAGGTGGCGCCGCATCTGGGCGAGCCCTTCCGCACGGGCAAGCCGCGCGGCCTCGGCCTCGGCTTGGCGATCGCGCGCAAGATCGCGGAGGCGCACGGCGGCCGGCTCGAAGGCGGCTCCGCCAAGGAGGGCGGCGCGGCCTTCTCGCTGCGCCTGCCCGCATGATCGCCCAGAGCGACGGCGGCCTGCTGGAGCGCGTGCTGGCGCACTCGCGCCGCCGCGTCGAGCGGCTCAAGCTCCAGCGGCCGCTGGAAAGCCTGTGGGCCGAGCCCCTCTACGCGCGCGTTCCGCGCGGCTTCTCGCGCGCCGGCTGGATCGGCGAGGTGCGCTTCGCGACGCCTCCCGCGGGCCTGCTCGACCCGGCGTGCCCTCCTTCGGCCGAGGAAGCCGTCCGGCGCGCCCGAGGTTTCGCCGCGGAGGGGGCGGCCGGCCTTTCCGTGGTGGTCGAAAGGCACTTCTTCGCCGGCGATCCGGGCCACGCGCAAGCCGTGCGGGCCGCGCTGCCGAACGCGCCCTTGCTCGTGCGCGACGCCTTCGTCGACGTCTATCAATTGGAGCTGGCGCGGGCCGCGGGCGCCGACGCCGTCGCCGCCCTGCCCGTCGGCGGCGAGGCGGCGCTGCAGGCGCTGGCGCGTGAAGCCCACGCGCTCGGCCTGGAGATCGTCCTCGACGTCGAGGACCGCGTCCGCCGCGAGGGGCCCCGCTGATGGCCAAGAAGCAGCCGGACAAGATCGCCGTGCTGGGCCGCCCGGTCGCCGGCTGCGTGCTGCCGGCCGTCCTCGCCACCCTCGGCAAGCTGCTCGACCGCGACATCAAGTGCAAGAGCGTCGACGTCGACGCCGCCGGCATGCCGGCCGTCCTGGCCAAGCTCGCCAAGGACGGTTTTGCGGGCGCGCTGCTCTCCATGCCCGGCAAGCGGGCGGGCCTGACGCTGGGCAGCCCCTCGGCCGAGGCGCGCGCGGTGGGCGCCGCGAACTGCCTCAAGCTCGAGGCCGGGTCCGTGAAGACGCACAACACCGAGGCGGCCGGGCTCTACGAGATGATCGCGGAGACGGGGTTCAAAGCGAGAGACGGACGGATTCAAATATTAGGGAGCGGCGCGTCTGCTAGAGCCGCCGCCTATGCCCTTGGACGCGCCGGGGCGAGACAGATCCAAATATGGGACAGGAAGATGGAGACGGCCGAGACGCTGGCACGGGAGATGGGGCAGCATTGGCCGGACACCATCTTTTCGGCCGGTGCTGTCGCACCGGCCGAGCTGTGGCTCAACACCACCCCCATGGGCCTGCCCGGGTTCCCCGACAAGCCGCCGATGAAGAAGACCCTTCCGGGGTGCGTGGTGGCGATCGACCTGGTCTGCGGCAAGCCGACGAAGTTCCTGGCGATGGCGGGCGAGGCGCGCGCCCGCGCCCTCGATGGCAAGGGCGCGCAGGTCTACCTGGCGATGCGGGCCTGGGAGCTGTGGTTCGGCCCCGTCGGCGGCCCTGGGCGCGCCGTGCTCAAGAAGGACGTGATGCGCATCCGCAAGTGGCGCTGAGCCGGTCTCTGTTCTCGCGGTAAGAAACGAAAAAACCCGCCGGCGATCTCTCGCCGGCGGGTTTTTTATGGGATGAAGCTCAGTCGTGCATCGAGACGACGTCGCTGGCGATCGTCAGCGTCTGGTCGCCGCGGCGCACCACGACGACGGCCTTCTCGCCCGGGACCTTGTCGGTGATGATGCGCACGAAGTCGCTCGGGTTCGTCACCGAGCGGCCGTCCACCGAGAGCACCTGATCGCCCTTCTGGAAACCGGCGACGGCGGCCGGGGTGCCGTCCTTGGGGGCCTCGGCCACGATGAGCGGGCCGAGGACGGGCTCGTCGTTGACCCTCTTAGGCTCGCCGTTCTCGTCGGTCTGCACCTTGCGGCCCACCACCAGGCCCATGCGCGACGGGCTGATGACCTTCGTGCGCAGGAAGCGGTTGAGGACGTGGGGGATGTAGTTGGACGGCGTGGCGAAGCCGATGCCGGCCGACGTCCCCGTCTTGCTGAAGATCGCCGTGTTGATGCCGATCAGCCGGCCGTTGCGGTCGACGAGGGCGCCGCCCGAGTTGCCGGGGTTGATGGAGGCGTCGGTCTGGATGAAGTCCTGCACCACGCCGCCGGCGTCGATGTCGCGGCCGAGGAAGCTGATGTGGCCGACCGTCACGGTCTGGTTGAGGGCGAAGGGCGAGCCGATCGCGATCGAGATCTGGCCGCGCTTGACCTTGCTGCTGTCGCCGATGGGCATCGTGCGGCAGGTGGAGCAGAGGTTGTCGGGCTCGATGAAGGCGAGATCGTACTTCTCGTTGCGGCCCAGCACCGTGCCCGTGCCCTTGGAGCCGTCGTGGAAGACCAGATCCACGCGGCCGTGCGAGCCTACGATCTCGACGACGTGGTTGTTGGTGACGATGAGCTTGTGGCCGCCGTAGGAGATGATGACGCCTGAGCCGTCGCTGGTCGGCGTCCGCGTTCGCGGCTTCTTCGGCGCCTTCGGGGCGGTCTCGGCCTGGTTCCCGTCGGCCTGAGGCTGGGCGGCGGGAGGCTGCTGCTCGGCTTCCGGGGCGCCCTGCTGCTCCGGCCGCTTCTTCAAGAGCTGGTTCAGGAAGTCCTCGAGGCCCTGGCTCTCGAGGCCGTTGTCCTCTTCCTCGACCGGCTCGGGCTTGCCCTTGGCGATGATCATCACGACGGCCGGGGCCGTCTTGGCGACGAGCCGGATCATGTCGCGGTCGTCCTCGCGGAGGTTGACCTTCTGGAAGTGGAGCGGGTCGCCGGGGCGCAGCACGGCGTCGGTGAGCTCGGCGCTCCACGGCTGGGCCGCGGAGAAAGTGGGGATCAACAGCAGGGACGCGAGGAGCGACGAGAGGGTCTTCATGGTCGTAGTCTAGCCCCCTGGGCGCCATCCTGATAGGAGGCATGGACCTACGCCGGGTATGACATTGGACCCAGGTCTTGCGACCCCATTTGTCCCAAGGCATAATGGGGGATGCCCGAAAGAGCCTCCGTCGACAACGGCGCCGCCGAGCGCATCCAGCGCCTCATCGACGGCGTCAGCCGCGTCTTCGTCAGCAAGCCCGAGGTCGTCACCCTGGCCGTGACGACGCTGCTCGCCAAGGGGCATCTGCTGATCGAGGACGTGCCCGGGATCGGCAAGACGCTGCTGGGCGTGGCCCTGGCCCACTGCCTCTCCGTCTCATTCAAGCGAATCCAGTTCACCAACGACCTGCTGCCCTCGGACATCCTCGGCCTCTCCGTCTTCAACCAGCGCGACACGCAGTTCGAGTTCAAGCCCGGCCCGATCTTCTCCCACGTCGTCCTCGCCGACGAGATCAACCGCTCGACGCCGAAGACCCAGTCCGCCCTGCTCGAGGCGATGAACGACCTGCAGGTCACCATCGACGGCAAGACGCACGCCCTGCCCGAGCCGTTCTTGGTGATCGCCACCCAGAACCCCGTGGAGTATCACGGCACCTTTCCGCTGCCCGAGGCGCAGCTCGACCGCTTCCTGATGCGCCTGCACATCGGCTACCCGGGACGCGAGGACGCCAAGCGCATCCTGCGCGAGAAGGACCTGGCGAGCCAGCTCAAGAGCCTCCAGCCCGCCGTCACGCGCGACGAGGTGATCCGCCTGCAGGCGCGGGCCGAGGAGGTCGCCGTCGAGGACGCCCTGCTCGACTACGTGGTCCGCCTGGCGGAGGCCACGCGCTCGCACAAGGCCTTCAAGCTGGGCTTGTCGCCGCGCGGCGCCCTCGCGCTCGTGCGCGCCGCCCGCGCGTACGCTCTCGTCCACGGCCGCGATTACTGCGTCCCCGACGACATCAAGACGGTGGCCGTGCCCGTCGTCGCTCATCGCACGCTGCTCGACAGCAGCCTCTACGGCGTGGCGCGCATCGCCGAGGCCGAGGAAGCCGTGGCCTCCGTGCTGCGCGCCGTGCAGGCGCCGTAAGCCCCTTTATAAAGGTATGAAGCTCTCCCGCCTGGGCGTCGGCGGCTTGGCCATGACGGTGCTGGCCTTGCTCGTCGCCGCCTCCACCGGCAACAACCTGCTCTACCTGATCTACGGCGCCTTGGTGGGGACGCTGCTCGCTTCCACCGGTGGAGCTTGGCTGCTGCGCCGCGTGCGCGTGGAGGTGGAGCCGCCGGAGCAGGCGTTTCGGGGGCAGCCGTGCACGCTGAAGGTGAGGTTGACGAATCAAGGATGGCTGACCGCTTACGGCATAGAGGCGATCTGGCAAGACTCGAAGGCGATGGTGATACGGCTGAAAGCGGGGGAGACGGCGACGGCCGAGCTTCGCGGGACGCCGGCGCATCGTGGACTGAACGAACTCACCGACTTGGTGATCGAGACGTCGTTCCCTTTTGCTCTCTTTAGGTTTCGTCGGAGGCTGCCGCCTCCGACGATCCTCGCCCTTCCAATTCCTGGTCAGGTCCGCGAGGCTCGCGACGTCGCGAGCCTCGCTCGCGCCTCTGGGCGCCCAACGTTGCGGAAAGGCGCGGGCGAGGAGCTCTACGGCGTGCGCGAGTACGCGCCGGGCGACGACGCGCGCGTGCTCAATTGGAAGCTGACCGCGCGCGCGGGGCGGCCGCTCGTCAACGAGTTCTGCTCCGCCCACGACGACCGGGTCACCGTCTCCGTGGACGCCGGGCGCGGCGAGGAGGGCGAGCGGGCGATCTCCCGCGCCGCCGCCGCCTGCCGCTTCCACGTCGACGCCGGCGCCGAGGTGCGGCTGGAAAGCCCCGAGGAGACCGTCGACTACGGGCGCGGCCTGACGCAGCTCGACCGGCTGCTGAGAGCCTTGGCCCGCCTGGGCGACGGCCGCTCGCCGCGGCCGGCCGGCAGGGCTCCGAAGCTGGCGGCGCCGCCGGAGCCGGACTCCGCGCCCGCGCGCGTGCTAACCATGAGTTGCCTCACGGCGGCCTTCGCCGGCTTGTTCCTCGTCGACGAGGTCGACGGGCGGCTGCTGCTGGCGCTCGCTCCGCTCATGGCGCTGGGCTGGCTCGTGCAGAAGCGCGGCTGGCGCCTGCTGCCGGCGTTCGTATGGAATCTCCTTTCGCTGGCGGTGCTGGCCTGGACCGCAGGGCACGAGTGGCGCGCGCTCGGCGTCACCGTGGCGAACGTGCACCTGCTGATCTACCTGCTGCTCAATCGGGCCCTGACGCCGCTCAAGGGCCGAGACCTGCGCCAAGCCTTCCTCGTCTCGCTGCTGGCTTTCTTCCTGACGTCGGGCTTGACGATCAGCGTCTGGTACTTCGCCCTGTTCCTGCTCTACGCCGGCGCGGCCGGCGCCTGGCTCGCGGCGGCGGGCGGGCTGCCCTGGGAGAGGCGCGGAGAATGGCTGGGAGGCCTCGGGCGCTCGCTCGCGCTCGCGGCCGGCCTGGCGGTGGCGCTCTTCGCCGCCACGCCGCGCGCCGACGGCCTGCGCCGGATCAACCCTTTCCTGGCCGCGGGCTTGGACAAGCTGTCGGCGCCCAACGGCGGCGTCACGGCCTTCACGGAGGACGTGTCGCTGGGCTTCTTCGGCCGCATCCGCAAGTCGTCGGCGCGGGTGATGCGCGTCAAGCCGCTGATCGGGGGCATGGCCTCCGTGCCGCCGGTGGTCTACCTGCGGGGCTCGGCCTTCGACGCCTTCGACGGCAAGCGCTGGTCGCGCTCCAAGGGCACCCGGCGCTTCTCGGTGCCGCGCGTGGCCGCCGCCCTGCGCTTTCCGGCCGCCAAGGGCGCGCCGGGGCAGCTCGACTATGACGTCACCATCTACGCGATGGCGCTGGACGTGATGTTCACTCCCGGCACGCCGTGGCTCGTCACCGAGTCGCCCGA
>CAZZGQ010000052.1:1522-4134 GCA_964653765.1 uncultured Elusimicrobia bacterium | reverse complement strand
TTCCTGCGGCGCCATTACGGCTACAGCCTCTACTCCGACAGCCCGATGACGCTCGAGGACTTCCTCTTCAAGGGTCGTTCCGCGAACTGCGAGTACTTCGCCACGGCCGGGGTCGCGCTGATGCGAGCGGCCGGCATCCCGGCGCGCTTGGTCTCCGGCTTCATGAGCGACGACTGGAACGAGTACGGCAAGTTCTTCGACGTGCGGCAATCCGACGCCCATGCCTGGGTCGAGGCCTACCTCCCGGGCCGCGGCTGGACGTTGGTCGATCCGACGCCGCCGCAGAGCCTGCTCATGACCGGCGCCGCGGAGCTGTCGCGGCGGCTCTCGCATTGGTTCTCGGCGGCGGAGACGAGCTGGTATCGCCACGTCATCGGCTACGATCAATACGTCCAGCGCGACGCCCTTCGCCGCGTGGGCTCCTCGTTCTCTCCGCGGTCGCTGCGGCCCGTCGCGCGGCGGGCCGCGCCGTGGATCCTGCTCGTGCTGGCGCCGTGGACGCTCTCTCTCCTTCATCGCCGGATCCGCGCCTGGCGCGAGCGCCGTCCGGATTCGTTCTTCGAGCTCGCGCAGCGGGCGGTATCGCGCGCCGGTTTCTCGCGGCAGCCGTGGTGGACGGAGCGCGAGTTCGCCGCCAGCGTCGTCGCCGCCGACCCGCGCCTGTCCGCGCTGGCCCGCTTGGCGGAGCTGCGCTACCGCGAGCGCTTCCGTCCCGGCGGCCTGGACCCGGAGGAGCTCGCCCGGGCGCGCGGCATGCTGGAAGAGCTGCGCCGGGCGCTGAGCCATGGACCCGAAGGGCCTAGGAAGGCATAGGACCTAAGACCCATGGCAGCATCGGGGCAAATCCCTATCCTCGCGGCATGGACGAGGGATTCCTGCAACGCTCGCAGCTCTGCCGCCGCATCCAAGCCCTGGGGGTGAAGGACGCGCGCCGTCGCAGCGCGCCCGTGCTGCAGAAGATGCTCGCCGACCGCCGCGTGCCGTTCATCGTGCGCGTGGAGGCGGCGCGCACCCTCGCGCGCTGGGATCCCGCCCTCGTGCGCCCCATCACCGACCGCATCATCGCCTCGCGCTGGGAAGACCCTCTGCTGCGCGAGCGTCTGCGCGACTCGGACTTCCTGCAGAACTGATCGTCGCGGCGATCCGCGCCGCCTCGACGGCGGACAGCTCCGAGCCGCGCTCGCGCAGAAAAGCCGCCGCCAGCTCGTCGTAGACCTGCTGGCGCGAGCCGTCCTCCGATGGAGCCAGGCGGCTCAGGAGCTGATAGGCCCCATTCCAATCGAGGCGGTCGGAATACTTCAGGAACAGGGCGCGGATCGCCGCGTGGTTTTGCGCCGCCGGCAGCTTGGCCGCGGCGCGCAGCTTGTCCTCGATGTCGCCGCGGCTGGCCTTGCTCCAGCTCTTGGCGGGAGCGAAGACCTCGGCCGCGGCCAGCTCGGCCTTGAGCGCACGGGCGCCGTCGAAGGCGCCGGCTTCCTTCAGCGCCTCGAGCGCGATCGCCCCGGCCGACTTCTCCGGCTTCTCGGCCTGCTCGGCCCGCTCGCGCGGCCCGGCGGGCAGCATGCCGGCGACGGGCTCGCCCTTCTCGAGCGCCTCGGCCAGCGGGGCGGCCTCCGGATCGCTCGTCTGCAGCACGGGCCGCGCCGGATCGAGCCGCACGCTGCCTTCCGCCAGCGCGATCGCCGGCTTGTCGCGCAGCGGCGTGCCGTCGGAGGCGAGGATCGGCGATGCCTGATGAATGTCGCCGCCGTCCGGCCGCACGAGCGTCGGCGCGATCTCGACGGAGACGGGCTTGGGCGGCTCGGCGCCGGGAATGATGATCTGGCCCGCGTGGGCGGGAAGCGTGAAAAGAGCGACTAGAAGAAACGCGCGCATCGTCGGAGTTATCCACCGACTGGGCCACTGGCCCAGTTAGTGGATAACTTACCGATAGGATAACGCGGCGCTCGCATCCTCATCAGGGTCGATGGGCCCGCCAAGGCCGGGTCTTTGGACCGGCTGACGCCGTGCCGACCGGCCCTGTGCCCAAGGGCGTCTTTGCCGTATCCTGTCGGCATGCTCCGGCTCCTCGCCGTCCTAGCCGCGCTCGCGCCGTCGGCGCGCGCCGGAGAAGCGGCGGTCCAGGTGAGCGCCGTGCATCCGATCTTGGCCGTTGCCACGGACATCCCGGCCTTGCGCGCCTCGATCTCCGTCGAGGCCGAGCGGCTGTTCCGCACGCCGCAGCCCATGATCGATTCGGGTTATCTGCAGCCCGCCGCCGCCTCCGAGGCGGGCGTCGACGTCAAGGACGAGGCCCGGCGCGTCGTGGCCGGCTTGGTCGTGCGGCCGGAGGTTATCGAAGAGGGCTTCGACGAGATCGCCGCCGCGCTCGGCAACGGAGCGGCGCAGCGCCTGCATTTCGCCGCGCGGACCTTGGAGAACAAGCCTGAGCTGGCGCAGACGCTCGAGCAGGTGCGCCGGACGATCGGCGTGGACGATCCGTTCTACGCGGAGCGCCTGCGCGTGCGCCTCAAGCGCATGTTCGACGACGGCATACGCGGCTCGGCGGGCGAGGTCGTGAAGGACGGCCGCGAGAAGTTCCATCGGCGCGCCGGCCTGCACGAGAACCCCAA
>CAZZGQ010000052.1:0-1422 GCA_964653765.1 uncultured Elusimicrobia bacterium | reverse complement strand
ACCTCGGGGAACCAGGCGATCTTGACCAGGATGGCGCGCTCCTCCGGCGCCGTCAGGAGCTTGGCGTTGGGGCCGGGCAGGGACTCGCCTTCCTTCATCAGGCCCTGCTTCACCGCCTCGCGGAAGATCGAGCAGATGCGCGCGTGCACGTACTGGCAGTAGAAGACCGGGTTGTCGCTGCTCTGCTTCTTGGCCAGCTCCAGGTCGAAGTTGAGGTGGCTGTCCGGCGTGCGCAGGGCGAAGAAGAAGCGGCAGGCGTCGCGGCCCACCTCGTCGACGACTTCCTTCAGGCGCACGAACTCGCCGGCGCGCTTGGACATCTTCACCGCTTCCTGGCCGCGGAAGAGATGGATGAGCTGGTGGACGATGGCGTGGAAGGACTCCGGCGTATGTCCCAGCGCGGCGATGGCCGCCTTCATGCGCGGCACGTAGCCGTGGTGGTCCGCGCCCCAGATGTCGATGAGGCGCTCATTGCCGCGGTCGAACTTGTCCTTGTGATAGGCGATGTCGGGCAGGAAGTACGTGGGCTTGCCGTCGCTCTTCACCAGCACGCGGTCCTTGTCGTCCTCGGATTCCTCCGACGAGGAGGTGCCGAGCCAGACCGCGTTGTCCTTGTCGTAGACCATGCCGCGGTCGCGCAGGAACTTCAGCGTCTTCTCCACGGCGCCGGACTGGAAGAGCTCGCTCTCCTTGTACCAGCGGTCGAAATGGACGCCGAACTGATCCATGTCCTCCTTGTGCTGGTTGAGCAGGTACTCCATCGCCCAGGCGCCCCACTGCGTGGCATCCCAGCTCTTGGCCTCGGCCGGGGCGATCTTCGCCATGTCGACCAGGTACTCGCCCTTGTAGCCCTTCTCCGGCGGCGAGGTACCTTCGTACCTCGCTTTTATACTCTCGCCCAGCAAGAGAGCGCGCGCGCCGCCGTCGTTGACGTAATATTCCGCCTTGGCCTGGCGGCCGAGGCGGGTCATCACGCGCACGAGAGCGTCGCCCAAGGTCGCGCCGCGGCCCGAGGCCAGGTGCAGCGGGCCCGTGGGGTTGGCGGAGACGAACTCGATGAGGACGCGGGTCTTCGGGCCGTCCGGATCGGCGCCGTAGCTGCCGGGATCGAGCGTGACCGCCTTCACGTTGGCCAGCAGCGCCGTGTCCTTCAAACTGATGTTCACGAAGCCCGGCGGCACGGCCTCGGCCTTCTCCACCTCGGCGATGCCGGAGAACGCCTCCGCCAGCTGCTTGGCCACCTCGAGCGGGTTCTTCTTCGCCGCCTTCGCCGCGGCCAGCGGCCACGGCAGGGAGATGTCGGCCTTGATGTGCGCCGGCGGCGGATTGACCGGCAGCATCGAGGGCAGCGGCACGCCCGACTGCTTGGACCAGGCCTCGGCCTTGGCGACGAGGGAGCGGCGCAGCGTGGAGAGGATCATC
>CAZZGQ010000051.1:4235-14989 GCA_964653765.1 uncultured Elusimicrobia bacterium | reverse complement strand
AGGACGCGGGCGGCCACGTAGACGGCGACGGCGCTGAGCAGGACGTGGATCAGGATTTTCACGGCAGGATTCTAGAACATCTCCCAGGGAGCTGTTCCAGCTGCGAGCAAATCCGCGCGGGGCGGGCCAAGGCTGGAATCCGGACGCTCTTGGCTTTATACTGGCGGCGTGCCGGCGTTGATCGTCGTTTTGCTGGTCTTATGCCCTAGAGCGGCCATCTCCGCCCAGGTCAAGACCGTCCAAGAGCTCGATGTCCAGCCGATCAATCCCACGGTCTCCCCATCGATCGAGGCGGCGGGACAAGTCTCCCTGGACGCGGCGCCGGCTTCGCTATCGCCGAGCTCGCTGCCGGCTGCCGAGGCGCGCGCCGCCGCGGCTCAGCCGGCCGACGCCGAGACTCCTCTTCCTCACGGAACCGCCGAAGCGGCGCCCGGCGACGCTGGCCTCGAAAGTACAGCCGAAGACAGCGCTGTCCGCTTCGACCAGGCCGCCCGACGGAGGCCTGAGGAGAGCGCCTCGTCGCGGGCGCCGGCCCTCCATTATGAGAGCTCCGCCGAGATCGAGCACGAGCTCTCGCCGCAGATCATGGCGATCCTGACGACGACGGACGGCACGATCGGCCCCATCCTGGGCGCGCGCAAGCCTCCGCGCTGGCTGCCTCGGACCGGGGCCAACGTCCGGACGACGCTCTGGGAGCCGCTGTCCTACAACCAAAAGATACGGCTGCTGCGCTATGCGACGAAGGGCAAGTCGATATCGGCATTTTTTTTCGGCTATCGCGCGATGGCGGGCCTGCGCGTCAAGGATTCGATCACGCTCCGGTTCGCCAAGCCTGTCGTCTTTCTCGGGAAGGAGTATGCCGCCGGGACGCACGAGGTGGACGTGCGCGGCGTTTTCGGCGCCGTCGAGCACCGCGATCCTCATACGATGCACGCCGTCAAGGGCGTGGAGCTGCACCTGCGCGAGAGCGCCAGCGCGGGCCGGGTGCTAGCGGACGCGTGGACCCTCCTCGACGGTTTGGGAATTGCGCGCGTCGGCCTCCACGTCCACATCGTCGCTCCGCTCCCGCCCCAAGAGAAAGACGCGACCGTCGCGAACCTGCGCGCGCTCTTGGACGCGGACCGCTACCGCCGCGCCAATCTTCTAGCCGAGGCCGTCACGATCGTCCACGGCGGAGGCATGGGCATCTACGACGACGGGGAGCACTTCCAGCACCTCAATCCTATGAAGCTTTCCAACGTAGCCTATCAGCTCATGGCCTGGACGACCAAGGGAGACACGGAGGTATCGACGGACGAGAAGATGGGGTGGATCGGCTTTCGCCCGCCCAAGATCTACGACCAGCCCGGCCTCTACGGCTACGAGTATCGAGGCATCGTCCGCACGATCTCCGTGGCGATCTACCGCGTCGTCCTCGACGCCGTGCAGCGCGCGCTTCTGGCCCCCCACGCGCGCGCCGCGAAGACGCGCATGAGCGCCTGGCTGGCGAAGCAGCCCAAGGAGTTGTCCATGCAGCAAGCGATCGCGAGGACGTGGTACGATGGCCCCCTCTCCATTCCCCGATCGGTCGTGTTCCTCCTAACCCCTTCTCTCGACAACACGCTCGTGGACCTCAAGCGGGACCGCCACCTGGAGGTCTCCATGCTCGTCCACGACTGGTCGAACGACCCCATGTTGTTCGACCGGCCGGAGGCGCTGGCCCGCGTCGAGGCCGAGCAACTGCGCGGGTTGCGGCGACTGGAGAAAGGCGACGACGTCGGCGTCGTGATGAAGGACTTCCTGCAGGATTCCGGGCTGTTCGAGACCGTCCTCAATTCCTTCGGCTTGAAGCGAGGCCGCTTCGGCCGCCCGGAGCCGATGTAAGAAGGTTACTCCTCCAAGCTCATCTTCACGACGACGCCCGTGGCCTTCTCCACCCAAAGCCGCTCCTCGCCCTTTTCCTTCTCGGAATCCAGCGGATCGTAGGTGAGGATCCAGCAGTCGGCGGACGCCTTGAGCAGCAGGCCGTCGCCGCCCTGCTCCGTGGAGCCCTCCTCGACCACGATGGTCTCCCATTTCGCCTTCGGCACCATCTCGCGCGCGAAAGCCAGGGCGTCCTCGCGCGTGGGCAGCGGGCGTTTGTGGAGGCTCATTCGTAGCGAAGCGCCTCGATGGGGTCGAAGCGGGAGGCCTGGTAGGCCGGGTAGAGCGCGAAGAGGAAGCCCGTGGCCAGGGCGATGAGCACGGAGGCGGCGACGTGCACGGCGCTGATCTTGAGCGTCATGTCGTCGGCGGGAGCGAGGTACGTGAGCCCCAGCGCGCCCAGCGCCGTGCCCGCCACGCCGCCCAGCAGGCCCAAGGCCATCGCCTCGGCGACGAACTGCCAGACGATGTCGGCGCGCGTCGCCCCCAAGGAACGCCGGATCCCGATCTCGCGCACGCGCGAGAAGATCGTGGCCAGCGTGACGTTCATGATGCCGATGCCCGAGGCCAGGATCGCCACCACTCCGATGATCATGATGGAGATCACGAAGCCGCGCGTCTCGGTCATGGCTCCGCCCAGCATCTCGCGGAAGTCGCGGACCTCGAAATCCTCTTCGCCGTGATGGCGCTGGCGCAGCAACGCCTCCAATTCTCGGCGAACGGGCCCGACCGAGCTCTCGCTGCCGGTCTCCACCTCGATCTTGTCCACTGCTCCCGGCGCCGAGCCCGGCGGAGCCAGCACGCTCTGGTAGGTGGAGATCGGGATCAGGACCGTCCCCTGCTCTCCTTGGGAGCTCTGGAACCAGCGCGGATCCTTGTCGTGCGGCGGCTCTTGGAGCACGCCGACGACGGTGAAGACGCGATCATTGAGCAGCGCCCGCTGCCCGACGACGTCGTGGCGTCGGACGTAGGCTTCCATCGGATACTCGGGGAAATACCGCGCCCACCACGGCTTGTCGATCCAGCCGCCCGGCTGGATGACCACGCAGACGCGGGCGGCCTCGGCGACGTCGCGGGCGTCGAAGAAGCGTCCGCGCAGCTTGTAGACCCAGTCCCGCCGGCGCCATTGCTCGCTGACGCCGGAGACCAGGATCTGCTCGCTGCTCAACGATCCCAGCCTCAGCCGCGTCTGATACCGATCGGCTTTGGGATAGACCATGAACAGGTCCGGTCGCAGACGCCGGATCTCGCCGGCGTCGGCGACCGTCAGGCCGGCCGAGCGCCCGCGAGGCACGTAGTCGCGCTTCTTTTCCACCGTCATGCGTCCGGGCCCGTAAAGCTCTATCGCTTCTTTGAAGCTGCGCATCGCCGCGCTCGTGCGAGCGAACGTGAACAACATCGCCGCGACGCCGATGGCGAGCGACAAGCACGTCATCGCGCTGCGCGCCTTGTGGGCGGCCATCTCCAGCCATGCGGTGCGCGCCAGCTCCCGGACCCTCATTCCGCCTTCAGCGCCTCCACGGGATCGAGCCGCGACGCCTGCCAGGCCGGAGCGGCGGCGAAGGCCGCCGAGACGAGCGCTCCGATCGCGACCACGAGGACGAGCTGCGGCCAAGCAAGCTGCACCATCGACGGCCGCTCCGAGACGCTCTTGAGATACTGGACGCCGACCAAGCCCAAAGCCACGCCCGCGACGCCCCCCGCGAGGCCGAGCAGAGCCGCCTCGGCCACGAACTGGGCCAGGATGTCCGCCGGCGTCGCCCCGAGCGCTCGGCGCACGCCGATCTCCTTGACACGGGAGAAGATCGCCGCGAGGGTCACGTTCATGATGCCGATGCCGCCGGCCAGCAGGCCGACCAGCCCCAGCGCCAGCGCCGTCCGCAGGTTCTTGCGCTGTTTCTTGAGCTCGCCTTCGATGGCCTCTTGCATGTCGTGGATCTGGAAGTCCGGCTCGCCGCGGTGGCGCTGCAGGAGCAGCCGCTCGATCTCCCGACGCCGCTGGCCGAGCGTCGCCGCGTCGCCCGTGTCGATCAGGATCTCGCCGATCTGGCTGGCGCGCATCCAGCTCGGCTGCACCCGGCGCTGATACGCCGGCAGCGGCACGATCACGTTGGGCGTGCTCCAGCTCTCCCACCGCGGGTCGAGATCGCGAGGCGGAGGCGTCAGCACGCCGACGACGGTGAAGTAGCTGTCCTCAAGCCGGACCTGGGTCCCGAGCAGGTCGTGGTGCAGCGCGTACGCGTCGTACGTGGTATCGCGCTTCCAGTAGTTGGCCCACCACGGCTTTTTGTGCCAGCCCGCCGGGAGCACGACCACGCAGACCCGCGACTGGTGGTCCATGTCCCACTGGTTGATGAAACGGCCTCGCAAGGCGTAGACCCAATCGCGCCGGCGCCATTCCGGTCCGGTGCCTATCACCCGCATCCCCTGGGCGCTCACCCGCTCGGCGCCGAAGCGCGCCGACCAGTTGACGGTGCGCGGCGCGACCATGTAGAGGTCCGGGAACTCGCGACGGATGGCGTCGGCGTCGTCGAGCGTCAGGCCCGGCGACCGCCCTTTCGAGACATAGGCTTGGCTGCGCTCGATCGTCAAGCGGCCTGGGCCCATGAGGGCGAGGTTCTCGGCCAGGGAGCGGCGCATCCCGCGCGTCTGCGCGAAGGTATAAAGGAGAGCCGCCGCCCCCACGGAGATAGCGGCGAAGGAGAGCGCCGAGCGCGCCTTGTTCGCGGCGATCTCGCGCCGGGCCGCGCGCAGCGCCTCGCGCCCGTTCACGCGAGCAGCCCATCCTTGACGCGGATGAGCCGCTGCGCCGCCGCCCCGATGGCGGCATCGTGGGTGACGAGGACGATGGTCATGCCCTGGGCGTGCAGCTCCTTGAACAATGACAGGATCTCGATCGAAGACCGAGAGTCCAGGTTGCCCGTCGGCTCGTCGGCGAGCAGCAGCGCCGGGCGGTTGGCCAACGCCCGCGCGATGCCCACCCTCTGCCGCTGGCCGCCGGAGAGCTGCAGCGGCGTGTGATGGGCCTTTTCCGCCAAGCCCACGCGCTCGAGAAGCTCGCGCCCGCGGCGCTCCCTTTCACCCGCTTCCACGTCATCATAAGCCATCGGCAGGCAGACGTTCTCGAGCGCGGAAAGGCGCGGCAGAAGGTTGAAGGCCTGGAAGACGAAGCCGATCCTTTGGCGCCGCAGGGCCGTGCGCACGCCATCGCTCATCCGGGCCGTCTCGCGGCCCTCCAGGAGGTAGCGCCCGGATGTGGCGCCGTCGAGCAGGCCCAGGATGTTGAGCAGGGTCGACTTGCCGCAGCCGGACGGCCCCATGATGGCGGCGAACTCGCCGCGCGCCACGGAGAACGACACGCCGCGCAGCGCTTGATAGCCGCCGTCGTAGACGCGGACGAGCTCCTCGCAGACGACGGCGGGCTCCTCCTCGCTCACGGTCAGGCCTGAGGCTTGTCCTGCGGCCGTTCCGTGAGCAGTTTTTCGCCCGCTTTGAGGCCGGAGAGGAGCTCCGCGTCCGTCTCGCTGCGCACGCCCAGCTTGATCTCCACCTTGCGCGGCGCCGGCCGCTCGTCCAAGTAGGCCCACTCCTTGCCGTCGTCCTCGAAGACGGCCGAGAGAGGCACCTTCAAGACTTGCCGGCGCGAATCCAAGAGCCCGTCCACGCGCGCCGTCATGCCCGGCTTGAGGCGAGAGTCTTGCCGGAGCAGCGCCACCTCCACCTTGAAGTTCTTAAGGTTGTTCTGGTCCTTCTCGGCCTGCGGAGCCACGAGAGAGACCCGCGCGGGGAACGTCTCTCCGGGAAGGGCGTCGACCGTCACCTTCACGCTCATCCCCTCGCGCAGCTTGAGCACGTCCATCTCGCTGATCTTCATCTTGACGATCAGCTTGGAGAGGTCCGCCACCGTCAGGAGGTAGGTGGGCGTGTTGGAGTCCATCATCCCCGTGATGTAGTCGCCGAGCTTGGCGATCTTGCCCTCGGCGGGGTTATTGACGCTGCGGTCCTGATACGGCATCACCACGCCCGCCATCGGAGCGGTCAGCGTGGTCGGCACGTAGGCCTCGGCTTCCGTGCGGCCGGGCTGGATGGTGCATAGCTTGTCGCCTTTCTTGACGCGCTGGCCCTCTTCCACCGCCAGGTCGATGACCCGGCCGGAGACTTTCGAAGCCACGTCCACGTAGAGCTTCGGCGTGAGCTCGCCGGCGTCGACGAAATGGACCTCGATGTCGCCGCGGTCCACGCTGACGGTGGCCGCGGCGCCTTCGCCGCCGCTGCGATATTTCTTGAACCCCACGACGCCGAGCAGCGCGACCACGGCGAGCGCGGCCGCCGCCTTCACTCGCGCCGGCGAATTCCGGCTCACCATAAAGGGTCTCCTACCGCGCGCCTGTAATGGGCGCGGTCGATGAATATGTCGTGCAGGGCCAGCACGCTCTGCACGCGAGCGTCGAGATAGTCCCCTTGGGCCTGGTTCATGCGGATCGCGTCGGCCGAGCCCTGGCGATACTGGCTGCTGACCAGATCCAGGGCGCGCTTGGCGATCTGTTCCTTGACCAGGGATACCGTATAAGACCTCATCGCTTTCTCGAGACTGACATGAGCATTGGCGACCTCGGAGCGCACGCCGCGCTCCTGCGACGCCAGCCCGGCCGCGGCGGCTTTCTTATTCGCCTTCGCCTGGACCACCGCGTACGCCTGCGACACCCCATTGAACCCTAACGGCAGCGACAAGGAAAGGCCCAGATAATAGTTGGGATCGGGGATGCCCACCTGCGAGGCCGTCACGGCCGTGCCGCCGAAGTTCGCCGTGTCGGTGTGGTTCCAGGTGGCGTCCACCTTGAACGTCGGCAGCAGGGCTTGGATCGCCTGGGTCACCGCCACGTCCGCTTTCTCCAGGTCCTTCCGCGCTTTCACCACCTCCGGCCGCTGCGCCAAGGCGCGGGCCGTGTCCTCGTCGAGCAGCGGCAGCGCGGTGGCGCCCGGCTCCAAGACGGCGGTCAGCGCGGCCGGCAGCAGGCGGTCGCGGTCGATCAAGGCGTTGAAGGTCACGAGGGAGGCCTGTTGGTCGGACTGCGCCTGGACGAGCCGCAGCTCCGAGGAGCGCATGTCCGTCTCGCTCTTGAGCAGGTCGGCCAGGCTCTTCATGCCGTTGTTGTAGAGATCCAGCGACTGCGCGTATTGATCGCGCTGGGCCTTGAGGTTCTGCTGGGCTACGTCGACCAGCTCCGTCTTCGAGTCCAAGTCGTAGAAGGCCTGGACGGCGGCGAACGAGCGGTCCTGCCGCGCCGCCAGCACCGCCCGCCTCGCCGATTGGCGCCCGAGCTCCGCCGAGCGCATCCTCTCGTAGTCCTGGAGGCTGTTGAAGAGGTTGAGGTTGAGGGTGGTGTTGAAAGAGAGGTCGGACCGGTTGAGCCGCCAGGTCTGGAAGCGGTAGTTGTTCGCGGGGTTGTAGCCGTACGGATAGGCCGCGGCCGAGAGGGCCGCCGTGGGCAGCAGCATGTTCGCCAACTGAGCGCGGTAATCGGCCTCCGCCGCGCGCCAGCCGTCCTCGGCCGACTGGACCTCGGGGGAGGCCAGCAGCGCCGCGGCCGTATATGAGGAGATCGAAAAAGAACCCGGCGAAGGCCCCGGCTCCGCGCCCGCCGCCAGGACGCACAGGACCGGCAGGAAAACGATCATCGCCGTCACGGTACGCCGCGATCTTGCGCCGAACATGGGTCCTTAGGCCTATTCTAGACGATGCACGGGAACATCTTCCAGAACATGTTACGCCCGGCGCGGCCCTTCGCCGCGCGTCACGCCGCGGGGAGTCGGACGGTGAAGCAGGCGCCATGCCCAGGCGGGCACCGGACGTCGATGGAGCCGCCGTGCCGGACGGCGATCTTGCGGCAGATCGGCAGGCCCAGGCCGCTGCCCGGATAGGCCTCGGGGCAATTGAGCCGCGCGAACGGCTCGAAGACCTTGTCGAAATACCGGGGATCGATGCCGATGCCGTCGTCCTCCACCCTCAGCTCGACGAAGCCGGCGCGGCGCCGGCCGCCGATGCGGACGACCGGCGGCCTCTCGAAGCGGTGGAACTTGAGGCCGTTCTCGACGAGGTGGCGCAGCAGTTGCCGAAGCTGGATCGGATCGGCGCGCACGGCCGGCAGCTCCCCCACGATCACGCGGCCTTTCTCGCGGGCGATGATCGGCTTCAGGCCCGCGAGCACGTCCGCGACCGCCTCGCGAGGCTCGAGCGTCTGGATCGTCAGCGTCGTCGCGCTGGCCTGCTGATAGGCGACGAGATAGTCGACGAGGGAGCGCATGGCCATCGCCAGCTCTTCGATGCGCCGCGCGTCGCGCTCGACGGCTCCCGGCGGCTGCGGGCCGGCGCGCAGCCTGCAGGCGGCGGCGATGATCTTGCGCAGCGGCTGCTGCAGCTCATGCGCCGCTCCCGACGTGAAGAGGGCCAGCTCCGCCTTGACGGCGGCCAGCTCCTGCGCCGCCTGGGTCGGGCGCGGGCCGGAGGGCCGCCGGCTCAGACGCCGGCGGGTTTGGCGGGATGATTGACGCTGAGCCAATAGTGCGCGACCTCCTCGATGATATGGTCGTAGCGCGTGTAGTCGGTGGGCTTGAGGATGTAGCTGCTGACGCAGCGGTCGTACGCTCGCTCCACGTCGGCGTCGGCCCAGGATGTCGTCAGGACCACGATCGGCACGCGCTTGGTCCGGGGGTCCGAGCGCGCGATGCGGAGCACCTCGTGCCCGTCGAGCTTGGGGAGATTCAGGTCGAGGATGACCATCCGCGGCGGAGGGTCTTGGCGCAGCAAGCGCACGGCTTCCTCCCCGTCGCGCGCCACCCGCACGGCCTCGGAGGGGCAGTGGCTGCGCAGCGCGGCCACGACGACCTCCAAGTCGTCGGGATCGTCCTCGACCACCAAGATGCCTGGAACGCTCATAGGAGTTGTTCCTACCCCTATTGTAATTCGCAATGATGTGGAGCGCGTTTGCGCGGGGTAACTTTTACCGACGACCGCGAGGGCCCGCGCGCCGCGGACGATCGGAGCGGCGGCGCGCCCTGCGCGACCGGGCGGGGCTGACGCGCTGGCAGGGGAAGTACGGCTTGAGGCGGGAGTTCACGAACGTGCCGATGGAGTACGCCTTGCCGAATTCCGCGTAGAGCTCGGGCGGCACGTGATGGTAGCGGCAGACGCAGCCCTTGCCGCCGGCGTATTCGACCTCGAAGATCATGGATTCGGGATCGTAGGCGACGGACTTGATCTCCGATGAAACGGCGGGAAGCCGCTCGGCCATGACCTCATTACACCACGGAGGTCGCTCGCGGCCAATCGCGGCGGAGGCACGGCTGCGTGAGGATTGTGCGACGATCAGCGGCCGGCGCCCGGCCTATCTAGCGACGGCTCGGGCGCAAGAGGTAGGCGGTGGCGTGATGGATGCCGTAGTCGTAGGCCGTCTGGCGGTCGGTGTAGTAGACGTCGACCCAGCGCTTTTGCGCCAAGCCCTTGCGGTTGCGCAGGGCCATCGTGTCGCGGGCCACGCAGGGCTGGGGCTGGCCCTCGATGAAGACCAGGTCGCCGGCCTTGATGCTCTTTCTCCACCAGTCGCGCGAGATGGCGCAGACCCGTCCTTCGTCCGAATCATGGAGGAGGTAACCCGAGGACGTCAGGCGCGAGCCCGTCTCGTGATGGGTGTAATGCGTGACGCGGATCTGCCCCAGGGGCACGGCCTCGTAGCCCCGCGGCATGCCCGCGGGCTGGATCATCGCCGTCGAGACCGGCTGCACGACCGCCCACAGCATCGCCGCCACGGCCCAGCGCTTGATGTCCTTCATGCCTCAAGTTTAGCCGGGGGGAAAGAGGGCGCCAGGCGTATCGCCTTGCAAGGGAAAAGTGATTTTTTTACAAGCGCTTTATCTGATTTTCCGGGGGTCTGACATCCGCCTGCCAACAACCTTGCACGGTGCAAGGTCGGATAAAGGATCGCAAAGGCGCGAAATCAGACGGCGGAGCGGATCGCGGCGGGCAGGTCCAGCTTGTAGCCGCGCTGAGGGACGGTGGCGACGAAATCCGCGCCGAAAGCCTGGCGCAGGCGCCGGCGCAGCCGGCTGACGATCACGGCGACTTGGTCGTCGCGCACCTTCAGACGCAAGGAATCGAGCAGGAAGCGGGGGCTGACCGGCTCGGGATAGTGCTCGACGAGGACGTAGAAGACGTCGAAGAGGCGCGGGCCGAGGTCGTCGAGGCGCTGTCCGGCGTAGAAGACGGTGCGCGCCTCGGGATCGACCTCTAGGCTGCCGCGGTGCAGCACGCCGCGGCGCTGGGTCTTGGGGGCGGCCAGCAGGCGGGCGACGGCATCGAGCAACGTCTTGCTCTCGACGGGCTTGTGCAGCACGAGGTCGGCCTGCGCCTCCTGCGCCTCCAGGCGCTTCTCGTTGCTGGCGTGGCCCGTGAGCACGATGACGGGCGTCTTGCGGGTGACGGCGTCCTTCTTGACGGCGCGGCAGAGGGTGAGGCCGTCCATGTCCTTGTCGGGCAGGCCGACGTCCATGATGATCAGGTCGGGCTTGGCCGAAGGCTCGCGCAGCCAGCGCAGGGCCGTCTGACCGCTGCTGGCGGGCTGCACGAGATAGCCCGCCCGCTCCAACGTCAGTTGCAGGACCTGCTGGAACTCCGGGTCGTCCTCGACGATCAACAAACGCGCGGCCATACCCGAAGTGTACCGAAGTCCGGCGGCGAGTCAAGGCCTAAAAGTAGTTAACAATGGTGTCAGGCTCGATTGTTAACTGGTTTCTTCGAAACTAGTTAACAATCGAGCCTGACACCATTGTTAACTACTTTTCGCCCCAGGTCTTCT
>CAZZGQ010000051.1:0-4135 GCA_964653765.1 uncultured Elusimicrobia bacterium | reverse complement strand
TAGTTAACAATCGAGCCTGACACCATTGTTAACTACTTTTCGCCCCAGGTCTTCTCGAGGTAGGCTTGGCGGCCGGAGCCGGCGCGGTACATCTTATAGTGCAGGGTGCGCTTCTGATAGTACTTCTGGTGATAGTCCTCGGCGGGATAGAAGGGGCCGGCCGGGGCGATCTCGGTGACGATGGGTTTGTCGAAGCGGCCGGACGCGGCCAGGGCTTTCTTGGAAGCCTCGGCCTGCTTGCGCTGGTCGTCGTCGTGGACGTAGATGGCCATGCGGTATTGCGTGCCGGCGTCGGCGAACTGGCGGTTGGGCGTGGTGGGATCGATCTGGCGCCAGAAGACGTCGAGGAGCTTGTCGTAGCCGACGACCTTCGGATCATAGACGACCTCGATCGCCTCGGCGTGGCCCGTCGTCCCCTCGCAGACCTCCTCGTAGGTCGGGTCCGGCTTGGCGCCGCCCGTGTAGCCGACCGTCGTGGACGCCACGCCCGGCAGGGCGTCGAAGGGCCCCTGCATGCACCAAAAGCAGCCGCCGGCGAACGTCGCTTTCTTGGTCGCGCTCATGGCCGCAGTATAGCAAGCGGCCGGCGACGCCTCAACGACGCGGGGTGCGCCGCCGTCCCAGCCGCGAGTCGCCGGGGTTGGGCGGATACTTGGCGGCGTTCTTGACCATCTTGTCGCGCACGGCGTCGAGCACGTCGACCTCGCAGACGTCGGCGAGGCGGGCGAGATAGATCAGGACGTCGGCGATCTCCTCGCCCAGATGGCGCTTCTCGGCGGGCGGCAGGCGGCGGCTCTTCTCCGGCGTCAGCCACTGGAAGATCTCGACGAGCTCGGCGGCCTCGACCGAGAGCGCCATCGCCAGGTTCTTCGGCGTGTGATAGCCTTCCCAGCGGCGCGCGCGAGCGAAGACGCGCAGTTCCTTCTTGAGCGCCTCGATGGGATCGCGCACGGCCCCAGCATACCGCGCCCCCTCCGCGGCCGCAAGCCCCGCCGCCGCCCTTCTGGTATAATCCGCGCGCATGACGAAAGGGCTCGCCGCGCTCGCCGTCGCCGCCTTCCTCTGCGCCTGCGGCGGGGGCGGCTCGCGCCAGAGCTCCCTGTCGGCCGCCTACGACGGCGTCATGCGCTCGCCGCTCTGCTCTCAAAACGTCCCGTCGGACTGGGTGACGAGCTGGCCGGTGCCCACGGGCAAGCCCGGCGAGTATTCCGTGTTCCTGTACGCCCTGGACCGCAGCGCCCTCGACGCCTCCGGCGTGCCCCGCATCCGAGTCATGGAGCCGCGCGGCCAGGCCACGTTCACGCTCGACGGCAAGGTGTCGGCCTGCGACTCGCATCCGGTCGACCTCAAAGCTCTCGAGGGCGAGCGCTACGGCGAGAACGCCATGGGCATGGAGGAGGACGAGTTCGACGACGCCTCGCGCAAGCTGCTGTCGCTGACAGAGTCCGCCGGCGAGGCCTTCGCCCGCCGCGCGCACGCGGACAAGCGCCGACTGACCGACTTCTGGCGCCAGTTCCAGCTGCTGGCCGAGCCGCCGCTGCTCGCCGACTACTACCGCGCCGACCCGGCCTTTTGGGAGTGGCTGCGGCGCGAGAACGGCGAGAGCCTCCCGCCGTCAAAATAGCGCCATCGATACGCTATAATCGCGGCATGACCGTCGGAGCGGCCGACGACGCGCTGCGCCTGGAGTCCTTCGATCTCCCGTCCTACCTGGCCCGCTCCAAGGCGCTCGACGTCTCCGACATCGACTTCGGCCGCGCGGCCGACCATCCTTTCTCCGACGGCGAGGCGCGCTGCCTGGCGTACATGATGGACATCGAGTCGCACACGCTCTGCTACCTGCGCGACGTCCTCAACGCCGACGCCGGCGCCGATCCCGAGATCGCCGACTTCCTCGGCTGCTGGCTCTACGAGGAGTCCTATCACGGCCGCGCCATCGAGCGCTTCCTCCGGTCGGCGGGCGTGCGGCGGTCCGCCGCCGTCTGCGGCCGGCACACGTTCTCGCTCTACGAGCGCTTCGAGGACCTGGGCACGCGCCTGGTCTCCAAGCTCTACGGGCGCGACTTCATCACCGTGTACATGGCGTGGGGCGCCGTCCAAGAGCACTCGACGCTGTTCGGCTACACGAACATGGCCCGTCAGACCCGCAACCCCATCCTGGCGGAGCTGCTGCGGCGCATCGCCCGCGACGAGTCGCGCCACTTCGCCTTCTACTATTACAAGGCCTACCAAGGCCTCAAGGACAACCGGCGCGCCCAGCGCCTGGTCTCCTCCCTGCTCAAGCGTTTCTGGACGCCGGTCGGCGAGGGCGTCAAGCCGCGCTCCGAGACCGACTTCCTGCTGCGGCACATCTTCGCCGGTCCCGCGGGCCGGGAGTCGATCGAGCGCATCGACCGCACGCTGGCGCGCCTGCCGGGCCTGGCTTGGTTCGACCTGATGGGCCGCCGGACCGACGCCGCCTTCCGCCGCGCTCGCGCCTAAGGCGTCCGATGGACAACCTCACCCACACCCTCGTCGGCGCCGTCGCCGCCCAAGCCTTCTTCAAGAAGAAGGTGGGTCCCGAAGCCGTCCCCGTGCTCTGCTGGTCGTCGAACCTGCCCGACATCGACGCCGTCGTCATGCTCAGCCACAATCCGGCGGCGATCACCTTCCGCCGCACCTTCGGCCACTCCGCGCTGCTGCTGCCGCTCTGGTGCGCGGCCTTGGCCTGGGTCTTCAAGAGGGTTTATCCCCAAAAGCGCTACGCCACGCTGCTCGGCCTCTGCCTGCTGGGCGGGTTCCTCCACGTCTTCTTCGATTTGATCAACTCCTTCGGCGTCGTCGTCGCCTGGCCCGCGCTGCCGTATCGGCCGGAGCTCGCCGCCGTCTTCATCATCGACCTGCTGCTGACCGGCCTGCTGCTGGCCCCGTTCCTGGTCACGCGCCTGGGCGCTTTCCGCGGCCGCCTGCGCGACGCCTGCCGCGTCAGCGCCGCCCTCGTCTGCGCCTACATCCTCTTCTGCGCCGGAGCGCGCGCCCAAGCCGAGGTGCTGCTCCAGAAGCAGACGGCCTCAGCCAAGCCCGACTTCAGCTACGTCTTCCCCGAGCCCCTGGGTCCGCAACGCTGGCGCGGCGTGGCGCGCTACGGAGACGAGTACCGCCTCTACAGGATCAACGCCATCACGGGCCGCGTCGACCTCGCCGCCCTGGCCAAGACCGATCTCCACGATTCGTCCGTCATCGCCGTCGAGCGCGCGAGCCCGCTGGCCCATCGCCTCGACGCCTTCTTCAAGGCGCCGGTCTGGCAGGCCTCGCCGGCTCCGGAGGGCGGCGCCGACGTGCGCGTCTACGACCTGCGCTTCCGCACCCTGTGGCTCGACCGCGGCCGCCCCTTCACCTTCGCTTTCCACGTCCGCCCCGACGGCGCCGTCGAAGAGCGCGGCAGCTCCGCCTTCTAGCCGGAGCGAGCGGAACATCTCCCTGGGAGATGTTCCGCGGTGGACGGCTCGCCCAGGCTAGCCATCCACAGCCCGCGGTGGATAAATTTCCGTCGGCCGTCTCCGCGCCACCCTAAGCCCGGGACACGATGAGGTCGGGGGGCGTCTCGCGGCAAGCCCTTGGCAAATCGGCGAGCAGCGCGAGTCGAGCGAGGCTCAATGCCGAGCGTCCCCTCCGACCTCATCGTGTCCCGGGCGACCATTTGGTACGATTGCCTCCATGGCCCCCACCCCGGAGGCGCTCGAGTTGCTGCTCGAGGTCGGCCGCCTTTTGTCCTCGAAGCTCGACCTGCCCGAGCTCCTGCAGACCGTGCTGCAGTTGGCCGCGCGCGTCGTGAACGCGGAGAGCGCCTCGCTGCTGATGGTGGATGAGCGCCGCAACGAGCTGTATTTCGACGTGGCGCTGGGGCTGGGGGAGCCCGCCTCGAAGATCCGGCTGAGGCTCGGCGAGGGCATCGCCGGGGCGGTGGCGCAGACGCTCAAGCCCGCGATCATCAACGACGTCACCAAGGATCCGCGCTGGTCGCGGCAGATGGACGTGGCCTCCGGCTTCACGACCAAATCCATCCTCGCCGTGCCGTTGACGATCAAAGGCAAGTTGATCGGCGTCGTCGAGGCCATCAACAAGCGCGGCGGAGACTTCGGCGACGACGATCTGC
>CAZZGQ010000050.1:10649-15032 GCA_964653765.1 uncultured Elusimicrobia bacterium | reverse complement strand
AATCCAAAAGAGCAATAGTTAGTAAACAATCGAGCCTGACACCCTTGTTTACTGGAGGGTGAAGTCGGCGACGACGCCGCGGTGGTCGGTCGGGTAGGGCGTCACCACGACGTCGGAGGTCTGAGCGCTCTCGCCGACGACGCCGGCCCAGCGCGCCGCCAGCCCGGCGCCGCGGTAGAGCACGAAGTCGATGCGGTCGTGGTGGTCCTTGGGATCGGTCGGCGAGGTCGTGGGCGTCCAGGTGTTGCCGGGCTTGGCCATCTCGTCGGGATAGAGCTCGCGATAGGCGTCCTTGAAGCCGGCGGCGGCGAAGGCGCTGGTCTGCGGCCAGGCGACCTTGATGGGGTGGCGCTTGGCGCGGGCGGCGGCGGCCGTCCAGTCGAGGTGGGAGGGCTCGTTGAAGTCTCCCACCACGATCGTCGGCGCCTCGGCCGTGTCGGTCGAGCCCAGCTCCTGGAGCGCGGCCGTCGTGTCCGCGCCGCGCGCGGCCTTGGCGGCGGCGATGGCCTCGGCCTCCGTGGTCAGGTCGGGGCCGTCGTAGGGGATGTGCAGCAGCTGGTACGGCTGATACGGCTTGTAGTAGAGGTGCAGGTCCACGACGCGGAGCTGGCGGCCGTCGGCGAAGCTCACGGTCACCGCGCGCGGTCCGGGCGAGTGGGCGGTGACGGCGTAGCGCGTGAGGACGGCGGTGTCGTCGCCCACCTTGGCGTAGTTGAAGCCCAGCTTGCGGGCGATCACCGGCCCGGAGTTACCCACCTCCTGCAGCCCCACGACGTCGGCGTTCGAGCGCCGGATGAGGTCGACGATGCCCTGGATCGTCTTGCCGTCGTTGGCGTCGAGCTGGATGTTCAGGGTCAGCATGCGGAAGCGGCGCGCGGAGCCGGCGGTCGTGGCGGAGGCGCAGCCCGACGCGCAGCCCAGGGCCAGGACGAGGGTGAGGACGGCGACGCGGTGGGCGGTGGTCATTCGTGGAGTCTAGCGAAAACTCAGCCGAAGCGGTAGCGCGCCGCCGCCCACAGCCACAACGCGCACCAAGCCGCGCCGAAAAGACCGAGCTTCCAGCGCGAGTAGCCGAAGTCGTCGTCGAGGTAGGCGCGCCCGAGGAGCACGTGCGCGTCGCGCCGCGAGCCGACGGCGGCCCTGGCCCAGCCGCGCGCGCCGACGTTCTCGCGCGTCTTGCGCTTGGCGCCCTGCCAGTCGTAGGAGAGCTCGAGAGAACGCCGCGTGCCGCCCTTGTGCTTGGCGACGACGGTCGCCGTCGCCGGCGCGCCCCACCACTGCGCGGCTTGGCGGCCCACCGTGGTCAGCGCGTCGCCGGCCGTGACGAAGAGCAGAAACCAGACCAGCAGCGCCGGCCAAAGCGAGTCGAAGGCGTGCGGGTCGACGACGATCGGCCCCGGTTCTTCGTCCACGGATCGATTCTAGCTAAGTCAGCGGACGGTGATGCGGACGAAGCGGTCGAGCTCGTCGGACTCGCGCTCGGTCGTCACGCCGCGGCCCACGGCTTCATAGGCGAGGCGCACGGAGCAGTGGGCGCGCAGGTAGGCCTCGACGGAGCGGGCGCGCTGCAGCGAGAGGGCCTTGTTGTCGTAGCGGGGCCCGCCTTCCTTGCTGGCGAAGCCCTCGATCACGAGGGCATGGCCCTGGAACTCGGCGGTGATCCGCGAGATGAGATGATCGAGCTTCTCGCGGCCCCGCTCGGTGATCGCGGCGCTGCCGCGCTCGAAGAGCGCCTCCTGGACGACGTTGGTGGCGCCGTTGGCGCCCAGGGCGTTGGAGACGACCCGGTTGAGGGCGGCGCGGCGGCGAGCCAGCTTCTCCGCCTCGGCGGCCCGGCGCTTGGCGCCCTCGATCGCCGCGTTGGCGCGCTCGGCGGCGGAGTTCGCCTGAGCCAGCCGGTCGGCGTCGAGCTTGGAGGCGAGAGCCGCTTCGTCGACGCGCTTCATGGCCTCGGCGAGCCGCGGATCGGCGACGGGGGCGGCGGAGGGGACGCGCGGCCGCGGGTCGGGCTGCCCGGCTTCCTCGGCCGCGCCGGCGTCGGGGGAGTCGGCGCGCTCCGCGGGTTCCTCGGGAGCCTTCGGCCGCAAGGACAGGGGCAGGTCCTCGGGCTTGACCATCTCCACCTCGATCGGTTTCTCGGGCGGCTTGGGGCGCGGCGACCATTTCTCGGGCACGAGCGTGGCGCCGCGCGCCGTCTCTCCCGGCACGTCGGTGCCCCGCTTGAGGAACGCCGAGATCCAATGCTGCCCGCCTCCGAGATAGGAGTACCAGTGAACGTCTCCGCGGGACTGCTGCTCCAGCTCGCCCACGGCCTGCGCCAGCGTATGGCCGTCCTTGTCCTTGCCGACGAACAGCTCCTTGATCAGATCGGCGGCCAGGCCGGCGAAGCCGCCCTCGTTGGCCTTGGTCTGCGTCAGCGCCGCCGTCACGCGCGCGGCGATGGTCTTGGGATCGGACACGCCGGGGTTGCTGGGGCCGCTGCTCGAGACGAGCAGCGCGCCCTGGGCGCGGAGCGCCTCGCGGTCCACGACCTTGCCCTGGTCGTCGACGCGGCCCTGCGCCGTCTCGCTGGCCGCGGCCGCGGTCTCGAAGGCCTTCTTGGCGCGCGCGGCGGCGATCTGGGCCCGGTTCACGGCGGTCTTCGCGTCCGGGGCGGCCGCGGCGGCGGCGCGCGCCTCCTCCTGCGCGGCCTTGAGCTGCTGGGACATGTCGGCGCCTTGAGCCACTGCCTTCTTCCACGCTTCCAACGCCGTCCGCACGCCGCGGCCGGCCTCGGCCTGCAGGCGGCTCGACTCCGCCCATTGCCGCGCGGCGGCCACCTCGGCCGAGCCCGGCTCCTCGCCCAGGCCGTCGGTGATCTGGAACTCCACGCGCTGCTGCTTCTCGTCGGCGGGGGGGATGTCCGGGAGGAGGTCGTCGAAGCCGTGGCCCTTGGCGATGAAATCGATGGGAGCGTCGCCCACGTACTTCTTCAGCCGCGCCGAGGCGGCGTCGGCGCGGTCCCCGGAGAGCTTGTCGTTGGTCTTCTTGGAGCCGGTCCGGCTCGTGTGGCCGTTGATCGAGACGGTGAGCCGGCGGCCCGTGCGCGCCAAGGTCTCTCGCGCGCGCTGGGCCAGCATCTGGCCCAGCAGCACGAGCTGCTTCTCGCCCTGGTCGCTGAGGAGGGACTTGCCCTTGGCGAAGGTGATGTTGCCGTCGGCGCTGTGGTTGGAGAGGAGCTCCGACCAGATGCGGTCCATGTTCGCCTTGTCCTGGGCCGCCTTCAGCGCGGCCTGGGCCTCCTCGTACTTCTTCTTGAGCTCCTCTTGCTCGGCCCAGACGCGGTCGAAGTCCCGGCCGCGCTGCTCGAGGGCGGCGGCGGCGGCGCGCGCGCGCTCCTCGGCGGCCTTGGCGGCGGCGCGGGCGGCTTCCAGCGCCGTCTCGGACCGCGTCACCGTCGCGCCTTTCTCGTCGCGCGTCTTGGCCGCGGCGGCGGCCTTCGCCTCGAGGTCGTCGAGGAACTCCGTCGACGCGGTGAAGCGGTCGAGCACGCCGTAGTCCTCCCCGGCCAGGACGGTGGCGCCGTCCTGGTCCTTGGGCACGTAGGTCACGGGGAACTTGGTGCCGAGGAGGATCTCCGCCTCCATCGGCAGATGCACGAGGCGCTTCTCGCAGTCCTCGCGCCGTTGGCACTTCAGCTCGAGGCGCTTGCCGTCGGGGGAGACGGTCAGGCCGCGGAAGGCGACGCCGTCGGCGACGTCCTCCCACTGACCCAGGCGCTTCTGCAGGGCGGCGAGCTTAGCCTTGGGATCTTCGCCCGTCTTTTCCTTGGCCAGCAGGCCGCGGACGCCGTCGAGCGCCTTCTGCTTGAGCTCGGCCAGCTCGCGGCGGACCTGCTCCAGGGCCGCCTTGTCGTTGGCGTAGTCCCCGTCTTCCTCCAGGCGCTTCTTCACGTCGTCGAACACCTCGTCCTGGCCCTTGGGCGAGAGCTCGCCGGCGAACTCCTGGGCATGGACGCGCTCCTCGGGCAGGCGCTTCATGAGCTTCTCGAAGCGGGCCTGCAGCGCGGGCTCATAGGCGTCCCGGGAGAACGTCCGCAGGAAGGCGCCCACCGCGTAGCCCTCGCGCTGCAGCTCGCGCTTCTGCTTGACGTAGGACCACATCTCCCGCAGCACGCGGTTCTTCACCTTGAGGAGGCGCTCGCGCAGGACGCCCAGCGCCTTGGCGTCGGCCCCGGGGATCTCGCGCAGCAGCTGGTCGTACTCGGCGATCAGGTCGGGGGCGAAGCGCGGCAGAAAGAGCTTGGTGTCGGTCAGCGCGGACACCATCGACTCCTTCTCCTTGCGCACGGTCCAATCGTCGATGCCGTCGACGACGCCCTGATATTGGTCCTTCACCCAGCCC
>CAZZGQ010000050.1:7183-10549 GCA_964653765.1 uncultured Elusimicrobia bacterium | reverse complement strand
CGAGGCCAGCAGGAGGGCGGCGGCGGCGAGGCGTCTCATCTCCCCAACTATAGGCCGTCTTGCGTCCGTTGCCCAGGTCCAAAGGCCCACCTCTTCCTGGGTCCATCGGCTTATTGGTACGATCGCCGCCATGGAAAAACGACCTTTCGGGAAGACGGGCTTGTCGGTGAGCGCGCTGGGCTTCGGCGCCGCCGAGCTGGGCTATGCCGGCGCCGAGGGCTCACTATTCAAGGAAGTCCTCTTCGGCGCGCTGGACGCCGGCCTCAACACCATCGACACCGCCGAGTGCTACGGCACGAGCGAGGAGCGGCTGGGCGAGGTGCTGGGCAAGCGCCGCAAGGACCTGCTGCTCTTCACCAAGTGCGGCCACGCCAACGGCTACGCCGACCCGGATTGGAACGACGTCGGCCGCCTCGAGAAGAGCTTGGAGCGCAGCCTCAAGCGCCTGCGCACCGACGCCGTCGACCTGTTCCAGCTGCACAGCTGCTCCAAGGAGGCGCTCGAGCGCGGCGAGGTGGTGGAGTTCATGAAGCGCGCCAAGAAGGCCGGCAAGACGCGCTTCATCGGCTACAGCGGCGACGACGAGGCCGCCCTCTTCGCCGTGAAGTCCGGCGTCTTCGACGCCCTGCAGACCTCCGTCAACCTCGCCGACCAGGACGTCCTGGGCGAGATCCTGCCCGAGGCGAAGAAGCGCGGCATGGGCGTGATCGCCAAGCGCCCCATCGGCAACGCGGCGTGGCGCCACTCCGATCGCCCGAGCGAGTATCACGCGCCCTACTGGGAGCGCTTCAAGAAGCTCAAGTACGACTTCCTCGAGAAGCCCGAGGCGGCGGAGACGGCGCTGCGCTTCACGCTCTCCTCGCCCGGCGTCTGCACGGCCATCGTCGGCACGACCAAGCCCGGCCGGTGGCAGGAGAACGCCAAGTCCGTGGCCAAGGGACCGCTCGACAAGAAGGCTTACGACGCGATCCGCCGCCGTTGGGAAGAGACGGCTGAGGCGAATTGGATCGGCCAAATCTAGTTAACAAAGGTGTCAGGCACCGTTGTTAACTAGTTACGAAGATGTCCAATCCGCGACACGTTCGGATTTGCTAGAATGCGTGTGATGCTGAACGACGAGGCCGCCCGTCAGAAGCGCGAGCGCGAGATCTTCTCCTACCTCCAGCAGAAGCTCAAGGCCAAGGCGCTGCGCCAAGCCGTCAAGCCGGAATCCCGCGAGATCAAGAAGGCCGCCAAGAACCTCACCTGCACCTTCTGCCGCAACACGATCATCGCGGGACAGCCGTACGTCTCCTTCAAGAGCCAGGGCTCCGTCGTCTACCGCGGCAAGGTCGTGCGCACCGAGCGCATGCACGAGCCGTGCCTGAACCGGTATTTGCGCCCCGGCGTCACTCCGACGTTCAAGTAACCTCTAGTAACAAAAAAGTCGGCGGGCGATCCTCGCTAGGAGGATCGCCCGCTGTGCTTTTTTCCGCCTCGGTCGAGCCCGCGGTTATTCGCCCTGCTGGCTGCCGCCGGGCATGTTGGGCATGTTCTCGGTGCCCTGGCTGCCCTGCGTCGAGCCGCTGACCTCGTTCTGCAGCCGCTGCGCCATCTCGAGGTGGCGGGAAACGGCCTGGCGGGTCTTGGTCAGGAAGGTCGAGAGCTCGCTGTTGCGGCCCTGGTTGCCGGCGATGGCCTGATCGAGCTTCTGCAGCGCGTCCTGGTGGCCCTTGACCATCTGGTCCACGTAGGCCTTGTCGAATTCGGCGCCGGTCTGGCTCTCGAGGGCCTGGGCGTCGCTCTTGGCCTGGTCCTTCAGGGCCGTGACGTCCTCGTTGGCGGAGGGCTGCAGGCCGATGCGCTTGGAGATCGAGGAGATCTCTTTGTTGTTCTGCCCGTGCTCGCGGATCATCATCCGGGCGAACTTCTTGACCGCCGGGCTCTTGGTCTTCTTCTCGGCCATTTTGCCTTCGCGGACCTCGTGGTCGTTGATGGCCTTGAGCATGGCCGTCAGGTTGGCGTCGCTCATGTTGCCGGTCATGCCCTGGGCGTTGGTCGTGTTCTGCTGCTGCTGGGGCTGCTGCTGCGACTGGTCGTAGCCCGTGTTGCCGCCCTGAGCAAACGCCACCCCCGTCGTCACGGCGACCAGAGCGGCCGCCACCATCAGATTCTTCATCGCTTCCTCCTTTGTTTGACGTCTGTGGAGGGCGATTCTAGGAAGCCTTTTTGACGCGCTCGCGAAGGCGGCGTATCAGTCCTGGGACGACCAGCATGGCGATCAGGATGATCACCATGGTCTTGGTGGCATCGAGCCAGCGGTTGAGCCAGAGGGTGGAGGCCATGATGACGGTGAAGTACATCATGTCGCCGGTGATCGAAAGAGCCCAGCCGGCGACGAAGCCGTGGCCGGCGGCCTTGGCCGCGGCGCGCCCGGTCATGGGGTCGACGCCGAAGGCGATCAAGATCAGGGCCAGGGGGCCGGCGGCCGTGCCGTAGGGCGCCGTGGTGCGGTGCATGGCCTGGCGCATGAGGTCGGCGGCGCGCCGCAGGCGCTCGGACTTTTTGGCGCCGGCGATCACCAGGAGCATCACCGGCTCGAAGACGCAGGCCAGGGCGACGTCGGAGAGGAAGTAGAGCCCTTCCATGAGGAGCCACGACAGGCCGCGCGTCTTGGCCAGCAGGACGCCGGCGGGGATGCCTCCGCCGATCGGGATCGTGAAGAGGAGGAAGACCTCCCAAGCGCTGCGCCAAAAGTACGTCACAGGTCGTTAGTATAGCGGATATAAAACTGAGACATCGGATTTCCGTGTTCTCCTATAGCCGTTTTCGCGACCAAGAACGCACAATGAAATCGTGGAAACCGTAGCGAGCCGCGGGAAGGGCCATCGTTGCTTGATCTACGAGGGGGCGCCGCGCGAGAAGCTGCCCGTCGTCGTGGCGCTGCTGAGGCAAGGGCTGGCCGACGGCTGCCGCTGCCTCTACCTCGGCGCGCCCGAGGACGTGTCCCTGGCGGAGAGGGCCTTGCAGGAGGCCGGCGTGGACGTGGCGGCGGAGGTGGACCGCGGCGCCCTGGTCTTCTCCTCCGCGCGGCCGCATCTAGACGGGGGCCGCTTCGATCCTAAGGCCATGGTGGTCGGCCTGCGGCAGATCGTGGACCAAGCCAAGGCCGACGGCTTCCCGGCCGTCTGCGCCACCGGAGACATGGCCTGGGAGATGGGCGGCGACGCGCATCTTGACCGCCTGCTCGAGTATGAGGCGCTGCTGGACCAGGCCATGCGCGACATGCCGCTGCACGGCATCTGCCAATACCGCCGCGATTCGCTGCCTCCCCGCGCGCTGCGGGACGCCCTGTTGACCCATCCCGAGGTCCACCTGAGCGCGGGC
>CAZZGQ010000050.1:4443-7083 GCA_964653765.1 uncultured Elusimicrobia bacterium | reverse complement strand
GCGCCGCTGCGCCACATCGACGGCTTCGCCCAGATCATCCTGCGCCGCTACGCCGGCGACCTGGCCGAGGAGGGGCGGGAATACTTCGCGCTCGTCCTCTCCGGGGTCAAGCGGATGGGCGACCTCATCGACGCCCTCTTCTCCCTGTCGCAGTCGGCGCGCGCCGAGCTGGTCCGCGAAATGGTGGACCTGAGCGCCGAGGCCGAGAAGGCGGTGGCCGCCTTGCGCAAGGCCGAGCCCGGGCGCTCCGCCGAGGTGGAGATCGAGCCCGGCCTCGTCGCCTCCGGCGACCCGCGCCTGCTCTCCGTGGCGCTCGTCAACCTGCTCGGCAACGCCTGGAAGTTCACGTCCAAGACGCAGGAGGCGCGCATCGCCTTCGGCGCCGAGGAGAGGGAAGGCCGCTTGACGTACTTCGTGCGCGACAACGGCGCCGGCTTCCCGGTCGAGCTTAAGCAGAAGCTCTTCCGGCCCTTCCAGCGCCTGCACGCGCGCAACGAGTACCCAGGCAGCGGCGTGGGCCTGGCGACGGTGCGCCGCATCGTGCGCCGCCACGGCGGAGAGATCTGGGCCGAGGGCGAGCCCGGGCGCGGGGCCGCGTTCTACTTCACGCTGCCCTGAAAAGAGGGAAGGCCCACGCGTCAGCGCAGGCCTTCCTTTTTACGCCAGAAGCTCGATTAGAGCTTGCGGACGTTCGCGGCGCGCGGTCCCTTCTCGGACTGCTGCGTCTCGAACTCCACGGCCTGGTTCTCGGACAGGCTCTTGAAGCCCTCACCCAGGATGGCCGTGTGATGCACGAAGAGATCTTTGGACCCGTCGTCCGGCGTGATGAAACCGAAGCCCTTCTGATCGTTGAACCACTTCACTTTTCCAGTAGACATGTTGCTTGTTTATTCCTCTCTGAGAATGCGACTTACGACCCGATAATGATACCATCGAACGACGTCAGGATGCTGTCGCCATTTGGCGACGATCTTGAGTCTTTAGTCCTATGATCCAAGGCCGCGTCCAGCACAAAGGGACCTACGCTTTTCTCCTCTCAGAAAAGGCGGGCGAGCCCGACCTCTATTTGGGGGGGCCCAGCGTGCGTCTGGCCATGAACGGCGACCGGGTCGAGGCGCGGATCACGGGCGAGCGCGCCGGCCGCCGCTACGGCGAGATCGTGCGCGTCGTCTCCCGCGCGCGCACCGCGGCCGTGGGCGTGCTGCGCCAAGTCGGCAAGCGTTGGGCGGTCTTCCTTGAGGGCGAGCCGGATGAGAACGGCTACGAGGTCCTGGGCTTTTCCAAGGGCGTGACCCCGCAGAACGGCATGCTGGCGGCGCTGCGCATCGACCGCTGGCCGAGCGAGCACCGCGGGCCCGGCGGCACGGTGACGCAGATCCTGGGCCGGCCGTCCGAGCCGGCGGCGCGGCGCAAGGCCGTGCTGGCCTCCCGCGACATCCCGACCGAGTTCCCGGACGAGACGCTGGAGGAGGCCGAGGCCCTGCCGCTCGATCCCTCGCCCGAGCAGTGGGAGGGCCGCAAGGAGCTCTTCGAGCTGCCGGTCTTCACCATCGACGGCGCCGATGCGAAGGACTTCGACGACGCGGTGTCGCTCGAGCCGTTGGAAGGCGGCCGTTCACGCCTGGGCGTGCACATCGCCTCCGTCGCCGACTACGTCAAGCTGCGCAGCGCGCTGGACGCCGAGGCCTACCGCCGGGGCACCAGCGTCTACCTGCCCGGCCGCGTCATCCCGATGCTGCCGCCCAAGCTCTCGGACCACCTCTGCTCGCTGCGGCCGGACGTGCCGCGCCTGACGCTGACGTGCTGGCTCGAGCTCGACGACCGGGGGGAGCCGGGGCGCGTGCATCTCGAGCGCACGGTCATCCGCTCCTGGCGGCGCTTCACCTACGAAGAGGTGCAGGACGTCATCGACGGCAAGGAAGTGGAGCGCGTCGTCCCCGAAGTGCGCGACGCCGTCCTGCGCATGGGCGCGCTGGCCAAGAAGATGACGGCGGCGCGCCTGGCCCGCGGCGGCATCGACACCTCCGCCCCCGAGTATCAAATCAAGACCGACGCCGAGGGCAACCTCCTGGCCGTCAGCCGGCGCGAGCGCCTCGACAGCCACCGCCTCATCGAGGAGTTCATGGTGGCCGCCAACGAGGCCGTGGCCCGCCAGCTCTCAAAGGCGAGAGCTGGTTTTATACGCCGCGTGCACGAGGACCCCGATCCCGAGAAGCTGCAGGCCTACCAGGACGAGATGTTCAAGCTGGGCATCAAGTCCGACACCTCGCTGGTCGCCCATCCCGCCGAGGGCATCCAGAGCATCCTGCGCAACGCCAAGGGCCATCCCTTCGAGGAGCTGGCCAACATGCAGGCGATCCGCAGCCTCAAGCTCGCCAAGTATTCGCCGCAGCAGGGCGGCCACTTCGGCCTGGCGTCCAAGGACTACTGCCACTTCACCTCGCCGATCCGCCGCTACCCCGACTTGGTCGTCCACCGCGCCGTGCTGAGCGTGCTCTCCGGCAAGCCGCGCGCCCACGCCGAAGGCCTGGACTTGGAGGCGGTGGCGCTGCGCTGCTCCGAGCGCGAGCGCGTGGCCCAGGACGCCGAGCGCAAGGCCGTCGACCTCGCCCGCGCCCAGCTGATGGGCCGCGAGATCGG
>CAZZGQ010000050.1:0-4343 GCA_964653765.1 uncultured Elusimicrobia bacterium | reverse complement strand
CGCGCGTCCGTCCCTCCGCCGTAGTGGCCGCCGATCCAGACCGGCGACTCGTCCGGCGATCCTCCCATCTGGAGCGTGTCTTGTCGCATGGGCTCACCTCCACCCTTATTTTACCGCCGGAAGGTCACCGCCGGAGGCGCCAGGAACCGCCGCCGGTGGCGGCGATGACGAGGTTCATCACGATCATGGTGAGGTCGTAGTGCCAGCCGGCCGAGGCGTCGCCCCAGAAGCCGGTGTGCCAGACGAAGACCTTCTTTTGGATGGCGCCGAGCATGATGAGGATGAGGCCGAGAGCCGCCGGGGCGGCGAGCACGCCGAAGGCGATGCCCAGCGCCGCCGCCGACTCCGCGATGCCCAAGAAGACCGTGAAGCGCACGCTCTCGCCGATGCTGGCCGCGCGGCCCACCGGGTCCAGCAGATGATGGAGGCCGCTATAGCCGAAGATCAGCCCCACCATCAGGCGCAGGCAGAGGAGGGAGAAGTCCTGGAAGCGCTGGCGCATGGCCCGCCGATTCTAGCAGGTCATCGGCCCAGCGTCCACCGGCCTCCGCCCGTGGCGGCGATGACGAAGTTCATGACGATCATCATCAGGTCGTAGTGCCAGCCGTCGGTGCCGTGCGGGCCCCAGAAGCCCGTGCGCCAGACGAAGACCTTTTTTTGGATCGCGCCCAGCATGATGAGGATGAGCCCCAGCGCCGCCGCCTGCGCCTGCACGCCGAAGGCCACGCCCAGCGCCCCCGCCAGCTCCGCGGCGCCGATGAACGCCGTCAGCCCCGGGCTCAAGCCCAGCTCCGAGGCGCGGCCCTTCGGATCGGAGAGGTGCCGCCGCCCGCTCTCGCCGAAGATCGCGGCCACCATCAAGCGCAGCGCCAGCAGCGCGGGGTCTCGCAGGGCGGCGAGCTGGGGAAAGACCATGCCGGGACTGTAGCATCCCGGGCGTTTCGGTCCTAGGACGTTTATTAGCGGGCTTCTAGAAGCCCGCGGGCTTTTTGAAGCCCAGCTTGGCGAGGGCGGCGTCGTTGTAGTCTCGGAAGACGCCTTCGACCTCGAACTGGTTGTCCGCGACGAAGCGCTGCTGCTGAGCCTTGAAGCGCAGCTGGAGCTTGAGCTGCTCGGCGAAGACCTCCTCGGGAGAGGACGAGTCGAGGCGCGCCTGGGCCGCGTCGACCTTACCCTTGAAGTTCCGCCAGACGAGGGTGTCGCGCTTGGTGATGTAGTCGTCGAAGGAGACGCCTGCGGCGGCAGCTTCCGCCTCGCCTTCGGCCTGGTTCTCGGCGGAGAGCAGGATGACCAGATTCGCGAAGTCCTTGGCGGCCTCTGGCGAGACGGCCGAGGCCGCGGCGTCGCTGCCGCCGCCGGCGGCCTGGACGGCGTTGATCTGCCGGGCGGCCTCCAAGGCCGATTTCTGGAGACAACCCTTGTCCTGGGCGCCGCACTGCGCTTGGGCCGTGCCGGCCAGGCTTAGGGAGATCGCGAGGAGGAACAAGGTTCTCTTGGTCATGCCCCCAGCGTAGCCGAGGGCATGGCCCTCAGGCAGGGCCGTCGGTCCCAGGCCGGCGGGGGTCCTTTACCGCCCGGAAGGTGACGTTGATCCTGGGCCCTACGGGCTTGGCCGTCTTGGGGACGCGGTGGCGCCAATGGCGCTGCGTGCCGCCCTTCATGACCAGCAGGTCGCCGGCCGCCAGCTCGAAGGCGACGGCGTCCACGTCCTTCTTCGTCTTGTGCTTGAGCAGGAAGCGCCGGGTCGCTCCCAGGGAGAGCGAGGCGACGACCGGCCCCAGCTCCGGCTCGTCGTCGCTGTGCCAGTCCACGCTGTCGCGCCCGTCGCGGTAGAGGTTGAGCAGGGCGGAGTTGAAGCCGGTCTCGCAGGCCGCTTCCACGCGCGCCTTGAGCTCGCGCAGGGGCGCCGTCCAAGGCAGGGGCTCGCGCGAGATGCCGGAGTAGGAATAGGCGGTCCCGGGCTCGCCGTACCAGGCCGTCAGGCGCGGCAGCGGGATGCGCCGGCCGTAGAGCTTGAGCTTCTCTTGCCGCCACGGCGTCTCGGCTTTCAACGCGGCGAACAAGCGCTCGCTTTCCTCGGAGGAGAGAAAAGCGGCTTCAAAGAGCAGTAGGCCGTCGGTCAGCGCCAGCTCCATGCTTCATTGGAACATGTTCCGGAACATGTGAAAAGACATGGGGAGTGATATCCGCTAAAATATCTCATGCCCGCCGCCGTCATGGTGTCTTGCCGCGGCCTCTCCAAGTCCTTCGGGACTCGGCCGCTCTTCGAGAACCTCTCGCTCGGTCTCTTCGAAGGCGAACGGACCGGCCTCATCGGGCCCAACGGCGCGGGCAAGTCGACGTTGCTGCGCATCCTGGCCGGCCTGGAAAAACCGGACGACGGCGAGGTGTCGACGCGGCGCGGGCTGCGCGTGGGCTATCTGGCTCAGACCGCCGAGGCCGCCTCGGCCGACGTTTCCGTCCGTGACTTCGCGGCCGAGTCTTTGAAAGACCTTCCTCTCGAGCCGTGGGAAGTGGACGTGCGCGTCGAAGGCGGGCTCTCCGACGCGGGTTTCGGCGACCCCGAACGGCGGGTCGCCGAGCTGTCCGGCGGCTGGCGCAAGCGCCTCGCCATCCTCTGCGCGACGATCCGCGAGCCCGACCTCCTTTTCCTCGACGAGCCCACCAACCACCTCGACCTGGAGGGCGTGCTGTGGCTGGAGGGCTTCCTCTCCGGCCTGCGCTTCTCGTACTGCGTCGTCACGCACGACCGGCGCTTCCTCGAGCGCGTCACCAACCGCGTGATCGAGCTCGACAAGCGCTACCCGGAGGGGCACTTCAGCGCCCCGGGCCGCTACAGCGACTTCCTCGAGAAGCGGGAAGAGTTCCTGGCCAACCAAGAGGCCACGGAAAAGACCCTGGCCAACACCGTGCGCAACGAGATCGAGTGGCTGCGCAAGGGGCCGAAGGCGCGCACCACCAAGCAGCAGGCGCGCATCGACCGGGCCGGGCAGCTGATGGGGGAGCTCGCGGAGCTGCAGTACCGCAACGCCCAGGGCCGCGCCGCCGACATCGACTTCTCGGGCAGCGAGCGCCAGAGCAGCCGGCTCATCGAGGCGAGGGGCGTGTCGAAGACGCTGGGCGGGCGCACGCTCTTCGGCCCGCTCGACCTGCGCCTGGGGCCGGGCGACAAGCTGGGCTTGCTCGGCGAGAACGGCAGCGGCAAGAGCACCCTCCTCAAGATCCTGCAGGGCGAGCTGCCGTCCGATACGGGGACCGTCAAGCGGGCGGACCACCTGCGGGTCGTCACCTTCGACCAGCACCGCGGCCAGCTCGACCTCGAGCAGAGCCTGCAGCGCTCCCTCTGCCCGGCGGGCGAGCATGTGGAGTACAAAGGCCAGCGCATCCACGTCCGCGGCTGGGCCGCGCGCTTCCTGTTCCGCCAGGAGCAGATGCACATGCCGCTGCGCCTGCTCTCGGGCGGCGAGCAGAGCCGCGTGCTGATCGCGCGCCTCATGCTCGAGCCGGCCGACGTGCTGCTCCTGGATGAGCCCACCAACGACCTCGATATGCGGTCCTTGGAGGTGCTGGAGCAGAGCATGCTCGACTTCCCCGGGGCGCTCGTGCTCGTCACGCACGACCGCTGGCTGCTCGACCGCGTCAGCCAGTCCATCCTTGCCCTGGACGGCAAGGGAAACGGGCGCTTCTTCGCCGAGCTGTCGCAGTGGGAGAGCTGGCGCGAGCGTCAGGGCGAGCCGGCCGCCGCCGCGCCCGCCGTCCCGGCGCCGGCGCCCAAGCCGTCCAAAGAGCTCGCCAAGCTGGAAGCCGACATCGCCGCCGCCGAGAAGCAGGTCGCCAAGGCCGAGGCCGCCCTGCACGATCCGGCGATCGCCGCCGACTTCCCCGAGCTCGCCAAGCGCCAGGCCAAGCTCGACGAGGCGAAGGCGAAGGTCGACGCGCTCTACGCCCGGCTGGGTTAGCGCTCCGGCGTGTCGTCGGGGTCCTTGGCCACCTGCTCGGCCTGCAGGACCTGCTTTTCGGTGAGGTGGCCGATCAGGCGGTCGACCGACTCCTTGGCTTTCGGGTCGCCGCCGCGGCTGCCGCGCAGATAGTAGGCGTAGGCCTTCAGGAGGCTGGTGTCGACGCCTTCGCCCCTCTCGTACGCGCCGCCCAGGTCGGTGTAGGCCACGGGCTCGCCCTTCGCCGCGGCCTTCAGGTCCCAGCGCAGCGCTTCTCGGAAGTCCCGCATGTCCAGGCCTTCGCCCGAGCGATAGAAGGCCGCGAGCATGGTCATCGACTGCGCGTCCCCTTGCTCGGCGGCTTTCCGATACCAGGAGACGGCGCGCGCGAAGTCGGGCTTGATC
>CAZZGQ010000049.1:10828-15465 GCA_964653765.1 uncultured Elusimicrobia bacterium | reverse complement strand
TACGTGGGCTGCGGCGTGCTCGGCTCGGCGCTCGGCATGGACAAGGACGTCGCCAAGCGCGTCGTCGCCGCCGCCGGCATCCCCGTCCTCCCCTACCTCTCGGTGACCGATGCCGATCGCGCAAAGGCGCGATCGGCGCTTGAGACGCTGGGCCTCCCCCTTTTCGTGAAGCCGGCCCGCCTGGGCTCTTCCGTCGGCATCAGCAAGGTGAAAGAGGCCAAAGACCTGCCCAAGGCCCTGGCCGCCGCGTTCCGCTACGACGACAAGGTCATCGTCGAGAAGGGCGTGTCCCCCCGAGAGATCGAGTGCGCCGTGCTGGGCGATCCCGCCGCGCCGAAAGGCGACGCCTACGAGGCGCGCGCCTCCGAGGTCGGCGAGGTCGTGCCCAACGCCGAATTCTACGATTACAAGGCCAAGTACATCGACGCCGAGGGCGCCAAGCTGCTGATCCCGGCGGACCTGCCCGAGGAGACCCGCGCGCGCGTGCGCCAGCTCTCGCTGCGCGCGTTCCGCGCCCTGGACTGCTATGGGATGGCCCGCGTGGACTTCCTCCTCGACAAGGCGACGGGGGAGCTCTACTTCAACGAGGTCAACACGATCCCGGGCCTGACGCCGGCCAGCCTCTACCCGCTGCTCTGGAAGGCGTCGGGGCTGCCCACGCCCAAGCTCATGGACCGGCTCATCCAACTGGCGCTGCGCCGCCACAAGCGCCGCAGCCGCCTCAAGACGGCGCCTTGAAGCCGCCCCGAAGGCCCCGGAGCGCTTCGAACCTTTTGGGCCCCCGCGCGTATTAAATGGGGATGGATCCGGCCGGGGATTTCTCGGAGCTCATCCGCCAGTGCGGCGAGAAGGCGTACAACTTCGCCTACCGCCTCGCGGGCAACGAGCAGGACGCACGGGATCTCGTCCAGGAGGCGTTCGCGCGGGCTTATGAGCACTTCGGGGCGTACGATCCGAGCCGCCCGTTCGACACGTGGCTCCTGAGGATCTTGCACAACATCTTTTTGGACGGGGTGCGGCGGTTCTCGCACAGCAGGACGGTGTCTCTGGACGCGCCGGCGCCGGTGGAGGACTCCTCCTGGGAGGAGATCCTGCCGGCGGCCGACGCGGCGCTGGGAGAAGGGCTGGAAAAGGGCGAAAGCCTCGGTATACTGGATCAGGCGCTGGCGTCGGTGCCGGTCCACTATCGGACCGCGGTGACGCTCTGCGATATAGAAGGTTTGTCGTACGAGGAGATCGGCAAGGTCATGGCGTGCCCGGTCGGGACGGTGCGCTCGCGCATCCACCAAGGCCGGCTGCTGATCAAGAAAGCGTATGAAGAGCTCGAGAAACGAGGGGGACGGTCCCATGAAGCATGAGGACGCCGTCTTGCTGTCCGCCTGGGTGGACGGCGAGCTGAACGCCGAGGAAAAGACCCGCGTTCAACGCCATCTCGAGAGCTGCGCCGCTTGCCGAGCCGAGGTCACGGAGCTGCGCGCCGCCAAGCGCCTGCTCGCCTCCGCGCCGCGCCGCGCCATGCCTCCCGAGCTCGTCGCCGCCATCGAAGCGCGCTTGGAGCGCCGCCCCGGCCCGCTCGCTTGGCTGAAGTCCTTCGCGGGCGCGCCGCGGTACTGGGCGCCCACCGCCGCGCTCGCCTCCGCCGCCGTGCTCCTGTCGCTTTGGTTCCACGTGCTCGACCGCGATCCCGACCAGTACGTGCCGCTCGAGCCGCTGCTGGCCGCCCACGCGCGCTACCAAGCCGAGTCGCTGGTGCCCGAGGACAATCTCGTCGCCGACAGCTACTCCACGCTGTCCTCCACCGATGCCGCGCCGGGGGACCAGGATTCGGAATAGCGCCGCCGCGCTGCTCCTGCTGATCCTCGCCGTGGCCGCGCCGGCCGCGGCGGCCGACGTTCCTGAAGCCGAGGCGCTGCTCGACTGGTCTCTCTCGTCGCCCGAAGTCGCCTTCCGCGGGCGCATGATGTTCACCCAGTGGTTCGGCAAGAACACGCGCGCCGAGGACATCCAGGTCTACCACAGCGGCCAGCGCAGCCGCCGCGAGTTCCTGGCGCCGGACGGCACGCCCACGCGAGTCATCATCGACAACGGCGACCGGCAGGAGCTCCATCTCGTGCGCAAGGGGCGCGTGCTCCGCGGCGACGCGGTGAAGAGCTTCGAGAAGGTGATGCCGGCCGCGCACGAGCGCGACCTGCTCCTCAAGAACTACCGCCTCACGGCGTCCGGTCCCGAGACGGTCGCAGGCCGGCCCTGTTGGGTCCTGGAGATCGATCCGCTGGTCGACGGCAAGCCGTCGCAGAAGCTCTGGCTCGACCAGCAGACGCACGTCGTCCTCGAGAACAAGCGCTACATCCCCCGGAAGCTCTCGGCGGCGATGATCCGCTACACGCGCTTTACGCCCGTGAAGGACCTGCCCGACGACCTCTTCCTCCTGGAGGTCGCCACGGCCGCCGCCGGCCGCGGCCTCGAGCCGGACTTCATGACGCTGGACGACCTCAACAAGGCGACCGGCCGCTCGACGAACATCCCCGCCCAGCTACCGGGCGGCTTCGAGTTCGAGAGCGCCGACTACTTCACGGTCGGCAAGAACGTGGTCCGGCAGGCGCGCTACACCGACGGGCTCTGCGTGCTCTCGCTCTTCCTGACGGATCGTCCCGTGCTCCTGCCCAAGGGCGGCGGGGTCTCGATGGCGCAGGCGGGCCTGCCGCGCGCCTCGCTGCGGCTCTCCAGCGCCGGCAAGGTGCTGCGCTGGCAGAGCGGCCGCCAGCACTTCACGCTGCTCGGCGACGTCACGCGCGAGCTCCTGCAGCAGATCGCGAAAGCCGTCAAGTAAGCCGGCGGCGCGAAAAATTGTGCCTAGGCACAATGCTTAAACCCTGGCACCGGCGCCCATAACGTAGAATACGCAGTGACCCTTTGGCTCGTCGGCCTATTTTTGGCCGCGATCGCGGCGCTCGGCCTCTCGGCGGCGCGCAAGAAGACCGCGAACCTCGCGGACTATGTCCTCGCCGGCCGCGCGCTGACGCTGCCGTCGTTCGTCGTCACGCTCGTGCCCACGTTCTACGGCAGCGCGCTCGGGATCGGCGAGTTCACGTGGCGCTCCGGCCTCGTCAACTGGACGGTGATGGCGCTGCCCTATTATGTATTCGCGGCCGTGTATGCCGTCTTCCTCGCCGGCCGCGTGAGGCTGCAGCCGGGCATGACGATCCCGGACCATCTCGAGAACGCCTACGGCCGCGAGATGGCGATCGTGGGCGCGCTGCTCGTGTTCGTCCTGGCCCTGCCCGCCGACGACATCTTGATGGCCGGGGTCCTGCTCTCGCACCTGGGCGGGCTGGCGATGGCGTGGGCGATGGCGGCGGCGGCGGCGCTGGCCCTGGTCGTGCTGTGGCGCGGCGGGCTGCCGTCGGACGTGGCCGCCAATCGGCTGCAGATCGTCCTGATGTTCGGCGGCTTCGCCTGCATCATCCCCGCGGCGCTGCGCGCGCTGCCTCCGGCTCAGCTTCGGGCGGCTCTCCCGCCCGGCCATCTGAGTTGGGGAGGCGGCTTGGGGCCGGCCCGCCTGATCACCTGGTGGCTCATCGCCGTCTGGACGCTGGTCGATCCCTCCTTCCACCAGCGCTGCGCCGCCGCCGACAGCCCGGCCACGGCGCGCCGCGGCATACTGATCTCGATCTGCCTCTGGGCGCTCTACGACCTCATGACGACGTCGATGGGCCTCTACGGCCGCGCGCTGCAGCCGGCGATCTCGGACCCGCTGCTGTCGTTCCCCTCGCTGGCCGACCGGCTGCTCGGTCCCGCGGCGCGCGGGCTGTTCTACGCGGGGCTGGCGGCCTCCCTGACGTCGGCGCTGCAGGGCCACGCGCTGCAGTCGGCGATCAGCCTCGGCAAGGACGCCGTGGGCCGCCTGCTGCTCGGCGACGGCCCGCTTCTGGAAAGCGCCCCGCGCCGCGCCCTGCCGATCGTGCTCGGCGCCGCGTGGCTCCTGGCGCATCATCTGCCGTCGGTGGTCGGGCTCTGGTACGCGATCGGCTCGGCCGTCATCCCCGGGCTGCTGCTGCCCCTGCTGGGGGTGTACTTTCCGCGCTGGCGCGTCAGCGGACGCCGCGCGCTGACGGCGTCCGTCGCCGGCTGCGGCCTCGCGGCGCTGTGGCTGGCCGCTCGCGGAAGAGCGCCGATCTTCGACGCCGAGCCCATGTTCCCCGGCTTGGCCGCGGCGCTTTTCTGCTGGCTCGCTCCCCCTGGGTCACCCCTAGGCCGCCGGGGCCAAAAAGTTTAGGCCTATTGCCCCCGGGGCCGTGGCCCGTAGGGCTCAATGGGCGCTCGGCCCTTTCATATAGGATGACCCCCTGGGGGATTTCATGTTCAAGAAGGGGCTTCTATTCCGGGGCGCCGCCGTCGCGCTGTGCTCCTGCCTGATCCTGTCGTCGCCGGGAGCCGGCGCCTATTCGGCGCTGGCCGCCGAGCTCTCCGCCGAGGCGCCCGCGCGCCTGCCCGGCGCCGCGCCGCAGGCGCCGCGCCTCGACGCTCTCCCCGGCTCGCTGGCGCTGCCCCCCGCCATCGGAAGCCTGGGCGCCGGCGCTCAAGACGTCCCCGCTCCCGGCTCCTCCGTCGAGGCCTCCGCCGCGGCCGCCCCCGCC
>CAZZGQ010000049.1:0-10728 GCA_964653765.1 uncultured Elusimicrobia bacterium | reverse complement strand
AGACGTCCCCGCTCCCGGCTCCTCCGTCGAGGCCTCCGCCGCGGCCGCCCCCGCCGCAGGCGAGGCCGCCGAAGCCGCCGCTACGATCGCCTCTCCCTCCACGCTCGCGCGCGAGGCCGCCGCGACGACCCGCGGCGCGCGCATCGCCGCTCTCATCGACGACACGGTCGCGAGTTGGCTGAGCCGCCAGGCTTCGGCCCTGCCACAGCCGGCTTTCTCGAGCGCCGGCGCGGCCGCATCCTCGAGCCTGACCCCGTCCGCCCCGCGCTCCTCCTCGGCCCGCCGCACGCTCGCCGAGCGCATGACGCCTTCCTCCCTCCGGGGAGCGACGCGCTCCGGCCGCTTCGCGTATTGGTCTTCCGTCGCGCTGCAAGGCGCCGGCGGCCTGGCCGTCGCCGTCTTGGCCTGGGTGTCGCCCGTGACGCTGGCCGTCGTCGCCGGCGCCGCCGGCTCGATCGTGCTCCATGAAGCGGCCCATCTCTGGGCGTTGCGCGCCCTCGGCGATCGGACTGCCGCCGCGCACGGCGTCCGCTCGGCCTGGGATCTGCTTGATTGGCGCTGGACCGCCGCCTTGCCCGCCGCCTCCGCGGCGCTCTCGGCGCTGCTTGCCCACGTCGTGCCCGCTTTCCCCGTCCTCCTCGCCGGCTGGGCCAAGCAGCTGCCGGTGGACTTCAACGAGCTGCGCGGCGACAAGCGCGTCTCCGCGGGCCTCGCCTCGCTCGCCGGCCCGGCGATGAACGTCGCCCTGGCCCTGGGCTTGGCGGGCGCGGCCTGGCTGCTGCCCATGCCTCTGGCGGCCGCGGGCGGCCTGATGACGCTGGCCAAGATCAACGCCGGCTTGGCCGCGTTCAACATGCTCCCGCTGCCGCACCTCGACGGCGGCAAGGCCCTCGTCGCGCTGATGCCTCGCAGCTGGTACGCGCGCTGGCTCTACAACGACCAAGTCCCGGCCGATTATCAGAACATCTTCCAGCGCCTCTATGAAGGCCCCTCCGCGCTGCTGAACTTCCTTTCGATGACCAGCCAGCGCCGCGTCAACCTGCTGGCGGCCGGCATCACGTTCGGCCTCTTCGTCGGCGCCAGCGTGGCCGGCTGGGCGTTCCTCCAAGCGCCGCTGGTGCTCATGATGCTCGTCTGCAGCTACGACTACTACTGCATCCGCGAGAAGGTGCAGAACGAGCAGGCGACGCGCGCCCTGCAAGGCATCATCCAGGGCTTCGCCTCCAAGGTCGCGGAGATGGCCGACCAGGACTCGTCGATCCGGTCCGAGATCGATCCCGAAGAGGTGGAGCACTCGCTCAAGAACGCTTTCGAGAACACGATGGACGCCGTCGTGGATTCGGAAGGCTTCGAAGCGCTGGGCGCGGCCGAGCGCTGGCAGCGCCTGGAGGCGGCCTACCTGGACGCCGCCACGGCCGAGCTCAAGCGCGCCGGCATGTCCGCCGACGATCCCGCCACGATCCGCCGCGTGCTCGACAGCCAAGCGGGCCGCGAATACCGCGGGCAGCTCAAGGGCTGGATCGAGCGCTACGACCTTTTCCGCAAGTGGCACAGCCCCGGCCGCAAGGCCGCGAAGGCGCGCAAGGAAGAGCAATCCCAGGAGCAGGCCGGCGAGAAGACGGCGGCGATCGGCACGGCGACGAAGGCCGTGGTCGCTCTCGCTGTCGCCGGCGGCGCGACGCTCATGGCGCTGGCCGGCGGACCGGCCGGCGGCATGGCCCTGGCCTCCGCGGGCATGGCGGCCGTGATGGCCGGCACCCTCGCGCCCCAGGAGCCGGCGCCCGCGCCGGGCCTCAAGACGTTCGCCGAGGCCCTCAACGACCGCAAGCTCAAGCTCGACACGGAGAAGATCCAGAAACTGAGCCGGCTCCTCAAGGAGATGAAGCTCTCCGACGAGCCTCCCGTGATCGGCCGCGAGGACCTCATCAACCGCACGACCTCCATCGTCAGCGCCCCGCGCGGCGACATCAACAGCGTGATCTGGCTGGGCGAGGCCGGCGTGGGCAAGACGGCCATCGCCGAGGGCCTGGCGCAGGCCATGGCTCTGTCCGACACCGAGCCCGCCGACGGCACCTTCAAGCTCAAGCGCATGGACGGCCGCTACCTCGTCGAGCTGGACGCCTCGGCGCTGATGGCCGAGGAAGACCCGCTCAAGACGCTCATGCTCTTGCTCGACACGCTGCCGCGCTTCAACGACGCCGACCCCAAGAAGGGCAACAAGGTGGTCGTCTTCATCGACGAGGTCCACAAGCTGTTCACCGGCCCCAAGGCCGATCAGATGGCGCAGGCGCTGCTCATCCCGCTGCGCAAGGGCGAGCTCACCGTCATCGCCGCCACGACGCCGGCGCGCTACAAGGAGCTCATCAAGAAGCACGACGAGTACAAGCGCCGCTTCATCGCGATGAACGCCGACCCGCTCAACGATGAGGAGACCCTGCGAGCCCTCGAAGGCCGCCAGGACCACTACGAGCAGCGCTACGACCTCACGATCGAGCCCGAGGCGCTGGAGGCCGCGGTCCGCGACACCAAGGTCGATCATGACCGCCAGCAGCCGGATAGCGCCTTCCACTATCTCCGCGCCGCGCTCCGCGAGGCCGGCTTCGACGGCCGCCGCGAGCGGGTCGCCAAGGCGATCAAGTCCCGGATCGAGGAGCTGCAATACAACGCGGGCAAGCTCGCCCGCCGCCTCGCGAAGACCGCCGAGGTCAAGGACGACCTCAAGAACGACGAGCCCAAGAGCGTCACGCTCTACAACAAACTGATCGACCTGTCGCAGGCCATCGTGGGCCTCTACGCCGAGCGCGCGAAGATCCCGACCAGCGGCAAGCCGGTCGTCGGCGCCGAGGCCGTGCAGGAGCAGATCGCGCTCGAGAAGAGCATACCGATGAGCCAGTTCTCCATCACCTCGAAGCTGGCGGAGAAGTTCCTGAACTTCGAGAAGGCGGTCTCCAAGCGCGTCATCGGCCAGCTCGAGGCCGTCCGCGCCCTGGGCAACGCCCTCAAGCGCAACGCCGCCGGCCTCTCCGATCCGACGAAGCCGATCGGCGTGTTCTACCTCAACGGCCCCACCGGCTCGGGCAAGACGCACCTCGCCCGCGAGACGGCGCGCTACCTCTTCGACGACCCCGACGCGATGATCCGCATCGACATGTCGGAGTACATGGAGAAGCACACGGTGGCGCAGCTCAAGGGCGCGCCTCCGGGCTACGTGGGCTACGACGTGGGCGGCCAGCTCACCGAGCAGGTCGACAAGCACCCGTACTCCGTGATCCTGTTCGACGAGATCGAGAAGGCGCATCCGGACGTCTGGATGATCCTGCTGCAGATCCTGGGCTCGGCGCGCCTGACCGACGGCCAGGGCAAGACGCACGACTTCAGCAAGACGCTGATCATGATGACGTCGAACCTGGGGATGCAGGGCATCAACCTCGACGACTACGTCGCGAAGTTCAGCGCGCTGCAGGAGAAGAAGCGCAGGGCGCTGGCGGCCGAGGACAAGGCCGGCGCCGACGCCCTCGACGAGGAGATGCGCGCGCTGGCCGTGGAGCTCTCCGAGAACTCAAAGAAGGAGGCCGACGCCGCCACGGTGGCCGCCTTCAAGGGCTATCCGCCCGAGTTCCGCGGCCGCCTGAGCTACGCTCCCGTGGTGATGAACCGCGTCACGCCGGAGATGGCGCTCGACATCGCCCAGCTCAACCTCGAGGAGCTGCGCGACGACCGGCTCGCCAAGGCGGGCCACAAGCTGACCTGGACGCCCGACGTCGTGAAGGTGATCGTCAACGAGGGCTACGACGTCGAGCTCGGCGCGCGCCCGCTGCAAGGCGCCATCGACCGGCTGCTCGGCGACCGCATCGCCGACGACATCCTCGAAGCGGCCATGGCCGGCGGCGGCAAGGTCGGACCGATGCGGATCGACGCCGCCGTCGAGAAGGGCAAGATCAAGCTCGCCGTCTCGCCGATCCCGCCCGAGCCCGTCGCCAAGAAAGATCCGGGCACGGGTCCCGCGCAGGAGCTCTTCGGCAAGGTCCTTTCCGCCGCCCTCGCCGCCGCCGCCAACCAGGTCAAAGTGGCGCTGACGCTCAAAGATGTGGATGGGTGGCTCCGCGGCGCGGCTTCGTCCGCCGCGCCGCAACCCGCCGAAGCCGCGCCCGCGGCCGTTTCCGAGCCGTCTCCGGTCGCGCCGCCCGCGCCTCAGCCAGCGCAACCCTCCCCCGCGCCCTCGGTCCCCGCCATCGACCGCGCCTTCACCGCCGAGCACTACGACTTCGAGGCCAAGGACCCTCAGGTCCGCGCCGCGGCCGCCGCGCTGAAGTCCGCGTTGGAGGTCCACGGCTATCCTCCGTCGACCGTGGAGGCGCTGGCGCGCTTCGTGCCGCACGTCAGCGATCCCTACGTCGGCTGGCTGAAGATCTTCGCCGCGCAGGCCAAGAAGACGACGCCGGAGGAGCTGCGGGCCTCGCCCGTGCGGATCTCCTTCGACGTAAGCGGCGAAAAAGCCCGGGTCGCGGTGCGCAGGCCTGGTCCGCTCGAGACCGCCGAGCGCCAGTGGCTGACCGACCACTTCAGCGGCACGGTCCCGGCCGATTCCGAAAATGCGGGCAAGCGCGCCGAGCAGCTGGAGGTCATGGGCCGCGACGGCAGGCGCCTGCCTCTCGATCTCTACCGCAAGCTCTCGGCGATCCCCGGCGCCCGAATGGGCTGGGCCTCGAACCAAGACGGCGTCGAATATTGGATCGAGATCCCCAAGGGGACGGCGAAGCCGGCCGTCGCGGTGACCGAAGACCCGCTGATGAAGGACGATCTCGTCCTCGTGACCTTCGAGGACCTGAGCCAGGAGAAGATGGCGGAAGCGGTCCGGATCCTGACGCCGTCCCACTTCGAGCCGCTCGGCCCGTCGACGATGCGCGTCTCTTACCGCACGGCCGCCGAGGCGCGCGCGGCGGCGGAGGGCTTCGCGCGGATGCGCCGCGTCACCGCCGTCACGCTGGGGACGCGAGGGCGGGTTTCCGCCGAGCCGCCCGGAGAGGGTCAGGCGCAGGCCGGGCCGTCCTCGCAAGCGGAGCCGGTCTTCGCTTCCGTGGACGGCTCGGCCGCGCGCGCCAAGCTCAAGGCCGGCTCCGGCATCGCGAGCGGCTGGGCGCGCGTGACCGTCTCCGGCGGGATTTCCGCGGCGACCCAGACCCGCGCGCTGCTCCTGGCTCACGGCCTCGCGGTGAGCGAGATGCAGCCGGGGAGCGGCGTTCTCACCGCCAAAGCCCGCCTGAACGACATTCAGGCGGCCGTCGACAGCGTGCTGACGCTGGCGCAGCAGCCGAACGTCCGGGAGATCCAGCTGGAGCGGGCGCTGCTCGAGCGCGCGCTGGCCGCTCCGATGCCCATCGCCCGGCCCGACACCAGCCGCCGCAGCCGCGTCGCCGACGAGACGACGCTGGCCAAGATCGAGGCCGAGCCCGGCGCCGGCCCCGGCGAGGAGAGCGAGAAGACCCTCTGGGCGGAGTTCGCGGCGGCGCCCGCCGGCGAGACGATGTCGCTGCACAACTACGTCAAGCCCGTGCTGGCGCGCGAAGGCCTGACCTACGTCAGCCACCAGCTCCACGACGGCATGATCCGCGTGCGAGCCACGGCGGCCTCCGCCCAGGACGCCGGCGAGCGCGCCTACCGGTTGGCCGAGGACCGGATGGTGACGAAGGTCATCGTCCATCCGGCGGCCCGGCCCTACGCGGCGCGCCGGCCCGAGCGCGCCGAGCCCGAGGAGATCGCGCCCGTGCAGCCGCGCCGGAGCGCGGGCCCGCGCGGGACGGCGCTGCAGCTGGCGGCCGCGATCCTGGCCCAGGGCGACCAGCGCAGCGCGGGTGTGCGGACTACGGCCGGCGACTTGTTCGCCGCCGCGCTCACGAAGGATCCGCAGGACCTCGCGCTGGCGCGAGACTGGATCCGCCTGGAGGTGATCAACAAGGCCCACTACCAGATCGCCGCCGCCGCGCAGGCGCTGGCTCGCCTGGGCGAGCGCGAGCTCGACGAGCCGGCCTTGCTGCGCGCCCTGGGCTTCATCGAGCAATCCGGCGACTATACTGCGCACCCTTACAACCCCACGAAGAGGCGCGTCGCCGCCGCCTTGGCGCGGCTGCTCGACGGCGCCGACCCGCGCGACATCTTGCGGCGCTACCGCGAGGAGCAAGCCAAGCCCAGCCGCGGGCCCAACTGGCTGCGGCCCGACCAATTCGAGCGCCACCACAACGGCCTCCTGGAGGAAGCGCTGACCCTCGCCCTCCTGCGCAGCGACGATCCCGCGCTCGAGGCGGCCATCATGCGCGCCTGGCAGCCGTCGATGGCCGTCGAGCTCCACGACTACTTGAAGCGCGTCGACCCGGACCGCCTGCGCGCGATCTACGAGGGTTGGCGCGACCGCCGGCCCGCCGATCCGCAGCCTTCGGGCCCCGAGCGCGTGCTCACGCCCTTCGCCGTGGCCGACTACGGGACCAAGGACGACGTGGTGAAGCTCTACGATCAGCTCTCCTCGGGCTGGGACAACATGGTCGAGAACAACACGGCGCCGCTCTACGCGCGCGCCTTGGGCGAGGGCGTGGCCCGCACCGGCGCTCTTCCCGACCTCGCCGAGAAAGTCCGCCGCGCGCTGAAGGAAAACCTCTCCAACGAGCTCAACTACAAGCGCATCCAGCCGGCCATCCACGTCGCCGGCGCGGCCGGGGATGAGCGCTATCTGCCGATGCTCGAGCGCCTCATGCGCATCAACCCGGAGAGCGGCAGCCAGGTCAACTTCATCCACGAGGGCACGCAGCACGACGCCGCCGAGGCCTGGGCGAGGATCGTCCACCGCGAAGGCCTGACGACGGAGTTCCTGACGCAGCCGCGCGAGACCGCCGCCGGAGACGCCGCTCCGCCGCTGCTGCAGGCCTGGCTGATCGACACCAATCCCCTCATCAACATCGCCGCGCTCGAGGCGCTGCGCCTGCTCGTCGAGCGCCCGGTCGCTCCGCGGCCTCCGGGCCCGCGCCGGCCGATCAGGCCCATCGACGCCCAGTTCATGCTGAACGAAGGCCCCACCGGCGCGCGCGGCGTCTGGGGCGCCACCTATCTCGACCTCCTCGACCGGACCAACGAGGGCACGCGCTTCGAGCTCCGCAGGATGCCCGAATGGAAGCGCGGCCTCGCCGACGACTGGGCGCGCCGCTTCGGCGCCTACCTGACGCGCCTGCTGGGCCCGCGCTTCATCGCCCAGGCGCGCGTGTACAACGGCGCCGGCGACTCCGAGATCGTCTGGGTCTTGCGGCAGGCCGCGGGCGCGATCCCCGGCCAAGAGGCCGTCGAGGCCGCCGCCGACGCGCTGGCCACTTTGATCCTCGCCGCCGGAAAGCCCGAGGCGGAGCAGGCCGCGGCCCTCGCGCGTCTGCCCGTCCAGCCCGACGAGCCCCGGGCGTTCCTCGAGCTCATCAAGCGGCTCGACGGCGCCGGCGCCACGATGAGCATCGACGCGCGCGCCCTGGTCCCCTCGCGCGAGGCCAGCGGCTCCACGGAGGCGAGCGACGAGGGCGCGGCCGTCCCCGAGCTGCGCATGCGCTACGCCCCGCCGGAAGAGCCGGGCTGGCGGCCGTCCACCCCCGAGGAGATCGCGCGGGCCCGCAATCGGGCCCACGGCCGCCGGGAAGACGGCGACCTCGATGCCTTCGGCCGGCCCATCAACCAACCCTTCGGACCGTGACGCCCCTCCATTGGATCGTCCTGGCCGCCTGCGTCTATTTCGCCGGCGTGGTGGACTCGCTGGCCGGAGGCGGCGGGCTCATCACGCTGCCCGCCTACATGGCGGCCGGCCTGCCCGCGCCGCTCTTGCTCGGCACCAACAAGCTGGGCTCGGCGATCGGTACCACGGCCTCCTGCGTGAATTACCAGCGCCGCCACAAGCTCGACCTGCGCGGCCTGCTGCCGGCCATCGTCCTGGCGATGGCGGGCTCGGTCGTCGGGGCGCATATCGGCGCCAGGCTGAGCGCGGCCAACCTCAGGGCCCTGCTGCTCCTCGCGCTGCCGGCGATCACGCTCTTCATGTACCTGCGCCCGGCCTACGGCGCCGAGGACGTCTCCCACCGCCACCCCTCGGCGAAGCTGGCGCGCCGCGCCGCGCTGATCGCCGCTCCGGTGGGCGCCTACGACGGCTTCTTCGGCCCGCCGACGGGCACGTTCTTCGCCCTGTTGCTCGTGCGCGTCTGCGGCTACGACCTGGTCGGCGCCACGGCCCGGGCCAAGTTCCTTAACCTCGCCACCAACGTGGCGGCCCTGGTCACGTTCCTCTGGTTCGGGCGCGTCGACTACAAGGTGGGCCTGACTATGGGCGCGGCCAGCCTCTGCGGGCACTGGACCGGCTCCCATTACGGCGCGACGCGCGGCGCCCGCGTCATCCGGCCGGCCGTCATCGTCGTCTGCACGGCGCTCTTCTTCAAGCTGCTGTTCAGCTAGTTTGGTAGAGTCCTCGCCATGGCCGGCACGAAGGCGCGCGCGAAAGGGCGGCTGTCCGTCTTCGGGCTCGGGCCGCGCGGGCTCTCGCAGCTGACGCTGGAGACCCTCGAGATCATGAAGTCCTGCGCCGAGGTCGTGTCGATGACCTCGTTCCAGGCGCCGCTCACGGCGTTCTGCAAGGACCTGGGCGTGCCGGTGCGCTCCCTCGACTGGGGCCAGGACCAGGCGAAGCGGTCCACGGCCGCCACCCCCGGCGCCTTCCCCCGCGAGAAGCTGTCCGACGTCGTCCTCGACGCCTTGGCGCGCGGCGGGCACGTGGGGCTGGCCGTCGACGGCCACCCGAGTGTCTTCACCTTCGCCGGCGAGATCCGGCGCCGCGCGAAAGACCTCGGCCACGAGTGCCGCGTCTACGCCTCGCTCCAGCCGCTCGACCAGATGCTGGCCGCGCTCGAGGACCGCGGGGAGAGGTTCGAGGCCGGCTTCGCCGTCTTCAGCGCTCTCTCGCCGGACATCGAACGCGCGGAGCCTGCCCGCGGCGTGGGCTTTTTCCTCTATAACCTGGGCCACCTGCTGCGCAACGACGCCGCCGCCTTCGAGCGCCTGCGCCGGAGGCTCGTCGCAAGCCGCGGCGCCGGCCAGCGCGTGCTGCTCGTCGAGTGCGCCTCGGACGCCGACAACGTGCGGGAGTGCACCCTGAAGACGCTGGCGCGCGCGCTGCCCCTGATCGGCGTCAACGCCACGGCTTACGTCGCGTCATTGCCGGGCGCGCGGCAGAATGCTAGCCTGCCGCGATGAAGACCCTACTCTTGCCGCTCGCTCTCATCCTCGTCGCCGGACGCGTCGCTCCCGCGCACGCCGCCGCCGACGACTGGGCGCAGCCCGACGCCGTCAGCCGCCTGCGCGAGACCTTCAAGTCGCTCCCGACGATCGGCGCGCCGCGGCCGCCGGCGGACATCCCCGAGCCCCGCTTCACCGTCGTCCACGTGATGGTGCCCTACGACAACTCGATCGGGGCCGACAAGGCCAAGCAGGCGATCCAGCGCGGCTCCGGCGTGGAGCAGCTGCTGCAGCTCTGCAAGGGCAAGCTCGACAACCTCGCCGTCCAGCTGATCGGCGAGCCGCTGGAGATGACCGACACCGGCGGCAACCTCCACCTCGTGCAGCTCTGCAAGGAGCCGGGCGGCACGGACCAGATCTACGTCCTGCTGCAGGGCAAGGACACGCACTACCTCTTCAGCCAGAACGACGCCGAGAAGTCCGCCAAGCAGCAGCTGACCTCCTCGTGCGCCGCTTTGGCCCCCGACGCCGAGCTCGTGCCCGGCTACGTCCGCGTCGACGGCCCGGTCTACACCTACGGCGTCCAGGCCTGCCGCTACAAGAAGCCGTACTGAGGCCGCCAGTCCACGCTGAAACTGGTAGCGCGACCAGTTTCACTTTCGCGGGAAAAGACGCGACAAGAACTGGTTGCGCAACCAGTTTATATTCGCTTTCCGGCTAGCGGCGGCGATAGGCCGCGAGCGTTTTCTCGAACGCGGAGCCCACGCGCTCGTCGCTGGCCTCGTCGACGGAGACGCGGGACTTGCCCTTACCATAGAGGCGCGTATACCCGGCTTTCCTGAGGATGTCGCGCTTGGCCTCGGCGTGCTGGCGTATGTCGTTCGACAAGCCGGGATATTCCAGCAAGGCCCTCCCGAAAGCGTCGTAGTCGATCTTCGTCTTACGCTTCGCCGCGCGCTTCTTCTTGGCCCGAGGCGAGACGTTGTCGGCCACGGCGTCGTGGAACTGCTGCTCGGCCTGGGCGCGCGCCGCGCCGTCGTCGTAGAGAGCCTTCGCCTGCTCGTCGGAATCGGGAAGCGAATAGCCGGTCGCCTCGGCCGCTTGGTTGACCGCCGCGTGGAAGGCGACCGCGTCTCCGCCGCGCAGGGCCGCCGCGACGGCTTCCGGCATCGCCGAAGGGACGAGGGCCGCGGGCTGGGCCGCGCCGGGGATCTGGGAGATCGCCTCGATGGCCTCGAAGCGCGTGGCGGAGGCGCTCTGCGGCAGCTCCAGCGAGAGCTGGACGGGGCGGACGGCGCCCGGCGCGGTCTCGAAGGCGCCCGCGCAGCCCCAACCGGCCAATAACAACGCCCAGAGCGTCATGCACCCAGTTTAGGGCGCCGGACGCCCCCTCCCCAGGGCCGATGGGCCCTCGGAGGAGGGGCCTTGGGACCCACCCGCCTCCGACGGGGATTCCTTGACGGGCCCGGAGCCGAATTGATA
>CAZZGQ010000048.1:4335-15557 GCA_964653765.1 uncultured Elusimicrobia bacterium | reverse complement strand
GGCTCCGAGACGACGGCGGCGGGGTCAGTGAGGACGGAAGCGGCGTTGGCCGACGCCGCGCCGCTCCAGGCCATCCACGCCAAGATCAGGATCGTTCTCTCCATCAATAGCCACCCAAGGACCGGATCTGCCAATCGGACTCGTCGCTGCGCCGCCACGGATGGGCGGCTTCGCCGCGGTCCTGGCGCGAGCCGCCCCACGTCAGCGAGAAGCTCACGCGTTGCGTGGGCCCGAACTCCACCGCCTGCTGGCTGATCGCGTAGTCGAACGTCGCCGCGCCCAGCCGCAGCCCCAGCCCGCCCGACAAGCCGTTGAGCGCCTTGGCCGCTCCCGTCTGGTCCTTGAGCGCCAGGTTGCCCGCGTCGCTCTGCGTCAGCATCCCCGCTCTAAAGAGCACAGGCCCCATCCCCAGCTCAAGGCCCGTGCCCAGCGTCGTCCGTTGCCCCGCCAACTCCCGGCTCACCGAGACCACCGCCGTCGCCGGACCCAACGGCAGCGCCACGCCGGCGCTCAGCGAGCTCGGTAGCGGATCGGTCTGGTTCAGGAACCGCAGGCCCTGGCCCACGTTGTTGAGGCTGGCGCCGATCGAGATCGGGTTGCGGAACATGGCCAGAGTGTAGGTCGCCCCGAGATCGCCCGCCATCGCCATGTTCGATTTATAGCCCGCCAGCTCCGACTGGATCGCCTTGACCGAGAGACCCAGGTGGAGGTTCTCCATGGGCCGGACCGCCCCTGTCATCGTCACGGCCATGTCGGAGGAGCCCAGCGAGGAGCCCGTCTTGTTGCCTTGGGCGTCGGCGCCCTGGATGCCGCCGGTCTGCAGGCGCGTCACCGAGAGGCCGAAGGCGTCGACGCCGCTCAAGGAGGAGGGAGCGAACGCCGCGGCCAGGTGCTCGTACTGCGAGCCGTCCATGAGGGTGGCGTAGGAGCTGAAGGCCTCGAAGCGCCGGCGCATGAGGCCCAGGTTGGCGGGGTTGGCGCCGATGGCCTGGGCGCCCAGGGCCGAGACGACGTTGGAGAGGCCCAGCGAGTAGGAGCGCGCCGAGTGAGTGATGCCGAGAAAGGGAGCTCCGGTGGTCTGCTGCGCCGCGCAGAATCCCGGTCCCATCAGCGCCGCCAGGACCAGAGCCTTGTTCACCACGCGCTCAGAATGCGCGCCGCCAATCAAACAAGGCTCAAACGAACCTGAGCAAAATGTGAAAGTTAAGGCACGGCGCGGAAACGGGTGCTTTAAGGCGCCGTCAGCATGTAGCCGCGGTCCTTAAGGTTCTCGAGCCGCGCGCCCCAGGCCGGGCCGAGCTTTTTGCGCATATGGCTCAGCGTGACCTGGAGCGTATGCTTGAAGTCGTCGGACTCGTAGCCCCAGACGGCATTCCAGAGGTGCAGCGAGGAGTGCACGACGTTGGGCCGCTTCATGAATACCCGCAACAGCTGCGCCTCTTTATTATGGAGCGGCTCGGGCAGCGGCTTGTTTCCGATGGAGAGCTGACCGGTGGCCAGGTCGAGCTTCAGGTTGCCCAATGCGAGCACTTCCTGCGGCGGAGAGGGAGGGGCCTCTCGGCGGCGCGCTAGGTTGAGCAGGCGCGCCTGCAGCACGCCGGGATCGAAAGGCTTGGCGAGGAAGTCGTCGGCGCCCAGGCCCAGCGCCTCGATCTCGCGATCCTTGTCCGCCAGGCTCGTCACGACGAAGACCAAGGCGGAGCGCAGGAAGCGGTCCGCGCGGATGGCTTCGAGCACCTCGAGCCCGCTCTTGCCGGCCAGGTTCCAGTCGAGGAGGACGATGTCCGGGCGCTGCTTTTGGAGGGCCTTGAGGGCCGCCGGGACGGAGTCGGCCATCGCCACCTCGAACATGCCCTTGAGTTCCGTATCCTCGACGAGGGCCTTGTAGAACGTGCGGATGTCCTCCTCGTCCTCGACCACGAGCAGCTTGAGCGCCATGGCTCGATTATAGACGTTTTGAGCTTGCTTTGAGTCTGCCCTCCCATACTCCGGATGACAACGGAGGAAGCATGGCACGCATCCTGATCGTGGACGACGACCCCGACCACCTGACCTTGGCGAGCGCCTTTTTGGGCCGGGATCACGACATCGAGACCGTCTCCTCGACGGCCCAGGCCCTGACGCGGCTGCGCGCCGGCGGCATCGACGCCGTCGTCCTCGACCTGATGATGCCCGGCGTCTCCGGGCTCGACTTCGCGCTCAACCTGCGCGAGGAGCGCTGCGTCAGCGGCGTGCCGATCGTCATCTGGACGGCCTGCCGCGTCACCGACGCCCTCGAGGCCCAGATCGCCAGCGCCGTCAACGTCCACAGCGTCCTGCCCAAACCCTGCGAGCCGGAGGCCATCGCCCGCGTCGTCGCGCACATGGTGGCGACAGGCGGCCATCGACGCGCTCGCGGAGACTTCGGCCTGCACTCTTTCGGCACGGGGCGCGCCTGCGCGTCATAGAAAGGTTTCGAGGGGCGCGGCCATAATGATTCCATGGCTCGGTCATCGACACTCTCAACGTGGCTGAGAAATACGGCTGGATCCCGGACGCTCAGACCTGGCGCCGCATCCGGGAACTGCGCAACGTGGCCGCGCACGAGTACGAAGCCGAGGACTACAAAAAACTCTATCAGGAGCTGATCGGCCTGAGCTCCCACCTGTTCGCCTTCAAGTTCCCGTGAGGCTCACCGCCCAAGAGCGTGCCGCGATCAAGGACGCCGTCCGACTAGCCGACCCCGACGCCCAGGTCTATCTTTTCGGCTCGCGCGCCGACGACAACCTACGGGGAGGCGATTTGGACCTGCTGGTCTTGTCGAACCGCGTCTCGCTGGCCGAGAAAACGGAGATTCTTATCCGCCTCAAGGACGCGTTGGGCGAACAGAAGATCGACCTGCTGGTCAAGAAGCCCAGCGAGGCCAACCGCGATCCGTTCGTGGCCTCTGTCATGACGTCGGCCGTCCTTCTTTGAGATCGGCGGAAGCTTCACAACGACGTAATAAAATCTTCGCGCCGCCTTCCAATAATGGGGGTCATGCCGGCCCCTCCGTACGCCATCGGGTCTCGTCCTATCTCTTTCTCGAAGAGGGGCCTCGTTTCTTTTTTTTACGCGCGCGCGCGATATATAGCCTTAATAGCGTCGGCCTTGGCGCTCCTCCTGCGGCCTACGGGCGCCCGAGCCGCCAACATCGGCTGGATCGGCGGCTGCGACAACAACTGGTACAGCGCGGCCTGCTGGACGCCCGCCCAGGTCCCGACAGCGATCGACACGGTCACGATCAACGCCAACGCTGGCGTCACCGTCAGCGCCTCCTCGCCGGCCATCTCCTTCGCCTCGATGACCCTCGGCAACGCCGGCGGCTCGAGCAACGTCACGCTGACGATCTCCACGGCCATCGCGGCCCTCGGCGGCAGCCTGAGCCTTCAGAAGAACGCCACGCTCGTGATGAACTCGGCCTCCACCAACGCCTTGGCCAACCTCACGATGCTCGCGGGCTCGTCCATGACGCACACGGCCAACGCGGCCACGCGCTCCTTCGTCCTCGCGTTCTCGGTCAGCGGACTCTTCGATCTGCAAGCCGGCTCCTCGATCACGATCAGCTCGGCCGGCTACGCGGCGGGAGCGGGGCCGGGCCCCGGCATCAGCGGCGGCGGCGGCGGCGGCGGGGGGCACGGAGGCGCCGGCGGCGCCAGTTCGGGCGGCAGCGCCGGCGGAGCGGCCAACGACTCCCTGATCAACCCCGTCGACCTGGGCTCCGGCGGCGGCAGCGGCGCGGGAGGAAGCTCCGGCGGCGGCGCGGCGATCATCTCCTTCGGCTCGATGAACCTCAACGGGCGAGTGGAAGCCGTCGGCGTTCCGCCCAGCTCCGGCGGCGGCGGCGGGGGAGCTGGCGGCGCGATCAACCTCTCCGGCGGCAGCCTCTCCGGTTTGGGGACGGTGCTCGTCAACGGCGGCCCTGGCGGCAGCAGCAGCTCTAATGGCGGCGGCGGCGGCGGCGGCCGCATCACCGTCAACGTCCCGTCGCCTCTTTGCGGCCTGACGCTTTCGGCCGCCGGCGGCCTCAACGGCGGCGCCGGAGCCTCCGATGGATCCGCCGGCACGATCTACGGCGGCTCCGCCACCGCCACGGTCTCGACGCTCTCCTCGTCCACCATTGCCGCGACATGGACATCCTTCTGCTCGGCCGGCTACGTGCTGCGCGCCTCGACGGCCTCCGATTTCACGGGGATCGTCACGACCTCGGCCACCGCCAACGGCGCTGTCACCGGCTTGACGCTGTCGGGGCTTAACGCCAACACGACCTACTTCCTGCAGTTGGGCACGGTCTGGGCCGGGACCACGGCTTACGTCAACGTCTCGCCCAGTTCGCAAACGGCGACGCTGCCCGGCCTCGTCAGCGGCGCGCAGATCTACCAGACCACGAACAACAGCCTGACGGCGAACTGGGCTCCGCTGCCGTTGAGCCCGCCCGACGCCTCCTCGAAGACGGCCGAGGGGTACCTGCTCGAGGTCTCCTCCACGAACTTCGGAGCGGTGACGCCGGGGGGCGTCATCTACTCGTCGATGACGCCGAATCCCGCTCTGAGCACGCTGACCGTCTCGGGCCTCTCTCAGAACACGCTGTACTACGCCCGCGTCGGCGGGCTCAACTGGACCTCCGTCTCCAATCCCGTTGCCGCGGGCTCCGCGTCGACTCTCTTGACCGGCTGCGCCACCCTCAAGATCGTCAAGCAGGCCGGCGGAGGCAACTGCCAAGACATACAGTCCTGCGTCACGGCCATGCCAGCCTCGCTCTCGGGCAACTACTGCATCGACGTCCAGGACAGCGCCACCTACGCGCAGCAGGTCTCGATAAGCTCGCAAGCGGCGACCAATAATGGCTACGTCATCAAGATCGGCGCTCTATCGACCGCCAACACACCCGTGATCAACCCGCCGGCCATGTCCACGGCGGCCTTCCAGATCCAGCACGCCAGCGTCACGCTCGTCAGCATGAACGTCGCGCCCACGAGCGCGATCACCTACGGCGTCGTCGCCTCCTCGGCCTACGTCACGATCAGCAGCGTCAACGTGCAGGACGCGGGGGGCAAGATCGGCACGGCGGGGCTATCGGTCGCCAGTTGGGACACGGTGAGCTACACGAGCGTCACCGTCCAGGCCGCTCACGGCTTCTATCTGTCGGGCAGCACGATGACGACGGTCTCGTACAGCTCCGCTCAAGTCAACGGCGCTTCGATCTACGCTTGGGACTTTACCGGAGGCGCCTCCTCCGACACGTTCGCGGTCTCCCTCGCCAGCAACGCCGCCGGAACGGGCGCCTATCTCGACGCCAACGCCCATAATAACGCGATCAGCTTCAGCACGATGAGCGGCACGGGCACGGGGTACCAAGGTCTCAACCTCTACCAGGCCTCCTCCAACACGATCACGCGCAGCTACGTCTTCAACCCCAGCGGCTCCGCCGCCCAGCTCCACTCTACCGCCCAATACAACACGATCAGCTTCAGCACGATGACGACCGGCAGCCCCAGCGGCGGTTACGCCGCTCTCTACCTGCAGTCCTCCTCCAACACGATCACCCAGGACCTGCTCAGCGCCCCCGGGGGCTATGGCGCCTATCTGGACAGCTACGCCAGCGGCAACACGATCAGCCTGAGCACGATCACCTCCAACAGCCCGGCGCTCGCCGCGCTGAGCCTCAACCAGTCCGCCTCCTCCAATACCGTCACGCAGTGCTACATCTCGGATCCGTCGAACATCGCGTTGAACCTCGGCACGGGGGGCTACAACACCGTCAGCCAGAGCACGATCGCCAGCAACACCAGCGGCAACCCTGCCCTTTACATCACCAACGCCGCCGCTTACGACACGGTCACGCAGAGCCTGATCTACAACCTGGGCGGCCAGGGCGCAGGCTTCGACGCCGGCGCGAGCAGCAACACCGTCAGCTACAGCACGATCACGGGCGGGGGAACGTCGACGGCGGTCAGGTTCTACGGAGCCTATTACAACACCGTCAGCTTCAGCTCGATGTCCACGAGCAACAGCAGCAACCCCGCCCTCTATCTGACCAACTCCTCCTCCGGCAACCTCATCACGCAGTCCTTCATCAGCAACTCGGCCGGCTACGGCGCCTACCTGGACGCCCAAGCGAACTACAACACGATCAGCTTCAGCACGATCACGAACGTCTCCAGCTCCCAGAACCCCCTCTATCTGACCGGCGCGTCGTCCAACACGTTCCTTCAGCTCTACGTCTACGCCAGAGCCTGGGACGCCGTCACGATCGCCGGCAACTCCAATGGGAACACGATCAGCCAGAGCACCGTGATCACCAACGGGAGCAACAGCTCCGCGCTCTCCCTGCTCAACGGCAGCAGCACCACGATCACATCGAGCCGCCTCGAGTCGCGCGGCACGGCCGGCTGCGAAGCCGTCTACCTCAACACGGGCTACGTGACCTTCACGCAGGATACGCTCGTCTCAAATTATGGGTGCCGCGGCGCCTACCTCGACACCTTCTCGCCCTTGGTCACCATCGGCCAGAGCACCATCACGGCCGCGTCGGACCTCGGCGTCTGGGTCAAAAGCGCCACCATGACGATCGTGGACTCCTACGTCCAGGGCTCGACCGCCGTCTACGTCAACGGCTCGACCGGCACCGTCATCGGGAACACCATCCTTGTCGCCACCACCACCTCGGCCAACGTGCTGGCGATGGACAACGCGAGCCTGAACCTCACGGTCTCCTCGAGCACGCTTCTCGCCCAGGGAGGAGGCGCCGGAGGCGCGGGCTTTTCGCTCACGGGCGGAGGAGGCCTCATCAGGCTCTCGACGAACACGATCTCCGGAGCGCAGTACGGGGTGCTCGTCACGACGCAGCTCGCTTCCACCCAACTCTACCTCACGTCGAGCACCATCGTGCCCAGCATCAACGCCACCTTCAACACCTACGGCGTCTATTTGAACGGTTTGACGTCCGGCGCCACGATCCAGAACAACGCCATCGTCTGGCGGCAGTACGGCGTCAACTCCCTAGCGACCGTCTACGGCCTCTACGCTCAATCGAGCTCCGGCCTCAACATCGATCACAACCGGCTGAGCAATCCCGACATGGTCGCGGGCGGCCCCTTCGTCGGCGTCGGATTCAACGGCGCCAGCCAAGTCGCTTTCAAGTTCAACGACCTCAAATCCTCCGGCATGGGGTTCGGCAGCGCCTACCTGATGCAGCTGGCCGCCTCGACCATCACTCTCCGCGACAACGTCTTCGTGAGCTCGTTCGCCTTCGCCACGACGGGATCCTCGGCCTCCCTCATCGCGGACGCCGCCTCGGGCTTCACGAGCGACTACAACGACTGGTACAGCTCGACCTCGCTGAACACGTTGATCTGGGGCCCAAACGCGTACGCCTATCCTTGGAGCGCCTCCATCGGCCAGGACGCGCACTCCCAGTCGGCCGATCCTCAATGGGCCAACGCCGCGGCCGGGGTCGAGGACTTCCACCCGCGCTCGACCGTGGGCCGCTACGACGCCGCCAACGGCTCGATGGACCTCGTGGATGCCACGCAGTCGCCCACCATCGACAAGGCCGACACGGCCGAGCCGACCAATTACGAGGGCCTGGGCCCCGAGCCCTCGCCCAACGGCAACCGTGCCAACCAGGGCTCTTACGGCCAGACGAGCCAAGCCTCCGAGTCGCTCACGTTGATCGCAGGCTGCGCCACGGTGGCCGTGGTCAAGCAAGCGGGGGGAGGAAACTGCCGCGACATCCAGTCCTGCGTCACGGCCATGCCGGCCTCTTTGAGCGGCAACTACTGCATCGACGTCCAGGACAGCGCCACCTACACGCAACAGGTCACGATCAGCTCTCAGGCAGCCACCAACAACGGATACGTCATCAAGATCGGCGTTCTATCGACCATCAATACGCCAGTGATCCAGCCGCCAGCGGCCTCCACGGCCGCCTTCCAGATCGCCCACGCCAGCGTGACGCTCGTCAGCATGAACATCGCGCCCGCGAGCGCTGTGCCCTACGGCGTCGTCGCCTCCTCGACCTACGTGACGATCAGTAGCGTCAATGTCCAGGACGCCGGGGGCAAGATCGGGACGGCGGGTCTGTCGCTTGGAAGCTGGGGCACGGTCAGCTACTCCAGCGTGACGACCGTCAACGCCTACGCGTATTACCTGTCGGGCTCCTCGATGAACGCGATCTCCTACAGTTCCGTCCAAGTCACCGGCACCGCGTTGCCGGGAGTCTATCTGACCAACAGAGCCTCGACCAATACGTTCACCGTCTTCTTCGCCTCGGTGCCGAGCCAGCAAGCCATTGTCATGGACGGCAACTCGACGTTCAATACGATCAGCCTCAGCACGATCACGAGCAACAACGGCGCCCACGGCGTCTTCTCTCCCTACGGAGCCATCTTCCTCAACACCACGGCCTCCAACACGATCACGCAATGCTACGTCTATAACGCGGCCGGCGACGCCTTGCAATTCTCCAACGGCGCGGGCAACGTCATCAAGCTCACCACCGCAGTGACAGGAGGCAACAACGAGACGCTCGCTCTCACTGACAGCTCGGACACGATCACGCAGAGCTTCCTCTACGGTGGCGGGGGAGCGGGAGCGCTCTGGATCGGTCAAGGCGCGAGCTACAACAACGTCGTCGCCAGCACCCTCACCGCCAACAACAACGGCTTGAATGGCGCGCTGGTCTTCGACTCGGCCACGGTCGCCAGCACGAACACCATTACCCAAGACTACATCTGGGCGGTCAACAATAGCGACGCGGTCGACTTCACCAGCGGAAACGACTATGGCAACGTGATCTCCTACAGCACGATGGTCATCAGCGCTTCCGGCGCCGGCTCGAGGGTCGTCCGCTTTTTCTCGGGAGCATCCTCGAACACGCTCACCCACGATTTCCTGATCAGCCAAAACGCAGGCATCGGCATTCTGTTCAACGGCGCCAACAATCTCAACGTCGTCAGCTTCAGCACGGTCGTCATCAACGACAACTCCAACGCTGTCGTGATCGCCGGCTCCTCGAATACCCTCGTCAATGATTACATTCAGACCCCGGGGCAGGGCACCGCCCTCGAGATCAACGGGGCCACGAGCACGGTGATCGGAGGCAGCGTCCTCCTTTCTCAAGGCAACCCCAGCCAGGGCCTCTGGGTTCACGGCGGCAGCGTCAACCTCAGGCTGAGCTCCACCACGGTCACCGGCGTCTCCCAGAGCACCGGAGTGCTCATCGACGCCGGCAACAGCGGCGCCATCACTCTCTCGACCAACATCATCTCCGGCGGCGTCTATGGGATCTCGATCGCCACGCAAGTCGCCGGCACGCAGGTCTGGATCACCTCCAATACGATCCTCTCCACGGCAGCCGTCGGCGCGGCGGGCCTCTACCTCAACGGCCTCGCCTCGGGCGCCACGATCCAGAACAACGCCATCGTGGTCAGGTCCGCGGGAGCGGCCGGCGGCGGCGCGGCCTACGGCCTCTTCGCCCAGTCGGTCTCCGGGATCAACATCGATCACAACCGCATCAGCCAGCCGGGCCTCATCACGGCTGGATCCTACGTGAGCGCCCACTTCCGCGGCGCCCAGCAGACCTCCTTCAAGTTCAACGACGTCAACTCCAGCGGCACGGCGTTCACCAACGCCTACCTGCTGCAGCTGGTGGTCTCCACCCTCTCGATCCGCGACAACGTCTTCGTGAGCTCCTTCGCTTTCACCACCACCGGATCCTCGGCCTCGCTGACGGCCGACGCCGCCTCGGGCTTCACGAGTGACTACAACGACTGGTTCAGCTCGACCTCCGCCAACACCCTGATATGGGGGAGCCAAGCGTACGGGTTCCCGTGGAACGGCAGCGTCGGAAGCGACGGGCACTCGATCGCGGCCAATCCGCTCTGGAACAACCCCAGCGCCGGCGTCGAGGACTTCCACCCGCTCTCGACGGTCGGCCGCTATAATCCGGCCACCCAGGCCTTCGTTCAGCAGGACAACGCCGACTCGCCCACGCTCGACGCCGCCGACCCCGCCGAGGCCTACACTCTCGAGCCGACGCCCGCCAACGGGGGCCGCGCCAACCAAGGCTCTTACGGAAACACCGCCCAAGCCAGCGAGTCCTACGCTCCGCTCTGTTCAGTGATCAAGAACGTCAACAAGACCAGCGGCCCCTACACCACGATTCAGGCGGCCGTCAACGCAATACCCAACCCATTGACAGGCTACTCCTGCGTCGTCATCCGCGACGGCGCGACCTACAACGAGCAGGTCACCGTCCAGAACTTCACGATGAACGGCTCTAGCCTGACGGTCATGGCCGACCCGGCCTCGGGACTGCGGCCGGTCGTCGCGCCGCCGACGACTTCGACGGCCGCCTTCCGGCTGATCAACTCGAGCGTCAGCGTCTTCACCATCGACATCAAGCCCACTGGCAGCGTCGCGTACGGCGTCTACGCCTCGTCGTCCTACGTGCAGATCAGCAGTGTCAACGTCGACGCGAGCACAATGGTCTGGACGGCCGGCGTACGCATCTCAAGCTGGACGACGGTCAGCTACACGAGCGTGACCGTATCGGCGGCGGATGGCCTATGGCTGGACTCGACGGCGCAGAGGGACACGGTCAAGTACAGCACGTTCGCGGCCAACTCGAGCGCGTTCTACGCGTTGTACGTCCAAGGCTCGACGAACGCCTTTTCGGCGATCCTCGCCAAGAATCCGGCCGGCTACGGCGCTTGGCTCGACACCAATGCCAACTACAACGCGATCAGCCAAAGCACGATGAGCAGCAACGACGGGAGCGGCTCTTTTGCCCTTTACCTCATCGGCGCCTCATGGAACACTGTGACCGGAAGCTTCATCAGCAATCCCGCCGGCTACGCCGCTGGGCTCGACACGAACGCCAACTACAATACGATCAGCCAGAGCACGATGAGCAGCAACGGGGGCGGCTATTATGCCCTCTATCTCAACAGCGCCTCATCGAACAGCGTGACCGGAAGCTTCATCAGAAACCCGGCCGGCTACGGCGCCTATCTCAACGCGGCCAACAACAACACGATCAGCCAGAGCACGATGAGCAGCAACGCGGCCGTTTACAGCGCCCTCTCCCTCAACAGCGCCTCATCGAACAGCGTGGCCGGGAGCTTCATCGGCAACACGGCCGGCCACGGCGCCTATCTCAACGCGGCCAACAACAACACGATCAGCCAGAGCACGATGAG